>CAZTKF010000074.1:0-14411 GCA_964614205.1 uncultured Loktanella sp. | reverse complement strand
AGGTCGAACAGCCCATGTAATGCAGGATCGGCGTCCCATCGAGCATCGAGAACCGCGAAGTTCCGTCAGGCATCACACCCGCCCCTTGGGTGGACCGGATCTTTTGGCACAGGTTTGTCTTTGGGTTCAGGCAGTATTCGCATTCGCGGCATTCGGGTGTGTAAAGCGGGATCACATGATCGCCAGGTTTCAGACTGGTGACACCTTCACCCACTTCGACCACAACACCGGCCCCTTCATGGCCCAAAATGGCCGGGAACATGCCCTCGGGGTCAGCGCCCGACAAGGTGAACTCATCCGTGTGACAGATACCCGTCGCTTTGATTTCAACGAGAACTTCACCCGCTTTGGGGCCTTCAAGGTTCACTTCCATCACCTCAAGCGGCTTGCCCGCTTCAACTGCAACTGCCGCACGTGTCCGCATGTCCAACATCTCCCTTTTTGATGTGCCGACGATCAGGCATATGGGGCGGGATTTCAACCACTCTGTGTGGGCCGGCTTGCGTTTGCACTCAAAGCGGCGACAATGCAGCGATGAAACGCTTTTTCGCACTCGTCGCACTGGCTGGCTGCACAGCCACAGAACCTCTGCTGCCTTCGCAGACCGACGACACCTGTAGCGCAGGCAGGTTCGCCGATCTGATCGGCCAGAAGGCGACAGCCCTCGAAACAATACTGCTGCTGGGCCCCGTTCGTGTCATCCGTCCCGGCGATGCCGTGACCATGGACTATCTGCCCGACCGCGTGAATTTCATCATCGCGGAAAACGAAACAATCCGGATGATCGACTGCGGTTAAGACTACGGGGGAAACGAAATTCCCCGATGTCACGAACTGGGTGGGGGCTATTGACCGCGACATCGGGGTAGCATTTCGCTATACAAGCACCCTCGCAACCACTTGTGTTCCCAGTGGGCAGGCACGGCGGCGTCCAAGTGTTCATTTTAGGGCATAAGCAAGGCACCTACAGAAGAACCCTTGATTTTGCAGGGGTTTGGGTCAACTCTGGGGCATGACGTTTCAATCCGCCACACCTTTGCACGCCCCCGAACAGGTCGCCTTTCACCGGACCGAACTCAATGTGATTCTCAGCCTTTACGGTCGCATGGTGGCCGCCGGAGAGTGGCGCGACTACGGGATGTCGCATCTCCGCGATGTTGCCATATTCTCGGTCTTCCGGCGCACCGCAGAGCATCCGCTCTACAAGATCGAGAAACGTCCCAAACTGCGGCTCAGACAGGGGCAGTATGCAGTCATCGGCATGGATGGCCAGATCCTCAAGCGGGGTAACGACCTGCGGCAGGTGTTGCGGGTTCTCGAACGCAAACTGATCCGCGCAGTCGAATAGACTAAAGCCGCTTGTGCGCAACCAATGGCCCGTCGCCTTGCGCCTCGATCCGCAGCGTCGCCCGCTCGATGGGTTCATAGACTGTTGCCATATGGTGTGCATTGGCGTGGATCATTGTCTCGGCATCAACCATCATGCCAACGTGACCGTCCCAAAAGACCATGTCACCGCGTTGATAAGGACCCTCAAAGGACCGGCCCAACGCTGCGCACTGCAAGTCACTGTCCCCCGGGCAGTCCAGACCACATGCCGATAACGCCGCAGTGATCAGGCCCGAACAATCAATCCCCCGCGTCGAATTCCCGCCCCAGAGATACGGAACACCAAAATGCAACTGCGCCACAGTCGCAGGGTCGGAAAAGGGGCGGTCCAACGGGCGCAAGTGGCCCTTGGGGATGAACCCGACGTTGGTTTCAAAGAACTTGCGCCGTTCATCTTGCACGGTCACGCGCGCACCAAACGGCAACCCATGCAGGTCGGGCGATTTGAAATCTTCGGCCACATAAGCATGCGTCGCGACGGTCGCCACAACATGTGACGCACCGCTTGCATCCGTCAGCTGATCAGACCGGAGATACCCGACATAACCGTCCGCCGCTTGCACAAAGGACCAGCCATCGCGGTCCTCGAAAACAGTCACTTCGGCACCCAGCAACAACTGGCGGTCGCGCGCGCCGTCGGGATGCGCGCAAAGGTCGGCCACAGGTACACTGACAGCCGCGATCCAACCCGCGACATAGCGCTCTGCCGTGACCTGCCCTGCCAGATGCATCGCCGCCACGCGGCCATTGGCAGGTGTCAGACGGCGATCTGTCACAGGTTCAGCATCTCTGGCAGGGCCTCGAGCACGGCGCGTGCGCCCATGCCAACACCCCCTTTGGGACGGGCAGGTGCCGCATTAGGTTGCCAGCCATAGATGTCGAAATGCATATAAGGGCTTTCGACAAAGCGGCGCAGGAACAGTGCCGCCGTAATCGCCCCTGCAAATCCGCCCTTTGGTGCATTATCAAGGTCTGCGATCCCCGGTTCGATCATTGTCTCGTAGGGTTCATGAAATGGCATCCGCCAGACCGGATCTGCGACCTTGCGCGCCGCCTTTGTGACTGCATCGGCGTGTCGATCGTCATCGGTAAAGAATGGCGCGATATCCGGTCCAACCGCGACACGTGCCGCGCCTGTCAACGTCGCCATGGAAATCACCAGCGCCGGATCATCCTCGTCCGACAGGGTCAGCGCATCAGCCAGCACCAGACGCCCTTCGGCATCCGTGTTGTTGACCTCGACTGTAAGCCCTTTGCGTGACATCAGAATATCCTGTGGGCGGAATGCATTGCCATCAATACCGTTCTCGACCGCAGGGATCAGCACACGCAAGCGCAACGGCAGTTCAAGCGCCATGATCATATGTGCCAGTCCCAGCACTGTTGCCGCACCGCCCATATCCTTTTTCATCAGCGCCATCGAGCTTCCGGGCTTGATATTCAGACCGCCTGTATCAAAGCATACGCCTTTGCCCACCAAGGTCAGTTGCGGGCCGCTTGCGCCCCAGCGCATGTCAATCAAGCGGGGTTCGCGTGTCGAGGCACGTCCAACAGTATGAATCATGGGAAAATTGCTGGTGATCAGATCATCGCCCGTGATGACGTTCATGCTGGCACCATGGCCCGTCGCCAAGGTACGCGCTGCCTCTTCCAACTCGTCCGGCCCCATATCAGAGGCTGGCGTATTGATCAGTTCACGGGTCAGTGCCTCGCCGTTGGCGATGATCGCGATACGCGCGGCATCCACCCCCTCGGGGGCGACCAGCCCCGCGATCGGCTCGGCTGGCTTGACATAGCGGTCATAGCTGTAGCCTGCCAAGAGCCATGCAAGGGCTGCTTCGCCAAGCGCATCCCTTTCCAGACCGCTGGCAATCTCGTAGGTGCCTTTGGGCAGCTTGCGCGCAACGGCACCCATATGAAAACGGTCGCGCGCGCGCTTGGCCGCATTACCGTATCCCACCAAGACCTGCGAAGCCGCGCCCTGCGCATCAGGCAGCATCAGCACCTGCCCCAATGATCCATTAAACCCCTGCACCTCGGCCCAGAGCTGGGCTTCGGGCGGCAGCTTGGCCAATTCAGCATCAACGGTATCAGCCGTCACAACATGAATTGGGATTGCAGCGTCAGTTGGTTCGGCGAAGGCCAGCGGCATGGCGTATCCTTTTGAATGCGTTCAAGCCATAATTGAACCAGCGGCCCGCAGGCTGCAAGAACCGATCACGCCAGTCTAAAGATCGCGCACCGCCCACACTTCGGAAACGGCAAAATCAAAGCTCCGTTCCAAGCGGGCCATCGTCGCATCCAACGCAACCGCATCCTGCTGGACAAGACAGTTGCGGACATGATCGACCGCGACAGACACCTCGGTCAGGCCCATCTGGTCGGCAACGACACCAATGCGTTGCGCAGGCCGGTCCATCTGGGCAAACGCATTTTCGGCCATGGCGCGTTGCAGCATATCAAGACGCATCGCGATGTCTTCGAGCATGCGGCAAACGAACTCTTCTGCGGCTTCAGCATCACGCTCCGCAAAAATGCGGGTCAGGGGTGCAGGATCGAAGTGCATCTGATCTTGGCAGGCCAGCGAAACAACGTCATGCGACGCGTCTGAAGCGGGGCCGGGGAAGGATGTTACATTTTTCATGACCGTGCTTTTAAGAAGACAACGTTCCCAGAAGGTTGAGACAGGACAGAAAAAATCGCTCGAAATTCGCGAAAATGCAACGTATCCCTGCGGAAGCAAAGAAAGACAGACCTATGCAGTACGCACGCCCCCTCCCGGCCTATCTGGTCAATCGCTATCACGGTTGGAAGGCAACCATCTATACGGAAAACAGGGGCTGGTACCGCAGGCTGGCCGAAGCAGGGCAGCACCCGCGCTCGATGGTCATCTCATGCTGTGACAGCCGCGTGCACGTCACTTCGATCTTTGGCGCCGATCAGGGCGAGTTCTTTATCCATCGCAATATCGCCAATCTGGTCCCCCCGTTTAACCCAGACGGACATCACCACGGCACATCTGCCGCCGTCGAATATGCGATTCGCGGATTGAAAGTGGCGCATCTGATCGTACTGGGCCATTCAGGCTGCGGTGGCGTGGAAGGCTGTTACAACATGTGCTCTGGCAATGCCCCCGAACTGGAAGAAGCAAGTAGCTTTGTGGGCCGCTGGATGGACATCCTGCGCCCGGGCTACGCCGATTTGCCCGAAGGTGACGACGCATCGCGCAAACAGGCCCTTGAAAAAGCGTCCGTCGTGATTTCGCTCGAGAACCTGATGACCTTTCCCTTTGTAAAAGAAGCCGTCGAAAGCGAGGCACTCTCGATCCACGGGCTCTGGAACGATATTGGAGAGGGCAGTCTGGAAGCCTACGATCCCAAGTCTGGCGCATTCAAGGCGATCTAGCGCAGAGGCACCTGCCCCTTTGATCTTAGGCCCTGTGGCCCAAGCCTCTATTCACCAGCGTGACGCGCGGATCGGAACGGGTAGGCCGCCACCCAGTCCACCGTATCCCAATCGATCGACTCGGATGGCAGGGTCTTCATGACATCAAGGCGCACTTTCTGGCGCTGGCGATCACTGACGTCTTCGCGCGCACCGAGGATGATGGCAACGGCCTTCTCAAGATCAATCTTTATAGGCTTCTCGCCAAGGTCGCAGCCAGGCTGGCTTTGCGGCTCTGCTGTGTTTCCAGCGCCAGAAGCTTTCGGAGCGCCCGTGTCCAGATGCACATGCAGAAGAGGCGCAAAGGAATGCGGAAACATTTTCATCAGGTTTCACCGTTACTAACTACATCTACTATTCAGTGTTCTGAACCGGCCAGAGCAAGGCACTGCCTTTTGCGGCAGGCAGATGAGGAAAACACCAACAGAAACAAGGCATTTTTTGTCTCATCAACGATGACTTAACCAGTCTCGAACAATTTCTACTTTAGCATATGTCGGAGAAGAATGCACTTGTACAAAAGAGCAGTAAGTTATTGTAAATGTGTCATTTTCGACAGATTTAGCACCTTCCTGCGCCACATTCGGGGTGTTTGACACAGAAAAGCCAGAATGCAGAGGCGCAACCGCCAGACTATGCTTTGAACCACGTCAGGCCCGATTCTTGTTTCGCGCCCACTCGACATCAGAGGCAAAGGCCCGGATCAGGCCTCGTATGATTCTGGCAAACCCAATCGGCTGACTGCATTTCACGCAGGCGGCTGGCTGTGCGTTCGAATTCGAAAGTGCCGGTGCCTTCGACATAAAGCATCTCGGGCTGCGCCGCCGCCGAGCAAATCAGCTGAACCCTTGCTTCGTAGAGCGCGTCAATAAGTGTGACGAACCGTTTTGCTTCATTGAAGTTGTGACGTGACAGCGCCGGAATGTCCTCAAGTATCAGGACGCGCACGGCCTCCGCCAAGGCAAGGTAGTCAGCCGCCCCCAAGGGCCGACCGCACAGATCAAAGAACTTCGCCTTGGCGACGCCATTGTGATAGTCCGGCAAAGCAACCTGCCGGCCCTTAACATGGAGGACCAGCGGCTCGGACTTGCCGTTACTCAACCGCGCCCAGATATCGGCAATCGCCTGCCGTGCGGTATCATTGACTGGTGTGAAATAGCTTGGCGTTCCCGCCAGCCGATCCTGACGGTAGTCTGTGTCGCTGACCAGTTCGTGCACGACCATCTTGTCTTTCAAAAGCCCAATAAACGGCGTGAAAAGTTGACGGTTCAGCCCGTCTTTGTAGAGATCATCCGGAGGGCGGTTGGACGTGGTGACAACAACAACTCCGCGCGCGAACAACGCCTCGAACAAACGTCCCACAAGCATCGCATCGGTAATGTCGGAAATCTGCATTTCGTCAAAGGCCAAGAAACGTAACTGATCGGCAAGTTTGGCTGCAACGGGGGCCAGCGCATCATCCACACCCTGCTTACGGGCCGCTGTCATTTCCGTATGCACCCATTGCATGAAGGCATGGAAATGGCGGCGCTGCTTTGGGGCATCGACCAGATCATAAAGCAGGTCCATCAGCATGGATTTGCCGCGCCCCACGCCGCCCCACATGTAAAGACCTAGGGTCGGTGCCGGTGACTTGCGAAAGAACCCGCGCTTGACCGGCTCTGCCAAGGCGGCACGTACGCGCTCAAGCTCTGGCAAGACTGCGACCTGTGCGTCATCCACATGGAGTGCGCCCGCCGCAACGGCCTGCTGATATGCCTCTTGGACTGTCATTTGTCCGGAATAACGTGGGACCCTGACAATGGAAAGTGGTCAGCCTTAGCCGCGCAACACGGCACGCAGGGCCTCGGCCATTTCTGCTCTGTGCGTATAGGGCAGGCCGTGCCCAGCATCTTCAACCACCTCTTGGCGAGCATCACGATTCCACAGCCCCAAGAGGCCGACCGCTCGCAACGGGATAACCGGATCGACCCCGCCCCAGATTGCGGATACCGCGATACCCTGTCGCCGCAGTTTGCGATGATCGCTTTCCTGATTCTCCGCAAGCATGCCGCGACGGCTCGACAAGACAGCTGGCAGATAGCCCCGTCGCGACAACTCATTGCGCTGGGCATCATACACCCTGTCGATTTCTGGGGTCGCCCCACGCGCCGGAATGGTCTTGAGGGTGCGTTTGCGCGCGAACATGGCGTGCGCCCAGTCACCCAGAACAGGCACGCGCCGACAGAAGCGCGCGAACCTGCTTTCGGTCGTCGTTACACCAGCGCTCGCGATCAGAATGACCCGCTTTACACTGTGCGGGTACTCGGTGGCAAAAGCCGTCGCGATACTGCCACCCATCGAGTAACCGGCGATTGTCAGTTCTTCGGTCAGGCCATAATAGGCGCAAAGGTCAGAAAGCTGACGCAGAAAGAACGCACGGTCCTGCTTGCCTTTTGGCGCGTCCGATAAACCGCGCCCATAAAGATCATACATCAGAACACGATACCCAAGGCGCCCCAG
This sequence comes from uncultured Loktanella sp., assembly GCA_964614205.1. Lineage (GTDB taxonomy): Bacteria > Pseudomonadota > Alphaproteobacteria > Rhodobacterales > Rhodobacteraceae > Yoonia. The sequence goes on along the minus strand of CAZTKF010000074.1, from coordinate 7,076 downwards.
ACCATCGGCAACCGCTTCCATCGAGACCATCGGGGTCATGATCCCATGTACAACCACGACCACCGGACCACGGGCCGAGCCTGCCCATCTGCAATGGGTCACACCTTGTGACAACTGGACAAAATCACCTAGCGCGCCATGCTGTTCTGCCGGGCCGATCACCGGACGGCGGCGTTCGGCAACAAAAGGCCGCGCTGCGACAACCGCAACGACCAAGACACACAGTGCAACATAGAGCCAGACCAACAAGCAGTCGCCTTTCAAGCATACGATCCGCGCGTCTTAGACCTAAGCGGACCAGGCTTCCAGTATGTACCTGCTGGTCATGAGGTCCAGATGCGCACCACCGCCATTCTTAAACAGGGTAATCTCGTCCGTTTTATGGCGCTGGAACCGATCAAGCTGATAGTAGTCCGCCACGACATCCGCAGCATCGAACGCCCCTGCGGCGATTGGTATTTTCAGCTCGCCGATGTGTCCAATCGTTGTCTCGCGGCTGTCCACAAAGACCCGTGCCCTGTACAGAGCCTCGTCGTCCACCTCGCGCATGTCGGGGCGGTACGCGCCAATCAGATCAATATGCTGGCCCGGTTGCAGCCATGCGCCCTTGATGAGCGGCGCGGTGGACATGGTGGCCGATGTGACAATATCGGCCGCGCGCACTGCCGTCTCGAGATCTTCGGCAATGGCCACATCAGGAAAGGCCGCCTGCATCGCTCTGGCCCCCTCAGCCGAACGGTTCCAGACAGTGAACTGCGCCTGAGGGAAGGCTGCGCCATAGGCTTCACGCAGCGAATGCCCCACGGTGCCAGCGCCCACGATGAGGATGTTGCCGCTGTCTGGCCGCGCCAACCGCCGTGCCGCCAAGAGACTGTCTCCGGCAGTTTTCCATTTGGTCACCAAAGCAAAATCAAGGATCGCCTCCAAGGCACCATCCTGACCGGAAAACAGGTTCACCGCGCCGCCGATCACCGGCTTGCCTGCATCCTTGTTGCCCGGAAAGATTGTCGCGCATTTCACCGCCAGACCCAGACCCGCGATCCATGCCGAGCGATTCAGCAGCGTGTTGTCACCCTCATAAAGAAACACATCCGCCACATCTGCTTTGGGCCCTTCATGTCCGGCAGCCAGAGCATCTGTAAGCGCCAGCCAGTCAAGGTTTTTCTGACCTTCTTCAAAGGGGATCATCACTGTCATCTGGCATTCTCCTCTTTCAGCAACCCATGGGCCACCAGCCGGTCAGCCCAGCCTTGGGGCCCTTCGAACAGATGTGTCTGCCATCCGCGTGCTGCTGCCATGTTGATGTTGTCGATCCGGTCATCGGTGAACAGCAAGGCACCGGGTGGCACCCCGCAGTCCGCCTCGACCTGCTCGTAGATTTCCTTTTCGGGTTTGATGACGCCCATATGGCCCGAGATATACCGCCGGTCGAATTCCCCCAGAAACGGATAGACGGGCTCCGCAATCTCGAAAGTCTGGATGCCGAAATTCGTCAGCGCAAAAACCGGTACACCCGCGGCCCGCAGGGCCCGTAACAGACGCACGGAATGGTCTATGGCGGGCGTGGCCATCTCGATCCAACGGTCATGCCACATCATGACCTCGTCATGCCACTCGGGGTGCGCCTGCGCCGCCGCTTGGATGGTGTCACGGAAATTGCCGCCGCGATCTACCTCGTCATTGATGCCGTGCAGGTCAATCGCGGCAAACATAGCGCGGCGTCGGTCCCGCCCGATGACACTGTCAAAAAAGCGCTCGGGCTGCCATTCGATTAGTACGTTTCCAATGTCGAATACGACCGCCTTGACCTCTGTCATCGCTGCTCCTGTCCTGTCTGCTGCGCAGACTAACGCCGCAGGGGCCGCTGTAAAGCAACCGGTTTTGCCTGCGCATCGCGCCAGATCGTGAAAAGCCCTGCACCAAGGATCAAAGCCATGCCGAAATAATCCCAGCCGCCGGGATATTCACCAAAGACGACAATGCCCCAGATCACGGACATCGGCAGTGCAAGATACTCAAACGGAGCCACATAGGATGCCTCTGCGACGCGGTAAGCCTGACTGATCAGATACCCGGCGACAGCGATACCTGCGCCGATAAGCAGAAAGATCACAAAATCAGCGGGGTCCGGCCAACGCCATGCACGAAACAGAAAGGCCAGCGACGCGTCGGACTGGTCGCCGAACCGCCCGTCCCCCACGAAAAGCCCAAAAAGAATAGCAACACTGATGAACATGATCTGGATATAGAAAGCCATGGTCGCGGCGCTTTCGGTGCTGCCGATCCGGCGCGTCAGCGTGTGAAGCCCTGCATAGCAGAACGCCGCGACCAAGGGCAGGATGGATGCCACCTGAAAGGCCGCTGTGCCGGGCCGCATCATCACCAGCACACCGACAAAGCCGACTGCAATCGCAGCCCAGCGTCGAGGACCGACAGTTTCGCCCAGAAAGATGACAGAAAACAGCGTGATCACCAGCGGGCTGATAAAGAAGATCGCCACAGCATCCGCCAAAGGCATTGCCGCCAGCCCCAGAAAGAAGGTCATATTTGCAAAGACCACGCACAATCCGCGCAGCATATGCATTTTCAATTTTTTGGTGCGGGCAATTCCACGTCCAGATGTCAGCGGTCCAATGATAGTGACGATAATGAAAAGACCGATAATTGAACGGATCAGCACAACCTGATGCAGCGCGTAGCCGTCACTTAGAAACTTGATCGCAACGTCATTGATCGAAAAGAAGACGACCGCAATTGTCGCGCAAAGCGCACCCAGCGTGGTCGGAGACATCATCGTCATTGTTTGGCCGCCGCGCGTACGGCGCGTTCCAGCGCATCCAGAAACCGCGCACGGTCAGGCTTGCTGAATGGTTTGCCACCTCCTTGCCGGAACGGATCGGCTGCGCGCATATCCGCCATCAGATCACGGGTCGCCAGCACGTTGCCGATATTGGCTTGGGTCAGCGCCTCACCGTTATGTTTCACCACAAGCGCCCCGTTCGCGAGACAACGCGCAGCAAGAGGGATATCCCCCGTTATCACGACATCGCCCCTCGTTGCCCGTTCTGCGATCCACATATCGGCCACATCGGGGCCGTCAGGCACAATCACGGTTTCCACCAATGGATTCTGTGACGGCCGGATGCCGCCATTCGACACAACGAACATTCTCAGCTTGTGGCGCGTGCCGACGCGTTCGACCTCGGCCTTGACCGGGCATGCATCGGCATCGACGTAAATCACGAATAAAGCGCCTCGGCATGGAAGGCGACGTGGTCTTCCATGAAGGACGAAATAAAGAAGTAAGAATGGTCATAACCTTTTTGCAGGCGGATTTGCCCTTCTTGCCGCTTGGCCGCCATAGCCTGGGCAAAATGCTCCGTCCCAAGCAGATCGCCGAACTGATCATCCGTGCCGGTATCGATCAGGATGGGGCCGTCAAACCCGCTGCCCTGCATCAACAAGGTCGCGTCATGGGGCCCCCAATGCGCTTCATCCCCCCAATAGGCGGCAAACTGTTTGCGGCCCCACTCGCTGGTTGTCGGATGGCAGATCGGTGCAAAGGCTGACACCGACTTGAACCGTCCGGGCAAAGCCATCGCCATCGTCAGGGCACCATGTCCGCCCATGGAGTGCCCCGTGACCGACTGGCGTGACATGTCCAATGGGAAATGTTCGGCCAGTAGCGCGGGAAGCTCCTCAGTCACATAGGTCCACATCTTAAAGTGTTTGTCCCAAGGGGCCCGGGTCGCATCGATGTAGAAACCCGCGCCCTGCCCCAGATCGTATGCCGCGTCATCGGGAACATCTTCCCCGCGTGGCGATGTATCGGGATAGACCAAAGCAATTCCCTGCGCGGCGGCCCACGCCTGCGCGCCCGCTTTCGTCATCGCGTTTTCATGGGTGCAGGTCAGCCCGGACAAGAACCACAAAACCGGAACAGGGCCATGAGAGGCCTCGTCTGGCAGAAACACCGCAAAGGTCATATCACACGAGCAAGCCGTTGACGCGTGGCGGTAGACACCCTGCGTGCCACCAAAACAGCGGTTTTCCGAGATCGTTTCCATTTGCTTCCCTTTCGTTTGTCCAAGGGCTAGCGCAGGTTCAGAAGGTTGTCACCCATCCAATGACCAAAGAGACAGTAACAACGCTTACCGCCGTCGAGATCAGGATTGCGGCCGATACGCGCGTCGGCGCAACGCCGTAGTGCTGCGCGAGGATGTAGACATTGCCCGCCACAGGCAGGGCGGCAGCCGCGATCATTACACCTGCCGCATAAGGATCAACGTCAAAGACAAAAAGCGCTGCAACCGCAACTGCCGCCGGATGGAGCACCAGCTTGCAGAATGAAAGCCATCCGGCAATCGCCACTCGCTCGGCTGACTTGCTGGCCAGTGACGCGCCAATAGCAAACAGCGCACCCGGCGTCGCAGCTGCACCCAAAAGCGTCAGAAAGTCATTGATCGGCCCCGGAATCGGTACATTGTTGGCCGAGACCAGCAACCCCAAAGAGATCGACACAATCATCGGATTCTTGATCAGGCCCACCGCCACAGTCCAGAGAATTCTTGGCGACATCCGCCCGTCACGCGAGCCTGTAATCAGAATGACAATCAGACTACCGAACACGATCAAATCGACCGCCAGAACCATCATCACCGGCCCGACCGCACCTTCCCCAAGCAGCAGAACAAGCATCGGGATGCCCAGAAATCCCACGTTGCCGATCACTGCGCACTGGCCCTCTACGGCTGCTTCGGTCATCGGCACCAAACGACGCCGTGCCGCACGCACGGCAAAAAGGTAAACCACCGTCGTGGCGCTCAGATACGCAAGAACAAACTGCCAATCGAGAATATCAGCCAAAGACAGGTTCGCGGAAAACCGGAACAGCATTGCCGAGAGAGCAAAGTAGAAGACGAATTTCGTCAGATAGGCGGTCGCTTCTTCGGAAAAGAACTTTGTGATGCCTGACCCATAGCCAAGGGCGATAATCATGAAAAACGGCAGTGTCTGAAGAAAAATATCAAGCATGCGGTCTAATCGAACGTCCCCGTTGCGCGGCCAAGCAGCATGAATGCACGCGCGGTACGGGTTTCGGCCAGCGCCAGCAGATCGGTGTCAGTGGCGTTTTCCTGAAACGTCACCAAGAGCTGGTCAAAGCAGCGCAGGAAGTGATGCACGGAATCGCGAAAAATCGTATCCTCTCGCATGCGCTTGCTGATCACGGACAGGTAGGTCTGGTCTTTGATCCCGCCCAGCTGATCGACAGCTTTGCCCCGCTCACCATTGGCAAACCGACGCCACATATCCGCGCTTACCGGCGCAGGACGCAGGTCATCCATGTAAATACCGTCCTGCGACAACAAGGTCAGCACATCCTGACTGGCTTGCACCAGTTTGCGCGCATTCCGGTCGCGCAAGGCACGACGCAAAGCGGCAAAGCCTTCGTTGTCATGTTCGTCATCAGGGAAATGCAGCGCTTTGATCAGGTCAGGGCGCGCAATGGGCGGGTTCGCCTGTTCAGGTGGTGTATCCAGCGCCAAGGCGGGCTGATCAGCAGGCACCTGCGGGGCCGCACGGGGCACGATCAGGCGTGACACTTCGCGCCGCGAAGCAAAACCGGTTGCGGGTGCTTGCGGTGGCGCAGGTGGCGGTGGCGCCGTTGCGGGTTCGGACGGGGTGGCTTCTTGCGCGGCCTTGGTGCGCGCCATTGCCGAATGAAGGGTCTGTGCATCCGCGATCCGATCAAGTGCCGCCTGTGTCTGATGCAGTTCGTAGCGCAGATTGCGTACAGCCCGCGAAGATGCCGCCGCGACAAGGATCAGGCCAACAGGTATGAAAATCGCAATCAACACCAGAACCAGGCGACCCGTCGCAAAGCCATCCTCCGGGTCCGTTTCAGGCCACGTTCCCCAGAAAAAGAGCCCCGTAACAACAAGCCATATGATCGCCACGGCGATGGCCAAAGCATCGCCCTGGGCAAGACCTTCGGCCTCTCGGGCCCTGTCATTGGCAGGTTGCTGCGCCATATTCCGCGCGTATCCTATTGATATTTGATCGACAAGATCTCGTAACTGCGCACGCCACCTGGCGTACGGACCTCCACGCTGTCACCTTCGTCCTTGCCGATCAAGGCACGCGATAACGGCGACTTCATGTTCAATTTGCCGTTCTCGATATCTGCCTCGTATTCGCCGACAATCTGATATGTCTTTTCCTCGTCCGTCTCTTCGTCAACCAATTCCACGGTTGCTCCGAATTTGACTGTGCCGGACAGCTTGGCCGGATCAATGACATCGGCCAGCGAAATCACGCCTTCCAGTTCCTTCACGCGCCCTTCAATAAAGGACTGCTTTTCCTTTGCAGAATGATACTCGGCATTCTCGGACAGATCGCCATGTTCGCGCGCCTCTGCGATCGCGCGGATAATCGCCGGGCGTTCTACGGTCTTGAGGTGCTTGAGTTCTGCATCGAGCTTGTCAAAGCCGGCGCGGGTCAGTGGTATCTTGTCCATCGGTCATCCCCTCCCGGGGCAAAAAGTATAAATCGAGCGTTCATAGTCTATTAGGCGCTGCCCGAGTCAAGGCTTACGCGCGATTTGATGTCGCGTGCGCCAATTTTGACGTCGTGTCTTGATTGCCCCTTATTCCTGCATCAGGTAACGCTTGCTGGGACTGAATTAAAGGGGGGCTTGGCCCCGAAGTTTAGAGGATTTGCCAATGGCCGAGATTGAACGCGAAGCGATGGAATATGACGTAGTGATTGTCGGTGCCGGTCCTGCGGGTCTGTCCGCCGCGATCCGGCTCAAGCAATTGGACGCGGACCTGAACGTTGTCGTTCTCGAAAAAGGCTCCGAAGTCGGCGCGCATATCCTTTCCGGCGCAGTGCTTGATCCGGTTGGCCTGAACAAACTGATCCCCGACTGGAAGGAAAAAGGCGCACCACTGAACGTGCCGGTGAAAGAAGACAACTTCTATATGCTGGGCGAGGCCGGTCAGCTGCGCATCCCCAACTTCCTGATGCCGCCGCTGATGAACAACCACGGCAACTACATCGTGTCGATGGGCAACGTC
>CAZTKF010000073.1:0-14818 GCA_964614205.1 uncultured Loktanella sp. | reverse complement strand
GCGCGCATGACTTCAACGATTACGAAGTCGCCAAGCGCGGCAACATCCCGATGTACAACCTGATGGACACCAAAGGTGCCATGCGCGGCGATGGGCTTCCCTACGCAGAAGAGGCCGCCGTCGCGCAGGCCATTGCCAATGGTGAACAGGATTTCGACGAGGGCATGATCGCCGCGATGAACCTTGTGCCAGAGGAATACCGCGGACTGGACCGTTTCGAAGCGCGCAAGCGCGTGGTCGCTGACATCACGGCAGAAGGCAACGCAGTGATGGTACCGAATCCACGCGTGGGTTCCAGCCACCCTACGGATGACGCAACCGACGAACCCGCGATGATCCCCTTTGTCGAAGACAAAAAGATCATGCAGCCCTTCGGAGACCGCTCTAAGGTTGTCATCGAACCGATGCTCACCGATCAGTGGTTCGTCGACACGGCCAAGATCGTCGGCCCTGCGTTGGATGCGGTGAAAGATGGCCGCACCAAGATCATGCCGGAGAGCGGTGAAAAGGTATATTACCACTGGCTTGAGAATATCGAGCCATGGTGTATCTCGCGCCAGCTGTGGTGGGGGCATCAGATTCCGGTATGGTATGGCCTCGACCTTGGTGTCGACGACGAACACAACCCATCGGGCGAACTGGACGAAGTGCAGATCCTTGGCCTTTTGCTTGAGGGTCTCGTGCATCGTGGGACGGTCATGCACTGCGGACCCGACTTTGACAGCGTGAAACCGGATTTCGTCTTTGACAACGCGGATGTGCCTAGCCCTTTGAGCCACGCAGAAATCATCGAAGTCGCCGACAAGGCCGAGGCCATCGACCGTTTCTCTGCCAGCCTTGCCGAATACAACGTGACGCAAGACCCCACTGTTCTGGTCTATCCCGTCTGGCGCGACCCTGATGTCCTTGACACGTGGTTTTCTTCTGGCCTCTGGCCGTTCGGCACGCTGGGTTGGCCCGAACAAACACCCGAACTGCACAAATACTTCCCCGGTGACGTCCTTGTTACCGGTCAGGATATCCTGTTCTTCTGGGTTGCGCGCATGATGATGATGTCAGAAGCGATCATGGGTCAGGAACCGTTCCACACGGTCTATCTGCACCAGCTTGTCCGCGACGCGAAGGGCGAAAAGATGTCCAAGACCAAGGGCAACGTCATCGACCCGCTGGATATGATTGACGCCTACGGCGCCGACGCCCTGCGCTTTTCCAACGCGCAGATGGCGGCCTTGGGCGGTGTGCTGAAAATCAGCGAAGACCGGATCAAGGGCTATCGCAACTTCGGCACGAAGCTTTGGAACGCCTTCAGCTTTGCCGAACACTATGAAATCCCCTACCCCGGTGACGCAACGCGCCCGGAGGCGGAACAGACACTCAACAAATGGATCATCGGCGAAACCGGCAAGGTGCGCGAAGCTGTGGATGCTGCAATGGAGGCCTACCGCTTCAATGACGCGGCAGATGCGCTTTATGCCTTCACATGGGGCAAGGTCTGCGACTGGTATCTGGAATTCTCCAAACCCATCCTGCAGGGAGAGGACGCGGCAGCCAAGGCCGAGACCGAACAGACCCTGCGCTGGGTGCTGGACCAATGCCTGATCCTGCTACACCCCATCATGCCTTTCATCACCGAAGAGTTGTGGCAACTGGCCGACAGCCGCGCCAAAATGCTGGTGCACGCCGATTGGCCGACTTACTCCGCTGCCGATCTGGTGGATGCAGAAGCCGACCGCGAGATGAACTGGGTGATCTCACTGATCGAAAATACCCGCTCGGCCCGGGCGCAGGTGCATGTACCTGCTGGCGCCAAAGTGCCGCTGCTGGTGACCGGTCTGGACGCCAAGGGGCAATCGGCGTGGAACAACAACCAGTCGCTCATCCAACGCTTGGCGCGTATCGAAAGCCTTGCGCATGTGGATGCGTTCCCCAAGGGCTGCGTGACCATCCCGATGGAGGGCGGCACCTTCGGCATCCCGCTCGAGGGGCTGATCGACGTGGCCGAGGAAATCGCGCGCCTTGAAAAGACGATGCAGAAATTGGTTAAGGAACTGGGTGGCCTGCGCGGGCGCCTCAATAACCCCAAATTCGTGGCATCTGCACCGGACGAAATTGTGGCCGAAGCCAAGGCAAACCTTGCCCTGCGCGAAAACGAAGAGGCCCAGATCAAAGCGGCCATCGCACGTCTGGCAGAGATCGGGTGACACTTTCAACGGGGCGCTCCTGATGGCGCCCCGCTTGTGCCCGGAGCAGTATGGAACCTGCTGATCTTACTTGTAGCGCAGAGGGTTGGCACTCAATCTGCACAAATATTTTCATTTTATATTAATTGGTTACGCTGACAGATTGGGCGCACGACACCTGTCTTATTCTTCTTTGACTGGTTGCGCCAACATTCCTGCTTCAGCGCAGCAATAGTGCAACGCATTGCAACAGACCGGATGATCGAGCGCTAACTGTTTCGTACTTGGTTATTTTCGGACACGAAATCGCCCAGATTGGTTTCTAGCTTTGATTCGGTGATGAGTGTTTTCTTAAGAGTTGTCTTTGAAATCCCTGCGTCGAAAACTGAAATCGGCCAGTTCGAAAGAGAGCAGATTAAATGTTCACCACGCCTTACCTGAAGGGCCCGATTGCCCTGTCGTTCAACATGTTCAAGACCTGTGTAGAGCGCACTGTCGCCATCGCAGCCATCGCCGGATCAGCTCTGCTTGTCTCCGGACCCGTTGCAGCACAAGACGTCTGGATTACGCCAGACAAGCCTTTCGTCGAGTTCGATAACGGACGGGAATTTATCGTCATCGAGCGCAATCAGGACCCTGACGCAACAATTCCAGAGTTCTTCACCAAGACATCCCGTCAATGCCCTCCCTTTTGCATCCAGCCAATGGACGCCGGCCCCGGTGTGACAACAATTGGCGAACTAGAAGTGCTGGAGTTCATGGAAGAATACGTGAACGAAGGTCGCGGGGCGATCATCGATGCGCGCCTGCGCGAATGGTACAATCGCGGCACGATTCCAGGTGCGGTCAATCTGGCTTTCACCACCTTTGAAAACCCTGAAACCAATCCATTCATGTCACCGATCCTGACCCTGCTGGGCGGTGTCGAGGACGAGACAAACGGATGGGATTTCTCGAATGCGCTTGACCTGGTGGTGTTCTGCAACGGGCAATGGTGTGGCCAGTCGCACCGCGCAATCGGCAATTTGCTCTCGGTTGGTTATCCCGGTGAAAAGATCCGCTACTACCGCGGTGGCATGCAGGGTTGGCTTTCTGTCGGTCTGACCGTCGAAACGCCAACTGTGCCAACACAGTAATCTCTGCGGAAAGGCACGGATATGTCTATCTTGACGCCCACGCTTGTTCTTGGTTTCGCGCTGCTTGGTTCCGGCACTCCGATGGTGCCTGACGGCGCCAGAGCGACTGCCGATTTGCATCACCTGATCGTTCTGGCCGATTTCGATGAACTTGATGAACAAAGCAAGCGCCGGCTTGACTACTATGCATCAAAAATCCTGGCCGATATCAGTGAGATGACCACTCTGGAGCGTGCAGGCGACATGGCGGCGGTGGACCGCACCCTGGCCCATTCCCGTCAACTCGCGATACGGATGGCGGCGGCGTCGGATGATTATGGTCTGACACGGGCTGAGATGCTGGATTTCTTTTTGTCCAAGCTCAGCACCAATATGACCGGACCACTGCCCAACGCTATCCTGAGCGATGATGGCCGGTTGATGATCTTTTCGCTTTTTGAAGACACGGGCGATGGAAATGGCGCGGGCGGTGGTGAAAGCGACTACGTCGATCTGCTGCGCAGTCAGGACCTTGGCGGCTGACGGTTTATCATATTCCCACCGAAGGTGTCGCGATCGACACTCTCTGACAAGCCCGGCAACGCCGGGCTTGCACGCGGATAGAGTGACCGCTTATCTAGCCGCATGGAAAAACCTGCCCTGACCCCCCTTGCACAGTCCTTGCCCGCTTCTGTTCCCTTCGTAGGGCCCGAGGCACAGGAACGCCAGACGGGACGGCCTTTCGTTGCCCGCCTTGGCGCCAACGAAAGTGCCTTTGGACCATCTCCGAAAGCTATCGCAGCCATGCAAAGGGCAGCGTCAGAAGTCTGGATGTACGGTGATCCCGAAAGCCATGATCTGCGTCATGCGCTTGCCGCCAACCATCAAGTTGCCTCTGACAATATCATCGTCGGCGAAGGCATTGATGCGCTCTTGGGCCTTTTGGTGCGCCTGTATGTCGGTGCCGCAGATGCGGTCGTGACCTCTGACGGTGCCTATCCGACGTTCAACTACCACGTCGCGGGGTTCGGAGGCACGTTGCACGCGGTTCCATATAAAGGCGATCATGAAGATCCGGACGCCCTGTTAGCCAAGGCGACCGAGGTTTCAGCCAAGCTGATCTATATCGCCAACCCGGATAACCCGATGGGAAGTTGGCATAGTGCGGATGTCATGCAGGACATGATCAACCGCTTGCCGTCGGGGTGCATGCTTGTGCTCGATGAAGCCTATGTCGATCTTGCACCTGAAGGCACGGCCCCTGCCCTTGATCCGGACGCGCCCAACGTCATCCGGATGCGCACCTTTTCAAAGGCGCATGGCATGGCAGGAGCGCGTGTCGGCTATGCCATCGGATCAGCCGAAGCGATCAGCGGCTTTCACAAGGTGCGCAATCACTTCGGGATGTGCCGGATCAGTCAGGCAGGCGCACTTGCGGCGCTGCAGGATAAAGAGTGGCTGGCGCATATCCGCTGCGAAGTGGAAAACGCACGACAGATGATCACGGATATTGCTAGATTGAACGGCTTGCATGCGCTGCCGTCGGCGACCAATTTCGTGACCATCGACTGCGGGCGGGATGGCGCATTCGCACGCGCGGTGTTGGCAGGCCTGATCGGGGAAGGCATCTTTGTCCGTATGCCCTTTGTCGCGCCGCAAGATCGCTGCATCCGTGTTAGCTGTGGCACAGAGCAGCAGCTTGAGGCTTTTGCGCAGGCGCTTCCACGCGCGCTTGCACGAGCACACGAAGAATTAGGGTGATTTTTATTCTTCTGCGGCTAGTCTTTTGCTGAAGCAAAGGAATGAACATGTCGCACCGCCGCCCGATACAAGCTGTTGAAGACTACACTGATGCGTTTCTCGGGACGCTTTTTGTATTTCTGTTCATGGGCTTCTGGGTGATTGCAGCGGCCGTGGGGTATCTTTGGGTCGCAGTCACCGCTTACGGCCTGCATCAGTTCTTCAAATGGATCGACCGCGTCAAGAACGGCTAGGCCCGCTCTGCCAAGGCTTGCGCGGCCGCCGCAAGTGCGCCTTCTCCATGCGGGATATCCAGAGCCTTCAGACCCGCATCGATCGTGCCGAGGACCCCCATGATCATATGCCCGTTCACATGCCCCATATGGCCAATCCGGAAATAGGCATCAGCAGGTGACCGCCCAAGTCCGATCCCGAGGGTCAGACCGCAGTGTTGCTCGCACCACTTGCGCAAGGCATCACCGTTGGGCGAACCAATCCCTATGGACGTGACAGCATGGGACCTGTCCACCGGATCAGCGATATTCAGGTGCATCGGGCCTTTGGCTGACCACTTGTCGAAGGCCGCCCAGATGATCTGGGCCAGTTTTTCATGACGGTCGAACACGGCGTCCAGTCCCTCGGACCTGATCATGTCCAATGCGGTGCGCAGACCATAAAGGTGATGGGTGGGGGCCGTACCATCGAAAAATTGGAAATACATTTCGGGGTTCACACGTGGGCGCCAGTCCCAATAGCTCGTAACCCGATCACCTCGTGCCGCATCAGCCTTGGCACTAAACCAGACGAAACTCAGTCCTGCCGGGGTCATCAGGCCCTTTTGGCAAGCCGATACCATGACATCAACGCCCCATGCGTCCATTTCAAAACGGTCACAGGCAAGCGAGGCGATACAGTCTGCCATCAACAAGGCCGGATGGCCGACACTATCGATCACCTTGCGCAGTCCCGCGATGTCATTCTTGACGCTGGTCGACGTATCGACATGTACGGCAAGGACGGCTTTGATACGGCCAGCCTTGTCTTGCGCCAGAACCTCTTCGACCTGCGCAAGATCGATCGGGGCATGGGACCCGTAGTCGATCGTTTCAACTTTTGCACCCAGTCCTTGGGCCATTTCCCCCCAACCAATGCAGAAACGCCCTGTTGCAAGCACCAACACGGTGTCGCCGACAGAAAGTGTATTGGCCAGAGCAGCCTCCCAAGCAGAATGCCCGTTGCCAATATATATCGCCACATTGCCGTCAGTCATCGCGATCTCTTTCAGATCGGGGATCAGGCTATGTGTCAGATCATGGAGCTCGCCTTCATAAATATTGGGTGAGGCGCGATGCATCGCCTGTAGTACAGCATCAGGAATGACGGACGGACCGGGGATGGCCAGATAGGCACGACCTTGCGACAATGACATATGGGGGGACTTTCGAGTGTGTGTCTTGCGGCGGACATTAATACACGGCTTTGCAAGGTCAAGCTTGCCCAACTTGCTCTGGTACCCCATTTACGCGTAGACGAAGCATAGCCCAGATCGCAAAAGGCCGTTGATGCCCTCTTCCAACCCAAATTCCGGTTCTGAAAAGCAGCAATCGGCGTTCAAGCTGTTTGGCTGGCTATGGCGTGATTATTTGCGCCAGCACAAATGGTTGCTGGCTGGCGCTATCATCCTGATGATGATCGAGGGCTCTATGCTGGCACTGATCAGCCGCATGATCCAGCCGATGTTCGATGATGTTTTTGCCGCAGGAGACCGCACCGCACTCTACTTTGTGGGCTTCGGGATCATGGGCATTTTCTTTGTCCGGGCGATCACATCCTCTGGCCAGCGCATCCTGATGTCCCTGATCAAACAACTCACCGCCGCCGCGATGCGTAAGCATATGCTGCGGCATATGATGTCGCTCGATAGCGGTTTCTTTCAGGTGCACCCGCCGGGGCAATTGATTGAACGGGTGCAGGGCGACGTGAATATGATCAACAGTGTCTGGAGCAGCCTGTTGACCGCAGTCGCCCGCGATCTTGTATCCTTGATCGGCCTGCTGGCTGTCGCGCTGTGGATCGACTGGCGGTGGACCCTCATTGCGATCATCGGCATTCCACTGCTGGTCCTGCCTTCGCTTTTGGTGCAGGCCTATATCCGGCGGCGTTCGCGCAATTCCCGCGAAATTGCAGGCAGTATCTCCACACGGCTCGATGAAGTCTTCCATGGCATCAATCCCATCAAACTGAACGCGCTCGAAGCCTACCAGGCCCAGCGCTATGACGGGCTGATCAAGAAGGGTGTGACAGCAGAAATGCGCACATCCGTTGGGCAAGCCGCAGTCCCCGCCCTGATCGATATCATGACCGGCATAGGGTTCCTTGGCGTGATGCTTTATGGCGGTTCCGAAATCATCGCTGGTGAGAAAACGAATGGCGAGTTCATGGCCTTTTTCACCGCCATGTCACTGGCCTTTGATCCGCTGCGCCGCCTTGGCCTGATGAGCGGCCAATGGCAGATGGCAGCGGCCAGCGTCGAGCGGCTGCAATATGTTCTGAACCTTAAACCGACGATCCTGTCCCCCGCGCAGGCCAAACCGACCCCTCAGGGGTCACCGACTGTCGCACTCGACAACGTGCATTTAGAATATGGTGATCTGCCTGTTCTGCGTGGTGCCAGCTTTGTGGCCGAAGCAGGAAAGACAACCGCGCTTGTGGGTGCCTCCGGGGCGGGCAAAAGTACGGTCTTCAATGTCCTGACACGGTTGGTCGAGCCCAGCAGCGGTAGCGCCCGTATCAATGAAAACCCGATTACGGCATATAACCTTGCTGACTTGCGTGGCTTGTATTCGGTGGTCACACAAGACGCGGCCCTTTTTGACGAAACGCTCCGCGACAACATCCTGTTGGGACGCGAGGACGTCACAGACGCACAGCTTAGGTCCGTTCTGGATGCGGCGCATGTCAGCGATTTCCTGCCCTCGCTGCCTGATGGACTGGACAGCCCCGCAGGCCCGCGCGGGTCGAACCTGTCAGGTGGTCAGAGACAGCGTGTGGCCATTGCGCGTGCGTTGCTGCGCGATACCCCAATTCTTTTGCTGGATGAGGCAACAAGTGCGCTCGACACCAAATCCGAAGCAATTGTTCAGCACGCGCTTGAAAAACTGTCGACCGGGCGCACGACCCTCGTGATCGCGCACCGGCTCTCGACGATACGGAACGCCGACTCGATCGTTGTGATGGATCAGGGTCGGGTGGTCGATCAAGGCGATCATGCTACCCTTCTGGCGCGCGGCGGGATTTATGCGGACCTGCACCGCCTTCAGTTTTCGCAATCAGAAAGCCATGATGATGCCTGAACGGACAATCCTTTCGATCAGTGGTGAAGATCGCATATCATTCCTGCAAGGACTGGTGACGAACGACGTGACCAAGGCTGATGGCGCGATCATCTACACCGCTTTGCTGACCCCTCAGGGTAAATTCATTGCCGATTTCTTTGTCGTTGGTGAAGAGGGTCGCCTTCTTATTGATGTTGCTACATCCCACGCACAAACGCTTGGGCAACGCCTGACGATGTACCGTTTGCGTGCTGCCGTGACGATTGAACAGACCGATCTGATTGTGTCGCGAGGGACCGGACCAAAGCCCGAGGGTGCATTTGACGACCCGCGGCATGGAGCAATGGGCTGGCGTGCCTACGGCAAAACCGACATTAGCGATGATACCGACTGGGACGCGCTGCGCGTGGCAAACCTGATACCCCAGACAGGTGTCGAACTGACTGGCGATACGTACATCCTAGAGGCAGGCTTTGAGGCGCTGCATGGTGTGGACTTCAAGAAAGGGTGCTTTGTGGGACAGGAAATCGTCGCACGCATGAAGCACAAGACGACCTTGAAGAAAGGTCTTGCGCAAGTGGCTGTCAAAGGCGACGCAGCCGTTGGCGATCCGATCACCTCAGGGGGGAAGCCAGTCGGCACACTCCATACTGTGTCGGGCGACAAGGCTCTTGCATTTCTGCGCTTCGACAGAGCCGATGGGGAAATGCAGGCGGGTAAGGCGACCCTCACACGCCTGAAGTGATTTAGGCCCGTTCGGCGTATTCGAACGTTTCTGTATTGACGATGATATCTTCGTCCTGCCCTACGAATGGCGGGATCATCACGCGCACACCGTTGTCAAGCGTGGCTGGCTTGAAGCTGTTCGCGGCTGTTTGCCCTTTTACCACCGGCTCTGTCTCGACAACCTTGCAGGTGACTTTTTGTGGCAGGCTGACGTTCAGCGCCTCATCGCCGTAGTATTCGATCTTCACCATCATACCGTCCTGCAGGAACGGGCGGCGGTCACCCAGAATATCGGCGGGCAATGCAATTTGCTCATAGGTCTCGCTATCCATGAAGGTCAGCATATCGCCATCCTCATACAGGAATTGCTGGTCTTTCTGGTCCAGACGCACACGTTCGACTTTGTCGGCAGAACGAAAACGCTCGTTCAGTTTCCGGCCATCGCGCAGGTTCTTCAGCTCTACCTGCGCAAAGGCGCCGCCCTTGCCGGGCTTTACATGCTCAACTTTTACAGCACCCCAAAGGCCGCCCTCATGCTCAAGGACATTGCCGGGGCGGATTTCGTTACCGTTGATTTTTGGCATAGGTTGTCGTGCCTTTAGTTTGTTAACAAAACTTGAATGGTGTCTCGCGCAGCCTATATCTGCGTGGTGGGAATCTGGCAAGTTCAACTGATCGGTGCGCAAGCTATGCACTTGGTGCATGGCTGCCATTCCAAAAGAGAACCCCCGAATCAGACAAGAACAGGCATAAGGGCCCTCACGCGGGAACTACAAGAGCAAAAAAGGGAAACATGATGAGAGATTTCGTCGACGGTACAGCCTTCAACAATGAACAAGGTAACCGTGCCCGCAAACTCTTTGCAGCTGTCGTACTGGCTGCACTCGATGATGCGATTGCAGACGACAAAAAATACGGCAACGGCCCCGAGCAGATTGCCCGTTGGGCGCGCTCACGCGATGGCCGTGAAGTCCTTTCATGCGCCGGCATCGACCCCAATGAGCGGGTTGTTTGCGGACTGATGGAATTTGTTGGCAAAGGCGTGCGGACATCTGTTGCACTGTCACGCGAAGAAAGCGAACGCCGCAATGCGGCCGAGCAGGAAGCGCGCGCTGCATAAACAGACTTGCAGTCATGCGCTAAAGACGCGGCCCGAGGGCCGCGTTTTTTGTTTGTACGACCGCGTCTCTGGTCTTTTCCCGCGCGACAGGCAGTCCTATGAAGTGACACAGAGAGGGCAGCGATGACCAAGGCCATTATGATTCAGGGGGCTGGCTCAAACGTCGGCAAGTCCATTCTTGTTGCGGGCATCGCGCGGGCCTGCGTCAAACGCGGCATGTCTGTCGCGCCTTTCAAACCACAGAATATGTCTAACAATGCTGCTGTCACGGCCGACGGGGGTGAGATTGGTCGCGCGCAGGCATTGCAGGCGATGGCATGCGGGCTGGAGCCTTTGGTAGATATGAATCCTGTGCTGCTTAAACCGGAGTCCGAAATCGGTGCACAGGTGATTGTTCAAGGCAAGCGCTTTGCCACGATGAAGGCCCGCGATTATGGCAAACAGAAATCCACGCTGATGCCACCTGTCCTCGACAGTTTTCACCGGATCGGCACAGGGCGCGATCTGGTGATCGTCGAAGGTGCCGGTAGCCCTGCAGAAGTGAACTTGCGCGCGGGCGACATTGCCAACATGGGGTTTGCAAGCGCAGCCAAGGTCCCTGTTGTGATTGTCGGTGATATCGACCGCGGCGGTGTGATTGCCCAGCTTGTGGGGACGCATGCGGTCTTACCTGACGCTGATGGAAACCTGATCAAAGGTTTTGCTATCAACAAGTTCCGCGGTGATACCACGCTCTTTGCCGAAGGGATGGACATTATTGCAGCGCGCACCGACTGGGCGCCGCTCGGGATCATCCCGTGGTTTGCCGACGCCTGGAAGCTTCCGGCCGAGGACGTCATGGACATCGCAACGCGCAAGGGCGGTGCGATCAAGGTCGCGGTGCCACGCCTGAACCGTATCGCCAATTTTGATGACCTTGACCCACTGACAGCGACACCGGACGTCACAGTAGAAATTATCGAGGCCGGTCGCCCCCTGCCCGGCGATGCAGATCTGGTGGTGATCCCCGGATCCAAATCGACAATTGCCGACCTTGCCCATTTCAGGGCACAGGGTTGGGACGTAGACCTGCGAGCACATGTGCGACGCGGTGGTCATGTGCTGGGCATCTGCGGAGGGTACCAGATGCTGGGCACAGAGATTGCCGACGAGGACGGCATAGAAGGTGCACCATCACGTGTCGCAGGGCTTGGCTTGCTGGATGTACGGACAGCAATGGGGCCACAGAAGCGGTTGGCGCTATCCGATGCGACCTACCTGCCGACGGGCGATGCGGTTTGCGGATATGAAATCCACCTTGGCGTGACCGAAGGGCCGGACACGGACAGGGCCTGGTTGTCGCTTGATGGGCGCAGCGAAGGTGCGGCATCGGCAAATGGCCGGATCATGGGCTGCTATTTGCACGGTCTGTTCGCTGCAGATGCATTTCGCACGGCATATCTGGCGCAAATCGGCAAGCCCGTCACATACCATGACTATGCCACAAGCGTTGAAGACACTCTGGATGCGCTTGCCGACCATCTGGAAAAGCATATGGATATCGACCGGCTGTTGACGCTTGCAGGCTAGCCCTGCCCCATCTCGCGGCTGGTCAATACACGGTTGATCTCGCGGCGCACCATCTTGCGCACGTTGCGCGTAATCCGTTCGCCCAGTTCGCCCCCGAGTTCTTCGTGCACGATCTCTGCGACAAGCTTGCGCAAGGCCTGTTCGTCCAGACCTGATACGACAGAAGACACAAGCGCCTCTTGGTCGATACGGCTAGTTTCAACTTGGTCAGGGGCCTCTGCCACATGCTGTCCGTTGGTCGTGTGTGGCGCAACTGCATCATCTGATCGGGTAGCATGAACGAAAGCCGGCTGAGCGTCAGCGCCTCGCTGCGAATCGACGTTGGATGCAGGAAATGCACTCGCGGCCCAGGCAGCCTTGGCAAAGGTCTCGCCCTCATCGGCTTCCCAGTCGTCAAACTGTGCCGTAACAGCGGCTTCCAGTTCTGCGATCGTGGCTTCGAGCCCTGCTTTGTCATAGCTTTGCACTGGTGGCAAAGTCGCTGCACTGCGCGCTGAATTGGCCTGTTCGGTCGCATTCATTGGCGTTTTGGCAACCTCCGCCTCCGGGACACGGTGTTCCGGCGTGAGAATAAGACGGTCCAAAAGAATCCGTGACCGCGTCCGCGGCGGCTCTTTATGTGAAACAAAATCACGCACTGACGATACAAGTTCATCAATGTCATCAGTATGTGCCATCTTGGACATCCTGCTCATCCCAAATGTGCACCCAGTGTGGACAGTCTAGCGATCACCTGTGAACCGGACAACTCTCAGATTATTCTTTTCCGATGGCTTCCAGAACCCGGTCAAGCGCAGCGCCCTGCCGCGATAGCAAAGTAGGCGCGTCTTTCACCAGATTATAATACTCCGAAGCGTCATATTGCTGCACTGGCAGATTAAGATGCTCGACCGTCAGCAACCCCATTGAGGCCAGAAGCGCATAAGATGCGATCACTTCATCCGCTTGTGCCGCAATGCGGTTTGCCTGCGCATCCAGCAGTTCCTGTTCGGCGTTCAAGACATCAAGGGTCGTCCGCGAACCAAGTGCCGCTTCTTCGCGCACACCCTCAAAGGCGACCCGTGCAGCGCTGATCTGCTGTTCAGAGGCCTGACGCGATGCGCGCGCAACCTGCAATAATGCAAAGGCATTTCCGACTTGCTGTTCAACCGCCATCGTTGTCAGCAGCAAACCGGAACGCGCCGCATCTCGGTTCGCCTGAACCTGACGGAATTGACTAAGGATCAGACCGCCCTGATAGATTGGCCCACCCACCGTGACACCAATCTGCGCAGTCGTGTTAGAGTCCTGATCCGCACTCACAAAGCCATTCAGGGATACAGAAGGTCGTGTGGCCGCTTCAGCCCGCAAGATATTCAACTCTGCTGCTGTAACACTGTGCTGAGCCTCAAGAATGGAAGGATGGTTACGAACAGCGAATGCTTTGGCTTCGTCAAGGTCGCGAGACACAGGCGCAGGGCTCACCGCACGTGGGCCCGACGGCATACGGCCCACAGCCACCTTATATTCTTCGACGAAACGCGCCAGATCACCCTCGGCGGCCGCAAGAAGACTGCGCGCTGCGGCAAGGCGCGCTTCGGCCAGCGCCACGTCCGTGCGCGTCACTTCACCCACCTCGAACCGATCCTGGGCGGCACGGAATTCTTGTGTGATCAAGCGCACATTATTCTGGCGCAGCTGCACGAATTCGCCAGCACTGCGCACATTCATGTAAGCCTCGACAGCACGATAAAGCACATCCTGCTCGACACCGCGCAGCGCTTGCCGCGTACCCAGCACGACCTCTTTTTGTGCATCAATACCAAGCTGACTCACGCCAAAATCATACAAGGTCAGGTCACCGGAAATACGCGCCAGCGCCGAATCCGTAGTTGTAACAATGGTCGAATCGACGCGTGTCCTGTTTGCAGAAACCGACCAGTTGATCACGGGCAAGGTTGCAGCAACAGACTGCGCCACGCCTTCATCCGCTGCCCGCAAGAGCGCACGGTTCTGCTCGAGCAAGCCAGAGTTGTTGTAGGCCGCAGACAGGGCCTCGGACAGTGTATCTGCTTTCAGTGATGGAGCAGCCATAGATGCCAGCACGATGGCAACCGCCGCGAAACCCTTACGTTTGATCATGCGAAACCTCTGATCGGTATATGATTTTCGCGCGAAGGCCCGCGCAAACGACGATTTGCTAGAGTGCAAATGCTTCAGTTTTTTCGAATCCGGCAAGAACAGGCGCACTTGCGTTGAAAGCGTAGCGCCAATTCAGTGCGCCATCAATCTTGTGCCCGATGCGGACGACGCCCAGCGCACCTTCCGAAAAGACTGCAGCAATACGACCGCCTTCGCGCAATTGCTCAAGCAATGCGTCAGGCACTTGCTCGGCGCTACCCTGCAGGATGATGACATCATAAGGGGCCGATTTCGAGGCACCCTCTGCCAATGCGCCGAACATCACGGCGGCGTTGTCTGCACCTTGCTCTGAAAGGATGGACTGGGCTTCTTGAGCGCGCGCCTCATCGTCCTCGACGGCAACAACGAAGTCGCACATATGTGCCAGAACAGCAGTTGAATACCCCAGACCGCAAGCGATATCGAGAACGACATGCTGTGGCTGGATATCAAGTGCGTCAATCATCTTGGCGAGAGTCCGCGGCTCTAGCATGACACGTCCACCGCCGATATCGAGGTTTTCACCAACATAGGCAGCCTCGCGCTTTGCATCGGGTACAAATGCTTCGCGTGGCACAGCAAGCATCGCATCAATGATTGGAAACTTGGTTACGTCGGACGGACGCACCTGTGTGTCGACCATCATTGTGCGGCGGGAGGTATAGTCAGTCACGATCTAAACTCTTTCGTTCAGTATGTTTTGTTTGTGATGCCATAGATGGGGCAAGGCAGCAACATTGAACATCACGGAATGGAGCAAACACAATGCCCTAAGGGGCACCAAAGCCAGAAGTGAAACACGTCAGAGAGGAACTTAAAGACAGATCGTTGGAGGCGAGTACCGGAATCGAACCGGTCTACACGGATTTGCAA
>CAZTKF010000072.1:0-15217 GCA_964614205.1 uncultured Loktanella sp. | reverse complement strand
CGCATGCCCAGCTTGGCGGCTTCAAAATCGACCATGAAGTAGATCGACACAAAGTAGAGCACCGCCGGAATGATCGCAGCGATGGCAATATCCGTGTAAGGAATGCCCGTAATCTCGGCCATGATAAAGGCACCGGCCCCCATGATCGGCGGCATGATCTGCCCGCCGGTCGAAGCTGCGGCCTCGACCGCGCCGGATGTTGTGGGCTTGTATCCGACCCTTTTCATCAACGGGATGGTGAGCGAACCCGTCGCAACAACATTGCCCGCAGAAGTGCCGTTGATCATGCCCATCAGGCCGGATGCAAAAATGGCTACTTTTGCCGGACCACCGCGGGCGCGGCCCGCCACGGCAAAGGCGAAGTTCACAAAGTAATCCCCGACTTTCGAGGCCTGCAGGAACGCGGCAAAGATGATGAACAGGATAATATAGGTCGAGGACACGGCAGTCGTTGGCCCGAGAATCCCGGCATCTGTGTAGACCTGACTGAAGAAGCGCTGCCAAGTGATGTCAGGCGCATTCAGAAAGCCCGGTAGCAGGTCGCCGACAAAGACGTAAACCAGAAACACACCGGCAATGATGATCAGTGCCATGCCAGCAACGCGGCGGGTGAGTTCCATGATCAGCGCGGTGCCTGCGACAGCGGCCAGGCTCATACCGATGGGGGCAAAGGGTGTTCCGGTCGAGTTCCGCATCAGCGTGCCGAAAATGGTGATGAGATAGATTGCGACCCCGATACCGCAGACACTCAGCACAAGGTCGGCTGGAGCGATAGTGCCGCGCACGCGCGGACGGATCCAGCCAAGGACAATCCCGGCGATTGTCGCCGCGATCAGCGGATAGCCATAGTGATAGGTTTCTGCCGCGCGGATACCTTCATCGATACCGTTCCACATCACACCACCTTGGATGTCGGCTGCAAACCCCAAGGCCGTGTAGCAGGCATAAAGCGCCGGCAGCAGGGCGGCATAGGCCAGATAGTCCAGCGGGCTGTGTGCATCGGCATCCTTGTCCGGAAAGGCGCGCGCGGAATAAAGCGTGAAGCCAAGGATCAGCGCACCGGCGATGTGCACAATACGGAAGTTCCATGTCTCCATCGGAAAGACGGGCAGAAACGGCAGGTCAACACCGGTCCAGCTGCGGATTGACCAGCCGTTCAGGGCGGCCATGTGAAAAAGCGCGTAAAAGGCAGAGATGCCAGCAATCACAAAATAGGTGCGTCCGGTAAAGATACGGCGGTTATGCTCAACCGGTTCTTCATCGACACCTTCGGCAAGAACCGGGCCATCGGTCTGGTCGTCTGATTGGGTATCGGTGGTCATAATATGGTCCTCGCATGCGGCCAGAATGCCCTGACGGACTTCAAGCGTGCAACAATCGTGTCGGAAAAATCAAGTGTGGCGGGGCCGCGTGCGAAACGCGACCCCTCGGTGATCAGGGCTTAGTTGCCGTAGATCTGGTCGGCAGGGATATCTGCGCCTGCGTTTTCGATGAACCATTCAGCCGCACCGGGGTGCCAAGGCAGAACGCCGTTATTCTTGTCCCAGTTTTCGGGCAGAGTGGAGCGCGCGGCACGGTGGATATTCACCATCCGCTCGTTGTCGGACATGACAACGTCCACAGCAGCTTTGACAAAGGATGCTGGCAAGTCACAGTTCGCAATCGCGAAGTTCCACATGGAAACCGAACGTGCAGGTGCTTCGAGCGTTGTGTAGGTGTCAGCAGAGATATCGAAAGATGCCACTGGGAAAGCAGCCTGAATCTCGGCCTGCTCTTCTTCGGTGAATTCGATAATGTTGACCTCTGTCTGCACCTCAAGCTGCGATACCGCAGGCACAGGTACACCGGCTGCAAATGCGATCACGTCAAGCAGACCGTCCTGCAACTGGCCACCAAGGTCGTTCCAGCCACCGTTCCGGCGCTCGAAGTTGACGCCCAGTTCTTCCATCATGCGCGGAAAGTAGGTGTCCGATGTAGAACCGGCGGGGCCAAAGCCGATCCGCGCGCCATCAGGAATGTCAGAGATGCTTTCGATGCCGGATGAAGCCAGCGCTGTCACCGAGAAAGGTGTCTGGTACATCGGGAACATCGCACAGGCGTTGGTCATCTGCAGGCCGGGTGCGATCGGGTTTGTGCCGGCGATGGATTCGGCTGCCGGACCCATTGTTGTCATGCCGAACTGTGCGTCGCCTGTGTGCACAAGCGCCATGTTCTGCATTGGGCCGCCGGTGACTTCGCCGCCGCCTGTCAGGCCCAGCTCTTCTGCGACAAGGTTTGCCCAGCCAGAGCCATAGGCAAAGTATGTGCCGCCTTGGGATGCTGTACCAACAGTAAAGCTTTCGGGCCAGTCAGCTGTGTGGCCATCGGCAAAAGCTGTCGTGGCCGTCAGGGCCGTTGTCGCGATAAGTGCTGCGAGTTTCATATATGTGTCCTCCACTAGAATTGTCTGACCCCTCCCGGATCAGGTCGTGACATAATGCACTGTCAGTGCAGTTAGGCCGGATGCGGGGGACTTCCACTGACCGGGCGCCTCAAAACAAGAAGGCGCGGCGCATGTTTGCGTTAACAGGTGAAAATTTGCTGGCAGGATGGGTCGGAAAGGGGGCAAAGTGCGCAAACCGTGGGTCGAAAAGGGGACAAATCACAGGTCGGTGTCTGCATCCGCCTTGGAGAGTCCGTGTTTTTGCATCTTTTCGTACAGCGCTTTGCGCGACAATCCCAAGGCTTCGTAGGTCTGTTTCAGGCTCCCGTCCTGCGCCGTCAGAGCCGCAAGTATGAGCGCTTTTTCATGCGCCGCCATTTTTTGCGCCAGCGTTTGGGGGGTGTCATCTGTCGCGGGTGTGGCTGTTGGATCAAGCCCTAGAACGAACCGGTCCGCCGCGTTGCGTAATTCGCGGACATTGCCGGGCCAGTCCTGTGTCGCCATCGCCGCAAGCACCTGGGCGGGAATATCATCCAGCTGCTTGGAATAGCGTGCCGCGGCCTGCGCTGCGAGATTGAGAAAGAGCGAGGGGATATCATCGCGCCGTTCGCTGAGCGGCGGGACATGCAGGGTGACGACGTTCAGGCGGTACAGCAGATCGGCGCGGAAATGGCCTGCCGCGACAGCAGCAGAAAGATCGGACTTGGCTGCGGCGATGATGCGGATATCAAGCGCGACCGGATCGTTCGCCCCCAGCCGCGTGATCCGGCGTTCTTGAATGGCATGCAGCAGCTTGGCCTGCACGCCAACAGGCAGGCTGTCGATCTCGTCCAGAAACACCGTGCCCTGCCGTGCAAATTCAAACTTGCCAAACCGTGCCCGCATGGCGCCGGGGAAGGCGCCTGCCTCATGCCCGAAAAGTTCGCTCTCAACCAGATCGACGGGCAGGGCGGCGCAGTTGATATGGACGAAAGGGTGGGGCCCCCGCGCCGAAAGATCATGCAGTGCATGGGCGGTCACGTCCTTGCCCACGCCGGTATCGCCCGTAATCAGCACATCGGCATCGGTCGCGGCAATAGTGCGTATTTCCTTGCGCAGGGCGACCATGGCGTCAGACCGGCCAATCAGGCGCGCCTCCAGCTTGTCGCGCCCGCCGACCTCGCGTTTGAGCGCGCGGTTTTCGATCGTAAGCCTGCGTTTATCAAGGGCACGCTGAATGGTCGAAACAAGGCGCGACGGGGCAAAGGGCTTTTCGATGAAGTCATAGGCGCCTTCGCGCATGGATTCGACCGCAAGGTTGACGTCGCCATGGCCCGTGACAAGGATCACCGGAAACTCCGGATCGACCTCCAGCACCTTGCGCATCAGCCAGAGCCCGTCATGGCCCGGCATGCGGATGTCCGTGACCAGAATACCGGCAAAGCCGCGGCTGATCTGGGCCAGCGCCAGTTCGGGCTTGTCAAGGATTTTGGCGGGAATGTCGGCCAGCATCAACGTCTGCGCGGTGGCGTGCCGCAATTCTTCCTCATCATCGACGAACAGAACGGTTTGCTTCATTGGGCCGCGACCTCTCGTGGGGAAGCACCTTGCAGGGTGACAGAGAAAACGGCCCCGCCATCGGGGTGGTTTTCCGCCAAGAGCGTTCCGCCGAAGTCACTGACAATATTGTAAGAGATCGACAGCCCCAGCCCCAGCCCCTTGCCCGGTGCTTTGGTGGTGAAGAAAGGATCGAAAATATTGGCGACTTTGGCAGGTTCAATGCCCGGACCGGTGTCGCGGACATGCAAGGTGGTCCCGTCTACCGTCACGTGGACAACACGGTTTGGCTGGTCTTCCATCGCATCAAGTGCGTTGTTGATCAGATTGACAATAACCTGTTGCAGGCGCACATGGCCGCCCGTGACCCATATTTCACTGTCCGGCGGCGTATAGGATACTGTCCCGCCTTCCGAGGCCAACCGCATTTCGGTCACGGCCAGTGCGTCCTGTATCACGGCATTCAGCAAGAGCGGACCGGTGGCCTGTTGCGGACGCCGTGCGAAATTACGCAGATGTGCCGAGATAGTGGCCATGCGATCGGCCATTTTCGAAATCCGCGCGATATTGTCTTGCGCTTCGGCTGTGCGATTGCGCTCCAGAAAGGCACAGGCGTTGTCGGCATAGGATTTCACAGCCGCAAGGGGTTGGTTGAATTCATGGCTGAGCGCGGCGGACATTTGCCCCAGTGCAGACAGCTTGCCAGCCTGAATTAGGTCGGTCTGGGTCTGCCTGAGATCACCCAGCGCGGTCTGAAGATCGGCCGTCCTTTCGGCAACAGCGGCTTCCAGTGCGCGCTTGGCCTCTTGTTCCTTTGCAAAAGCCTCGGCCTGTCGGGTCTGCTTGAGCAGGTATGCAAGCAGGGCCGCCAAGCCGAGCATGGCCGTCAGGCCTGCCATCAAGAGGGTCGACAAAGCCTGAAGTGTCGCCGGGCGGCGGGGCGACAAGGCCGACATCGTCCAGTCCAGATCGGTCAGGCGCAGGGAACTGAGCACGAAACTTTCGCGCGGGTTGCCTTCGATATAAACTTGTTGGGCATCCGCATTCAGCGGTGTCGATGTGATCGGCAGCAATTCGATCCGGTCAATGGGGTACTGGAGGTTTTGCGCAATCAACCGCAGGGTCGCATCGCTCAGGGGGCGGATGGCCCGGAAATGCCAGTCTGGCCGTGACGACATAAAGACAAAGTCGTTACGGTCGACGACCATGAATTCGCTATCGGCACCGCGCCAGATGCTTTCAAATGCCGAAATGTTGAACTTGATCGCAAGCACACCGACGATGCGTTCTCCGTCCTCGACCGGTGCTGCGTAGAAATAACCGCGTTCGCCGGTTGTCGTGCCGTAGATTGAAAAACTGGACAGATCACCGTTCAGTGCCTGGGTGAAGTAGTTCTGATAGTTGAAGTTGCGCCCCAGATAACTGCCCGGTTCCAGATAGGACGCCGCCGCGATTGTCAGTCCGGAGATATCCATCAGGTAGACATCTGATGCTTTCACGGTGGTGGCCGTCTGGCGCAGATCCTCGTTCACAGCGCTGAGCAATGCTGGATCGTCGGGCGTATTCAACAATGCTGTCAGCGCCGCGCGTTCGGCAATCAGCGCGGGCAGGGGGGCATAGCGTTCAAGCGCTGCACGCAATCCTTCGGCCGCCAATTTCAGCGGAACGGCGTCCTGTGTCGCCTGCTGGCGCATATAATGGCGTTCAAGGGCGGGAAAAGACAACGCGCCCGCCAGTCCGGTGATGACGGCGATGGCAGCAACCAATCCAAAGATACGGCGACGTGAAAGCTTCATGTCCCGATTATGGGGCAGAGTTCGGAGCGGGTACAATCGCAAATATACCGGACAAAGATCTCTCGGGCAGGCCTGCACCCGCGCCGGCCCGTCGGATGCAACCGGTTGCAGCGCGCGTAATCGACGTTAGAGTATCGGGGCGGCCGGCACGACAGGATCTGGTCTTGCCGTGCACGACCAACCACATGCTAAGAAAACAGGAGCAAAGCCCGCAGATGCCACCAAACCGCCCCAGACCGGGTTTCTTCGACTTGGCCGTGCCGTTCTTCCTGCCGGTGTGGCGCAGGGTTCTGACGGTTGTGGTGCCGTTGCTTTGGGCGCTGGTGGAGCTTTCAAACGGCCAGACCCTGTGGGCTCTTGTCTTTGCCGCAATGGGCGGTATCGCGCTGTGGAAGTTTGCAACGGCGGATTGGGAAGCGGTCGCAGCCCGTGCCGCCGACGACGCCCGACGGGACGGGTAGCGTGGCGGTGACCCTCAAGGACGTTGCACTGCGCGCCGGTGTGTCCCGCTCTGCGGTGTCGCGCACCTTTACCGAAGGCGCATCGGTGTCCGAAAAGACCCGTGCAAAGGTGGAAAAGGCAGCGGTAGAATTGGGCTATAGCCCCAATGCGCTGGCGTCTTCGCTGACGACAGGGCGCACCAAATTGATCGGCCTTGTGTCGAACAATTTTCACAACCCCATTTTCCTAGAGGTTTTCGATCTTTTTACGAAGGGACTGCAAGCAAGGGGACTTCGCCCATTGCTGGTCAATCTGACCGATGAAGTCAGTCCAGAGAATTCAATCCGTATGCTGCGCGCCTATTCGGTGGATGGCGTGATCGTGGCCTCGTCAACATTGCCCGCGACCTTTGCCGAGGCCTTCAAAGACGCTGGCGTGCCTGTCGTGCATTCCTTTGGTCGCCAGTCGGCCCACCCCAAGGTGAATGTTCTGGGCATCGATAATATCGAGGCCGGGCGGATGGCCGCGCAAACCCTGATCGCCCGTGGCTACAAACGTGTGGCGTTTCTGGGTGGCCCCCGTTCCGCAACCTCGACACAGGACCGCTTTGCAGGCTTCGCCGAGGTGCTTGCTGGATCCGATATGGAGATGTCGGTCAGCTATGCCAGCAATTATTCCTTTGAAGCGGGCCGCGTGGAAATGCAGCGCCTGCTGCAAGGCATGCCGGCAGAGGCCTATTTTTGCGGTGATGATGTGCTGTCCATCGGCGCGCTCTCTGCGATTGCAGATGCGGGGCTGCGTGTTCCGCAAGACATCGGCGTGATCGGGTTGAACGACATGGAAATGGCGGGCTGGGCGAACATCAACCTGACGACAATCCGCAATCCGGTCGAGCAGATTATCGCGGCCTCGATCGATCTGATCGGCGCATCGTTGCAGGACAACAGCCGCAGACCCGAGTCGCGGCTGTTTGCATGTACAATCGTCGAAAGGGCGACGCTGCGCCCGCTGCCCTGACTAGCGGAACATGGGCGGCCGCGCGTCCAGCCATTTGCCTTCGGCTTTGCCGGATTCCGCAACTGCAAAGACCGCCGCCATCGACCGCAACCCGTCCTCGGCCCGCGGATAGAGGTTTGCGGCAGGGTCCATCGTGCGGTTTTCCTTACGCGCGCTGATCGCCTCGGCCAGATCGGCATAGATATTGGCAAAGGCCAGCGGCATGCCTTCGGCATGACCGATGGTAACGCGGCTGGTGCGGTCGGCTTCGGGTGACAGGTTCGCCTCGCCGCGTTCGATCACTTGCAGGCGCTGGCCCAGCGGCATGTAATAGAGCTGGTTTGGCTGTTCCTGCGACCAGCGCAACCCGCCGGTTTCGCCAAAGACCTGAATTCCCAGCCCGTGCTGCCGCCCGATCGCGATCGAGCTTGTCCAGAGCCGCCCCACAGCCCCACCATCCATCCTGAAATTCACCATCGCATCGTCTTCGAGCGTACGCACATCGATGCAAGATACTGTATCTGCAGACAATTTCGTCACTTCCTGTCCGGTGACGAAACTGGCCATATGCAGCGCGTGAATGCCGCAATCGGCAAATTGTGCAGAGACACCAGCCTGCGCCGGATCATAGCGCCAGCGGACGCGCGGATTATCGGCATCGGTTGCATCGGCGTGGTGGCCATGGGCGAATTCGGCGTTCACCAGACGGACCTTCCCGATATCGCCACGGGCGATCATCGCCCGCATGTGGCGTACCAGCGAATAACCCGTATAGCCGTAGTTGACCGCGCAGATATTGCCGGTTTTCTTGGCGATCTCAACGATTTCCTCACCTTCTTCGACGGTCATGGTCATGGGTTTTTCACACAGCACGTGGAACCCGTTTTCCAGAAAGGCCTTGGTGATTTCAAAGTGGGTGGCGTTGGGGGTCGCGACTGTCACCAGATCAATCCGGTCGTCGCGGGCTTTTTCCCGCTCCAGCATCTCTTGCCAGCCGCCATAGGCGCGGTCCCCGAGCCCCAGCCGCCGGCCATAGTCGATCCCGTATTCCGGCCGATGATCCAATGCGCCCGCGCTGAATGCGAAAAGCCCGTCAAGCCCTGCGCCAAGGCGGTGTGCCGGTCCGATCTGGCTGCCTTCGCCGCCGCCGATCATGCCCCATTTGAGTTTTGTCATGGCGTTTGTCTTTCTTCTCGGGCCTAAAAGCCGATGGATTCCAGATATTTACGGTTGCTTTCCGCATCTTCTAGCGGTGTGCCGGGCAGCGACGGGTCACAATCCTGTTCGACCGTGCACCAACCCGAAAAACCGGCATCAAGCAGGATCTGCCGCACAGCGGGGAAATCGACGTCGCCTTGCCCGAGATTGCAGAAAATCCCCTGACCGCAGGCTTTGTAGAAATCGGTGCGGTTGGCGACCACATCGGCCTTCACGACGGGGTTGATATCCTTGAAATGCATATAGCTGATGCGGTCGATATGCCGTTTCATGAATGCCACCGGATCGAACCCTGCATAGGAATGGTGGCCGGTGTCAAAGCAGATCTTGAGGATATTCTCGTCAACCTCGTCCAACAGCCGCTCCAGCTCGGGTTCAAAGTCGATAAAGCCGGCCGCATGGGCGTGGATGCCTACGGTCAACCCGTAGTCCTCGGCCCCCATACGGGCGATTGTGGCAATACGATCGCGGAAGGCGGTCCATTCGGCAGTGTCCATCTGCTCGGCCTCGTCGGCGCGGCCTGCTGTGGGCGCGCGACGGGGTGAGATACTGTCGATCAGCACCAGATGCTCGGCGCCATGGGCGACCAAGGCCTTGCAGGTTCGCACCGCAGCGTCCATCACCTCATCCCACTTTGCCGCATCATGGAAAGGCCGGAAAACGACGCCGCCGATCAGGCTCAGATCATTCTTTGCCAATTCATCGCGCAGGATGGCCGGGTCCTCGGGCATATAGCCGATTGGCCCCAGTTCAATGCCCTTGTACCCTGCCGATGCGCATTGGCTTACCACCGATTGCCACGCAGGGTAGGCAGGGTCGGATGCGAATTCGATCCCCCAGGAACAGGGGGCGTTGCCGATCTTGATCATGTGTTGGTCTTTCTATGCGTAGTCCGCGACGTTGACCCATGCGCTCTTGGCGCTGGAATCGAGGGCGGCGGTGACGATGCGGTTCACTTCAAGGCCTTCTTCGAAGGTCGGCCAGATGTTGGTTTTGGTGGCAATGGCGGTCAGGAAATCCTTGGCCTCGATAATGATCTGGTCCTGATAGCCGGTGCCATGCCCCGGTCCCTGACAAAAGGGCAGATAATCGGGATGCGCGGGGCCGGTGAGGATTTTGCGGAAACCGCGTTCGGCTTCGGGGCCGTCCATGGTGTACAGATGCAGGGCGTTCTGGTCTTCCTGATCAAAGCGGATCGCCCCCTTGGTGCCGTGGATTTCATAGGCATAGCCCATCTTGCGCCCCGTCGCGATACGGCTGACAAAAAGATGCCCCTGTGCACCGTTTGCAAAGTGGCACATCATCTGCGCCTGATCGTCATTGGTGACGGCCTCTGTGCCGCGTTTTGCATGGACAGTTTCAACCTGCGCACAAAGGGCCGTGATCGGCCCGATAAGCGCCCGCGCCCCGTTGATCATATGTGGGGCAAGATCGCCCATGGTGCCATTCGCTACACCTTGGGTCCGCCACGTGCCGGGCAGTGCAGGGTCGGCAAGGAAATCCTCCGTGTGTTCACCCCGAAACCACGTGACCTCGCCGATGCGACCGTCAGCAATCAACTGGCGGGCATATTGCGACGCAGGCGTGCGGATGTAGTTGAAACCCACCATGTTGATCGCACCGCTGGCGCGGGCCGCATCCGTCATGGCAACGGAATCAGCAAGTGACGCACCAAGCGGCTTTTCGCAGAACACCGGTTTGCCGCGTGCAAAGGCAGCAAGGGCAATCTCGCGGTGGGTGTGCTGGGGTGATGCGATGACGATAGCCTCGACGCGGGGGTCATCCACCAACACGCGCCAGTCTGCCGTACCACGTTCAAAGCCGAAGGCGTCCCGATACCGTGCGGCCGAAGCCTCGGATGACGCGCACACCATCTCAAGGCGGGGGCGCAGTGCGGTGTCAAAGAGCGTCGCAACGGCGCTGTAGGCTGCGGCGTGTGCCTTGCCCATATAGCCGCCCCCTACGATGCCGATCCCGATCTCTGTCACTGCGGTGGTCCCCCTTTGGAAAACCGGTTGCAACCGGTTGCAATTTGGGTATCGTTCTTTTAGGTCGCAGGTCAATATCCAATCGTGACCAAAGCACATGTCGTGCGCACCGCCGGGGGAATCTTCTATGGGGCAGGCTGCCGAAACTGTGACGCTGACAACAGCGCAAGCGATCATCCGTTACCTTTCAAACCAGTGGATTGTCGCCAATGGCGTTGAAACCCGCGTCTGTGGCGGCGGCTTTGGCATTTTCGGCCACGGCAATGTGACCTGTCTGGGCGAGGCACTTTATGAACACCGCGCCGAGCTTCCGCTTTATCGCGGCCAGAACGAGCAGGGGATGGGGTTTGCCGCGGCCGGTTACGCCAAGGCCTATAAGCGCCAGCGTTTCATGTTCTGTACTGCCTCCGCCGGACCGGGAACGGCGAACCTGCTGACTGCCGCAGCACTGGCCCATGCCAACCGCCTGCCGATGCTGATGCTTTGCGGCGATGCTTTCCTGACCCGTCTGCCGGACCCCGTTCTGCAACAACTGGAGCATTTCGGGAACCCGACCCTTGGCGTGAATGACGCCTTCAAGGCCGTGAGCCGCTTTTGGGACCGCATCACGCATCCCGCGCAGGTGATCCAGTCGCTTCCCGCAGCCTTGGCCACCATGCTTGACCCTGCCGATTGCGGCCCCGCCTTTATCGGTCTGCCGCAGGACGTGCAGGGCTGGACTTACGACTATCCCGTCAGTTTCTTCGAAAAGCGCGTCCATCGTGTGCGCCGCCAGGCACCGGACGAATACGAGATCGCACAGTCTGTGGCACTTGTGAAAGAGGCCAAGCGCCCGATGATCATTGCCGGTGGTGGTGTGCAGTATTCCGCTGCTGTGACAGAACTGACCGCATTTGCCGAGGCCACGGGCATTCCGGTGGTCGAAACCATCGCCGGACGCGCGAATATGGTGCATGATCACCCGCTGAATATCGGGCCGATCGGGGTGACGGGTTCGGACTCTGCAAATGCCATCGCCGCAGAGGCTGATGTGATCCTTGCCGTCGGGACGCGGTTGCAGGACTTTACCACCGGATCATGGACGGCCTTTGCCCATGACGCAAAGATCATCGGCCTGAATGCCGCGCGTCATGACGCAGCCAAGCATATGTCCACCGCTGTCGTCGGCGATGCACGTTTGGGGCTGGTGGCCTTGACCGCCGATCTGGCGGGCTACAAAGCCCCCGAAAGCTGGACGGAAAAAGCCGGAAAAGAGCGTGCCGCTTGGGACGCATATGTCGCCGAGAATACCCGCGTCGGCAATGGCCCGGCATCCTATGCGCAGGCCATCGGCGAGGTGAACCGCCTGTGTGATCCCCGCGACCGTATTGTTGCGGCAGCAGGGGGGCTGCCGGCCGAAGTGACTGCAAACTGGAAGACACTGGATATCGGAACAGTGGATGTGGAATTCGGGTTCTCCTGCATGGGATACGAAATTGCCGGTGGCTGGGGCGCCCGCATCGCCCAAGCCCAGATGGAACCCGAGCAGGACACCATCGTCTTTACCGGCGACGGATCATATCTTTTGATGAACTCCGACATCTATTCATCTGTTTTAACAGAGAAAAAGCTTATTGTTCTTGTGCTCGACAACGGTGGTTTTGCAGTCATCAACAAATTGCAGAACAATACGGGCAACGAAAGCTTCAACAACCTGATCGCCGATACACCAACCGCCACGCGCAAGATAGGCGTCGATTTCGAGGCGCACGCCAAAGCGATGGGTGCGGAAGCTGAAACCGTAAGCTCGCCTGCTGAACTGGAGGCCGCCTTCATGCGCGCCAAGGACGCGGACCGGACCTATGTGATCTGCATGAAAGTGGACCCCTACGAGGGCTGGACCACGCAGGGACACGCCTGGTGGGAGGTCGGTACACCGCATGTCACCCGTTCCGACAAAGTGCGCGCCGCCCATGTCGATCAGGAAGCGGCACGCCCCAAACAGCGAAAGGGCGTATGATGTCCGCGCTGCTTGACGGGATCAAGGCGAACAACTTTGTCGTCGTCGGACGGGCAGGGATCGATCTTTACACCGATCCGGGCGTCGCCACCGAGGATGCCGAGACCGTAACAGTCGGCCTTGGGGGGTCATCGGCAAACATTGCCGCGGGTATTTGCAAACTGGGCGGGCAGGCGTCGCTTGTAACAAGGGTGTCGGATGACAGCATCGGAAGTTACTGCCTTGGCCAGTTGAAGCGTTATGGGGTGGGGACAGAATATGTCACACCCGTTGGCGGTGAATACCGCAATTCTCTGGCTTTCTACGAAAGCCGCGTCGCGGGACACCGCAATGTAATTTACCGCAACGGCGCCGCTGATTTCCAGATGGATACGGATGATGTCGCCGCCGTGGACTATCGCAGGTTTGGCGCACTGATCACCGCAGGCACCGTTTTTGCCGCCGAGCCGTCACGCAGCGCCAGCTTTGATGCCTTCGAGCGCGCCAAGGCGGCTGGTCTGCCAATTATTTTCGACGTAGACTACCGGCCATACTCATGGCCGTCGCCGCAGGTGGCCGAAGATGTGCTGAGCCGCGCTGCGGCGGCCTCTGACATGATCGTCGGTAATGACGAAGAATTCGGTTTCATGGCCGGTGGTATCGAAAAAGGCCTCGCCAAGGCGCGCGCTTTGGCCGAGGACACAGCCACCGTGGTGGTCTACAAGATGGGTGAAAAAGGGGCTGTCACATTTGCCGATGGCGCGGAAATCCGTACTGGTATCTGGCCGGTCGAGGCGCTCAAACCCACAGGGGCAGGGGACAGCTTTATGGCGGGTCTGGTAACAGGTTTGGCAAAGGGCCAAAGCCTGCATGATGCGATCCTGCGCGGCTCTGCCTGCGCATCCATCACCGTGTCGCGCCCCGGATGCGCGCCTGCGATGGCCGATACGGCGACACTGGAATCATTCATGGCCGGCCACCCCGGTCCGACCGATGCGTGAGAGGATAAGCCCATGCACATCCCCCCCTTTGACAACCAGAATAAACCGATTGTGGACGTGGATGATCCGACTGTTCCACTGAACTATTTTAACATTGTGAAGCTCAAGAAAGGTGAGGCTTTCACATACGCTGTGCCGGGCTATGAGACCTGCATCGTGCCCGCCACCGGCACTGTCGATATCGATATCGAAGGGTTCAAGGCGGACAGTATCGGCGAACGCGTCGAGGATGTCTGGGGCGGTGAGCCCGAGGGCGTCTATGTTCCGACGGCCGCAAAAGCCGAAATGGTCTGCACATCTCAGGATGCAGAGGTCTTTGTCTGTGGGGCGCGCTATGACAAGGTGCTCGATGCTTTTGCAGTCCGGAAGAACGAACTGGATCTGGTGCAATACGGCTCGGATGACACGAAGACCCATCGCAAGATCAAGCATATTCTGGGCACCAAGTACCACGACAGGGTCGGGCGGTTGCTGGTATCTGAACTGTTTACCGTGGGCGAGGGCGGCTGGTCCGGTTTCCCGTCGCATAAGCATGATACCGACCGCTTGCCGCTCGAAACCCGCCATGACGAGACCTACAACTTCCGCTTCAAGCCGAACCACGGCTCTGGCGTGCAGATGCTCCAGCGCGAGGATGGCAAACCCGGCGATGCCTATCATATCGTGGATGGCTCCACGATCTGTCTGGACAGCGGCTATCACCCTTGCGCGGTGCTGCCGGGGTACCAGATGTATTACTTTACCATTCTGGGCGGGCTGTCGCAGCGGTCGCTGGTGCAGTACTTCCAGCCGTCCCATGCCTATCAGGTCGAAACGATCCCCGGCATCAAAGACATGATCGCCAAGTTCAAATGACACTTGTGACACTCAAGGAGGTGCTGGAACCGGCGTTGCGTCACGGCTATGCCGTGGGCGGGCTGGTCTGCCTTGGATGGGAAGACATGCGCGCCTATGTAGCAGCGGCCGAGGCGGAAAACTGTCCGGTGATCCTGCAAGCGGGACCGGGGTGCCGCGCGCACACACCCTTGCCCGTATTGGGCAAGATGTTCCGGCATCTCGCGCAAGAGGCATCTGTACCGGTCGTCGCGCATCTGGATCACGGATACACATATGACGAATGCTCCGAGGCGCTGGATTCCGGCTTTACGTCCTTGATGTACGACGGTTCGCGAAAGCCGCTATCAGAGAACATTAAAGAAACACTGCAAATATCTGAAATGGCACATAATTCAGGTATTTCATGCGAGGGCGAGATTGGCTTTGTCGGCTATTCCGGCGGTGAAGCATCCGCGGGTACAGATCCCGCCGAAGCGGCACAATTCGCCGCAGAAACCGGTATTGATGCAATGGCGATCTCGGTGGGGAACGTGCATTTGCAGCAGGACAAGGAAGGCGGGCTGGATGAGCCGCGCATTGCCGCGATCCAGGCTGCGACGGATGTACCCTTGGTCATTCACGGCGGATCCGGTGTGCCAATAGCGCAGCGTAGAACGTTGGCCAGAAACACAAATATCTGCAAATTCAATATCGGGACAGAGTTGCGCATGGCCTTTGGCGCGGCGATGCGTGACGCCGTGAACCGCGATCCGGCGCGGTTCGACCGTGTGGCCATACTCAAAGAGACACACGATCCTGTGGTGACTGCCGCACGTGAAGTTCTGCGAAACCTGCATGCCTAGGGCGTTGTGTGTCAAAGGGCATTTGGGGCGCAGGTGTTCGCAAGGACAGCGGGCCAATCATATGCGTGTTCCCACATGCCGCCGTTACGCTATCTATGGTGGCACTTCCTGATTGCCACAAGAGAGGCGGGTGCGCCAATACTATGATTTCTATCGGGATTT
>CAZTKF010000071.1:0-15316 GCA_964614205.1 uncultured Loktanella sp. | reverse complement strand
CCTGTCTGGAACACTGGCAACCGCTGGGGCCATCCGATGATGTGCCAACCGCGCCGATCTCGGTCGCCGTGGCGCTGGCCGACAAGATCGACACGCTGACAGGGTTCTGGGCGATTGACGAGAAGCCGACGGGGAGCAAGGACCCGTTTGCGCTGCGCAGGGCAGCGTTGGGGGTTATTCGGTTGGTTTTGGAGAACGACCTGCGAGTAGCTTTGGGTAACATTGTTGCGGATTCTCGCCATGCAGCAGTTACACAATCAATTGACGCTCAGCGTGGGGGACTAATTGCCAGACTTCTGAATGACTACAAGGATGCTCGTGCAACTGCAGCTGAGTTAGCAGCGCTAGAAGGGAGTGACGTTCTGCATGTTTCGGAGATATGGGAGAAGTTTGAGCAACAAGACCATGAAGAAGTGACTTACGAGCAGGCCGAAAAAATTGCCTCTGCGTATTTAGCTAGGGCGCAGCAAGTCGAACTGCAGTTGGTTCAATCGCAATCTGACAACCTCCTCTCCTTCTTCCACGACCGCCTCAAAGTCTTCCTGCGTAACAAAGGCATCCGTCACGACATCATCGACGCCTGCATCGCGATGCCGGGCAATGATGACCTGACGCTGCTCGTCAAACGCGCCGAGGCTTTGGCTGCAACCCTTGCCACCGATGACGGTGAAAACCTCATTCAGGGCTTCAAGCGGGCCAACAACATCCTGACCCAGGCCGAGGAAAAGGACGGGGTGGAGTATTCCTATGGCGCGGACGTCAAATTCGCCGAAGAAGCCGCTGAAAAGGCGCTTTTTGCCGCCCTTGATGCTGCGGATGCAAAGATTGCCCCAGCGATGAAAGCCGAGGATTTCAGCACCGCGATGCATGCTATGGCAGCACTACGCGGGCCGATTGATGCATTTTTCACCGATGTGCAGGTGAACGCAGACAGCGAAATTTTGCGCCGCAATAGGCTTAACCTGCTGTCACGCATCAGGAATATCTGCCTCAGCGTTGCGGATTTGACGAAAATCGAAGGCTAGACAGAAAAACTGTAAACGCAGGTGTACAGAGCGCCGTTTTCTCTTCTATGCTGCAAGTGAACAATGATCGGTGCCGCGGTGCAGCAACAGACCACATACGGGCCTCTGACGCTCATTACACCCACAGCCGCGATGTCGGCTGCGGTGCATGGCGGACGTGCGAAATGCCTTCAGCGTCTGGTGCGTCTGGATATGCCGGTGCCAGTGACTGTTGCGCTGTCCTTTGATGCGGTCCACGACGCGGCCATCGGCAATCTGCCCGACATGCAGGCGCTGCTGGCGCCCTTTGGCGCGGCCCCGTTGCTATCAGTGCGCCCGTCCAGTCAGGATCCGGATTGGGGCGGGCCAAGTGCCATCCTGAATGTCGGCATGAATGACGCGCGTCTGGCCGAGTTGACCCAGCGGATTGGGGCCGAAGCGGCCACCCGTCTTTATATGCGGTTTGTGCAGTCCTATGCGGTCCATGTGGCGCGGCTTGATCCTGATGAATTCCATTTGCCCGATGTGGCCGATGCCGCCGGTCTCAAGACTTTGCTTGATGCCTTCGAATTTGAAACGGACGAGCCTTTCCCTCAAGACCCCGCAGTGCAACTGGCCGAGGTCTTGCGGTCGATGGCGCGCGCGTGGGACGGGACGACGGCTCGCCTGCTGCGGCAAGCCAAGGGTGCGCCTGCGAATGCCGGCCTTGGCCTTGTGGTGCAGGCGATGGCACTGGGGGCAGGACAGGGCGAATGTGGTCAGGGTGTCATCCAGTTTGTCGATTCTGCGACAGGGGTGCGCCGGATCGTCGGGCGGTATCTGAGCCAGAACAAAAGCCAATGGTCCGATGTGACGCCGGACACGGAAGGTGCTATGTATCTGACACGTGACCCCCGTGGTCCCGCGCTTGAGGATATCTGCCCTGCGCAATACGCCCAGCTTGTGTCTTATGGCGATCTCTGCCGCCGTCGTCTGCGCGAAGAGATGGAAGTGAAGTTCACGCTACAGGACGGGGTTGTCCAGATTCTTGATGCGGTCCGCGTGCAGCGCAGTTCACGCGCGTCGGTCAAGATTGCCGTTGCCCTTGCCGAGGATGAAGTGATCCCGCGCGAGGAGGCCGTGATGCGGGTCGAGCCGTCGGCTTTGTCCGAATTGCTGCACCGGCAGGTTGATCCCGAGGCTGACCGCGATGTGATCGTGGGGGGTATTGCAGCCAGCCCTGGCGCTGCATCGGGGCGTATCGTCCTGACGGCCCATGAAGCGCAGGCCAGCGCCGCGCGGGGCGAGCCTTGTGTTCTTGTGCGCCGTGAAACAACCCCCGAGGATATTCGGGGGATGCACGCCGCCAGCGCGGTTCTGACAATGCGCGGGGGTGTGACCAGCCATGCCGCCGTGATCGGGCGCGGTATCGGTCTGCCGTGTGTGGTCGGCGCATCTGCCTTGTCGATTGATCGCAAGAACGGTCTGATCGTTGCACCCGACGGGCGCCAGTTCAAGGCGGGTGACATCATTACGGTCGACGGCAGTACAGGGCAGGTTCTGGTCGGCCAGCCGCCGATGCTGGAAGCGGCCCTGGATGGTGCCTTCCAGACACTGCTGGAATGGGCCGATGAATTCCGCGACATTGGCGTGCGTGCCAATGCCGATACACCTGCCGATGCGCAGACCGCGCAGAACTTCGCGGCCGAAGGCATCGGACTGTGCCGGACCGAGCACATGTTCTTTGAGGGCGATCGTCTGGGTGTCATGCGCGAGATGATCTTTGCCGAGGACAGCGAAGACCGCAGCGCCGTTCTGGACCGTCTGCTGCCGATGCAACGCGCCGATTTTCAGGCCCTGTTCGAGATCATGGCCGGCAAGACCGTCTGCGTCCGCCTGTTCGATCCGCCCTTGCATGAATTTCTACCATCCGACAGGGCGGGCATGCGCGATCTGGCCGAACAGGTGGCTTTGCCCTTGCCCGATGTGATCGAGCGGGTGGATGCCTTGGCCGAATACAACCCGATGCTGGGGATGCGCGGTGTGCGCTTGGGTATCGCTATTCCCGAGATATATGACATGCAGGCCCGCGCGATCTTTGAGGCAATGGCGGCTGTCGGCCAGAAGGGTATTTCGATTACCGTTGAAATCATGATCCCGCTGGTCAGTGCGATGCGCGAAGTCGAACTGCTCAAGGCGCGCATAGATGGTGTTGCAAATGCGGTGCGCGCGAAAAGCAAGACGGCGTTCGACTATCGCCTTGGTGTGATGGTTGAAACGCCGCGGGCGGCCTTGCGCGCGCAGGATATTGCTGAACATGCACAGTTCCTGTCGTTTGGCACCAACGACCTGACCCAGATGACCTATGGTTTGTCGCGCGATGACGCAGGGCGCTTCATGTCATCCTATGTCCAGCAGGGGGTTTACGCTGAAGACCCGTTTCATACCCTTGATATCGAAGGTGTTGGCGAGCTGATTTCGATGGGCGCAGAGCGTGGCCGCCGTGGCCGCGCGGATGTTGTGTTGTCCTTGTGCGGCGAACATGGCGGTGATCGCTCTGCCATTGCGTTCTGCCGTGCGCAGAAGTTCGACTATATATCCTGTTCCCCGTTTCGTGTGCCTGTTGCGCGGTTAACCGCTGCTCAACTTGCCTTGGCCGAACGGGTGTCACACTAATACAACACCACAAATAGTGGTGTGATCGCTATAGCCTCCTGTATTTTGGGATTTTTTTAGGCGCTGGTCTTGCGCGATGCTGTGTCGCTGACTGCGGTCGGGGGCTAGGGGTAGACCTTTTGGTGACTTTGCCCTAAAGAGTGCCGCGCTAGCGCGGAGCAATCCCGCGTGCTTTCCTGGGTGGGAAAAATGACTGTTTTGAAGGCGATTTTCGCCGCAGTTTCTGCGGTATCTATTTGTGTTGGGGCAACGTCTGCCGCAGCTGATGAACTGATGGCAAGCCGTTTGGGCGCAATTCTGGGACAAGAGCGCGAGGCTCTGTCCGTGGTCCCTGACAGCCGTCTGAGCATGTTGACCAGCTTGCCCCCTGCACAAGAACGTGGCGTCGAGACGACGACCGGACTGGTCTATGACCCGTCATTCCTTGCTGAACAGCCTGTCGCCGAAGGTGGGCCTGAATGGCAATGCTTGTCCGAGGCCCTTTATTTTGAAGCGCGCGGCGAAAGCGTGCGCGGCATGTTTGCTGTTGGCGAGGTTATCCTTAACCGTGTGGATAGCGACGCTTATCCCGATACGTTGTGCAATGTGATCAATCAGGGCACCGGTCGCCGCTATGCCTGCCAGTTTACCTATACCTGCGACGGTAAGCCCGAAAACATCGGCGAGCCCCAGTCTTGGGAACGTGTCGGCAAGGTGGCGCGTATCCTGATCGATGGTGCGCCGCGTGTTCTGACAGGTGGTGCAACGCACTATCACACAAAAGCTGTGAACCCTTCTTGGGCTAAGCGTTTCCCACGCACCGCAGAGATCGGCTTTCACTATTTTTATCGCCAGCCGGTGCGGACTGCGTCCAACTAACGTCGCATGATCGCGGACAGGCGTCGCCACTGGCGCTTGCCGGAAGCGCGCCCCCCTTGTATCCCACGAGGCGTACGACTTTATGATGGGCGCCCCGATGACCGATGATATCCGCCTTGCCTTTGCCCACCCAAGCGAGCGGGCAGAGGCCAGCAGCCAGACCCCATGCGACCGGATTTCCCTGCGCGATTACGTCGTGGAGGTCGAAATCGGCGCATTCCAGCAGGAACGGGGAACGCTGCAACGGGTGCGTTTCAATGTCGTGGTCGAGGTGCTTGCCCTCAGTGGTCCTATCGACGATGACGTCGATCGTATCCTGTCCTATGACAAAGTGACCGAGGCAATCAGCATTGAACTGGAGGCCGAGCGCATCAATCTGCTTGAAACCCTTGCAGCACGCGTTGCAGAGCGCATTCTGCTTGAGCCGCAGGCCGAGCGGGTCTTTGTAAGGATAGAGAAACTGGACCGCGGGCCGTTTTCCCTCGGGGTCGAGATCGTGAGGTCCCGTGATGGTGTCGATCTGGCAGGGCAAGAACATGTCGAGGCCCCACATCCGCGCATTGTCTATCTTTCCAACGCGGCGATGCAGAGCCCGCATCTTGGTGTCTGGATTGACCAGCTGGCTGCCATGGATGCGCCGCTGATCATCTGTGTCGGTGCGTCGGATGTCGCGGCCCCGCAAGCCGAAAATGCACTGGCGCAGCGGCGTATTGATCTTTTGGCCATCGAGCAAAATGCCTGGGCGCTTGCAGCACGCGACCGCCGGTGCATGGTCGTCGGGACCCGTACCGAACTGGACTGGGCGATGAAGAATGACCAGATTTGTATCTGGGCTCCGTCCAAGATCGTGCTGGACGCGGTGGACGGGCCCTCGGCCAACCCGCGCGACGCGGTCGCTTTGGTCGCGTGGTTCGCTGGCGAAATGGTGGCAAAAGAACTCTTGGTGATTGGCGCAGAAGCACCAGCGGCGGAAGTTCCCACGCGCAGTATCCAGACACAGGCCAAAGACCTGACATGACCCGTTATTACCGCCCCGTTGCCCGATT
Organism: uncultured Loktanella sp.; assembly: GCA_964614205.1. Classification (GTDB taxonomy): domain Bacteria; phylum Pseudomonadota; class Alphaproteobacteria; order Rhodobacterales; family Rhodobacteraceae; genus Yoonia. Next base: position 9,753 of record CAZTKF010000071.1, on the reverse strand, counting down.
TGGCGAGGTGCCGACACCTCAGAGTTTTCCATTGGCCGGGGGCTTGTGCTGGTTTGACACGGTCGCTGTACATGAACGCGGCGGCGGGGTGCGCGCAATGCCCGCAAGCGAGATCCCCGACGATATTCTGGGTCACCTGACGCGTGCACGTGCACCCATCGCCGGCGTGTCGATGACCGGTCCGCGCATCATGGGTATTCTGAACGTGACGCCGGACAGTTTTTCGGACGGTGGTCAATTCAATGCGCCCGAACGCGCCCTCGCGCATGCGCGTGCCATGCAAAGCGAAGGTGCTGAATTTATTGATGTCGGCGGCGAAAGCACACGACCGGGCGCGGTCGAGGTTCAGATCGCGGAAGAAATTGCGCGAACTGCACCGGTGATCGCTGCAATCCGCGCCCAAAGCGACGTACCGATCTCGATAGATACGCGCAAGGCACAGGTCGGATCCGCTGCTCTGGAGGCAGGGGCGACGCTTGTCAACGATGTGGCTGCCTTTACTTTTGACCCCGGGCTCGCGGATGTGGCTGCCAGGGCCAAGGTTCCGGTCTGTCTGATGCATGCAAAAGGATCGCCCGAGACGATGCAGGATGATCCCAATTATGACGACGTACTGCTGGATGTGTATGATTTCCTGAGCGAACGGGTCGAAGCTGCCGAGGCGGCCGGTATCGCGCGCGACCAGATCGTCGTAGACCCCGGTATTGGTTTTGGCAAAACGCTCGAGCACAATCTGGCCCTGCTGCGCGGTATCGCGATTTTTCATGGGCTGGGTTGCCCGATCTTGCTGGGGGCATCCCGCAAGCGGTTCATCGGAACCATAGGTGGCGGACAAGACCCTAGCGACCGCGTGAGCGGCTCTGTGGCTGTCGCGCTTTTTGCTGCAAGGCGAGGGGTGCAAATCCTGCGGGTTCACGATATATTCGCGACCAAACAAGCGCTAGACCTGGAATGGGCAATCGGCGGGGCAGCAATGACATGACACGGAAATTCTTTGGCACCGACGGGGTGCGGGGCAAGGCGAACACCTTTCCGATGACGGCGGAAATGGCGCTCAAGATCGGTGCGGCGGCAGGCCGGTATTTCCGCAATGACGGCTCGAACGGGCACCGTGTCGTGATCGGTAAGGATACGCGGCTTTCTGGCTATATGTTTGAAAACGCGCTGACGGCGGGGCTGACCAGCACCGGGATGAATGTCTTGTTGCTGGGGCCGGTACCCACGCCTGCGGTTGGCCTGCTGACAACATCCATGCGTGCCGACCTTGGCATCATGATCTCGGCCAGCCACAACCCGCACCATGACAATGGAATCAAGTTTTTCGGCCCTGACGGTTTCAAACTGTCGGACGAGGCCGAGGCCGAGATCGAACAACTGATCGACGGAGAGATCGAACCGGCGCAGGCCCAGAATATCGGACGTGCCAAGCGCATTGACGACGGGCGGTTCCGCTATGCGGAACGCGTCAAATCCACTTTTCCAGCGGGTATGCGCCTTGATGGCCTCAGGGTCGTGATCGATTGTGCCAATGGCGCTGCACACCGCGTTGCACCCGAGGTGCTCTGGGAATTGGGGGCCACTGTGATACCTGTCGGGGTCAACCCCGATGGTTTCAACATCAACGATGGGTGCGGCTCTACAGATACCTCCGCCGCATCCAAGGCGATCATTGCCGAAGGGGCCGATGTCGGCATTTGTCTGGATGGTGATGCAGACCGTGTGATGATCCTTGACGAACAAGGACAGGTGGCTGATGGCGATCAACTGATGGCGCTGATGGCCGCGCGTTGGGCTGATCAGGAACGCCTGAATGGCGGCACGCTGGTTGCGACGGTTATGTCGAACCTCGGGTTGGAACGCTATCTGACCGGGCGCGGCCTGCGGCTTGAGCGCACGGCTGTGGGTGACCGCTATGTGGTCGAAGCGATGCGCAGAAATGGCTGGAATCTGGGTGGCGAACAATCCGGTCATATCGTGATGACCGATTATGCGACGACCGGTGACGGGCTCTTGGCAGGGCTGCAATTTCTGGCAGCCATGATCGAGACTGGCCAGCCGGCCAGCGCACTGACAAAAAGCTTCGAGACTGTCCCGCAGATGCTGAGGAATGTGCGCTATGCGGCAGGGCAGGACCCGCTGGGCGCGGATCAGGTCCGGAAGTCCATCGCAGATGCGGAGACCCGATTGTCAGGCAGAGGCCGACTGTTAATCCGCAAATCCGGAACTGAACCGTTGATCCGCGTCATGGCCGAATGTGAGGACGATGTGCTGTTGGCACAGGTTGTCGACGGGATCGTCGCCGAGGTTGAAGCGGCGGTCTAGCGCGCCACGATACGCCTGAGCGTGCTCCACTGGCTGATTGCGAGACCGAGCAGGATCAGGCCGAGTGCGATGAAGAAGCGCAAGGGCAGCACCTCGCTCAGAATCCATGCTCCAAAGACCATCGACCAGAGCGGCACCTGATAGTTCACCAGTGTCATGAAGATGGCACCAGCCGAGCGGATCGTTGCAACCCGTATCAGGGCTGCGAGTGCCGTTGGAAAGAAGCCCAGAACAATGATCGCAAGGGTTGGACGCGCGTCACCGATGGTAGGGACACCCTCGACGATCAGCATCGCGGGGATCAGCGCGGTCGAACCGACAACCAGCAAAAGCGCCGCCATTGTGATCGGGTCGATAGGCGGGCAGCGGCGTGTCATGATGCTGGACACCGCATAAGAGATCGCGGCACCGATGCAGGCCATTTGCCCCATAGGCTCCCATCCTGTACCGATCCGCAGCACACCCGGGCCGATCAGGACAGTTGCCCCGATGAACCCCAAGACCACGCCCAACGTATTGCGAAAGCTCATCTTTTCATCGGTAAACACATGGGCCAGCGGCAAGACGAAAAGGGGCAGGGCCGCCATAGAGATACCGGCGAAAGCCGAGGGTACATATTGCTGGCCCCAGCTGAGCAGGGCAAAGGGCAAGGCCGTGTTCAAAAGGCCGATGGCGACCAGATAGCGGCGCATGACAGGGGTGAAAACGGGCAAGGGGCGGTTCATCACACGCATCAGAACCAACAGCGCAGCCGCCCCCAGCGTTGTGCGGGCACAGGCCACTGTCAGCGGGCCGTAGCCTTCCAATGCAATCGCCACGACCATAAAGGTCGCGCCCCAAATCAGCCCGAGCGCGAGAATCGACAGCCAGTTCGCAGGTGTTGGTTGGGTGGTCATCGCCGTGTTCCTCGAAGCAAGAAGGCCCGGGAAAGATCCCGGGCCTTCTGTATCGCAAGGTGGATCATGATCCACCATCCATATCGATCAGTTCTTCGCCTTGTCGACCATTTTCCCTGCGGAAATCCATGGCATCATCGCGCGCAGCTTTTCACCGACCTGTTCGATCTGATGTTCGTCGTTGATGCGGCGAGTTGCCTTGAAGTACGGCTGGCCCACGGCGTTTTCCTGCATGAAGTCACGTACGAATTTGCCTGTCTGGATGTCTGACAGCACCTCTTTCATCCGCTTTTTGGTTTCTTCGTAAGGCAGGATGCGCGGACCCGAGACATATTCCCCATACTCGGCTGTGTTCGAGATGGAGTAGTTCATGTTCGCGATACCGCCTTCATAGATCAGGTCCACGATCAGCTTCACCTCGTGCAGGCACTCGAAATAGGCCATTTCGGGTTCGTAGCCTGCCTCGACCAGTGTTTCAAAGCCCATGCGGATCAACTCGACCAGACCACCGCAGAGAACAGCCTGTTCGCCAAAGAGGTCGGTTTCACATTCCTGACGGAAGTTGGTTTCGATGATGCCGGAACGCCCGCCACCAATGGCAGAGCAATAGGACAGGCCGATTTCCATTGCCTTGCCGGATGCATCGTTGTGGACCGCCACAAGGCAGGGCACGCCGCCGCCTTTGGTATATTCGCCGCGCACCGTGTGGCCGGGGCCTTTGGGGGCCATCATGATAACATCGACGCCGGGCTTGGGTTCGATCAGGCCGAAGTGTACGTTCAGGCCGTGTGCAAAGGCAATGGCGGACCCTTCTTTCAGGTTGTCATGCACGTATTTCTTGTATGTATCTGCCTGAAGTTCATCGGGCATGGTGAACATGATCACATCGCACCAAGCGGCAGCTTCGGCGATGCCCATGACTGTCAGGCCTTCGCCTTCGGCTTTGGCAGCAGAAGGGGAACCTTCGCGCAGGGCGACGACAAGGTTCTTTGCACCGCTGTCACGCAGGTTCAACGCGTGGGCGTGTCCCTGAGAGCCATAGCCCAGGATCGCAACTTTCTTGTCTTTGATCAGGTTCACATCGCAATCGCGATCATAGTAAACGCGCATGTCCAAACATCCTTATATGCAGTTGGGTTTGACCTCTTATAGCGAGTGTTCTGCACTTTGTGAGTGACGGTGCTTGAGTTTTTCGGCAAATATGAAGATTGTTATGCGTCTAAATTTAAAATATGCGGTTCATTATGCTTGATGATACAGACCGCCGCCTGCTGCGCCTCTTGCAGGCAGACCCCGCGCGCAGTGTCCCCGATCTGGCGGAAGCCACCGGGCTGACGCCCGCGCGCATCACGCGCCGGATTGATCGCTTGCGCAGCGATCACATTCTCTTGGGTAGCCGTGCCATCATCAACTGGCAGGCTTTGGGCTATGCTGTGTCGGTCAGTCTGCGGATCACGCTGGACAAGACGATTTCACGCGCGTTCGACGATTTCATTGCTGCGGCGCGCGCGGTCCCCGAGGTGATCGAGATCCAGACCTTTCTGGGCCGTGTCGATGTGCGCCTGTCGCTGATTGCCAAGGACCTGCCCGATTATCAGCGCATCTACCGCGAACAGGTGCTGACCCTGCCGCATATGGCCGATATCGAGGCATTGATGACAGTGGCGACTGTCAAATCCGACGAAAGCCTGCCGCTATGACGCTGGATGATCTGGATCATGCGATATTGCGGGCCTTGTCGGAGAATGCCGATCAATCGACCACGCAGTTGGCCCAAAAACTGGGGCTGAGCCAGCCAGCCACATGGCGCAGGATCAGGCGGTTGCAGGATGCAGGTGTGATCGCGGGGCGCAGGCTCGAACTGGATGCCGAAAAGCTGGGCTTTGGCGTGACGGTCTTTCTTGGTGTCAAACTGGCGACCAAGGGCCGTGTCAGTCTTGAGGATTTTGAACGTGCGGTCGATGCCATTCCGGAGGTGCAGGCCGTTGACCATGTGCTGGGGCTCTATGACTACCGCTTGCGGGTGGTCGCCCGTGATCTGGCAGATTTCGAAAGGGTCTTGCGCCGCAGGATCATGACTATGCCGGGGGTTGGAAATGTCGAAGCCAACGTGCTTTTGTCCGAGGAACGCCGGCCGGGTCCGATCTGAAGAACGATCTGTCGCATATCGGAAATTCCGGGCAGCGGTTTTCATGCCGGGATGGCAATGTATACCAAGATAGGCTTTGCTTTCATGCAGCCGTGGCAGTAGCCATTTTCAGACGAAAGAAGGAACAAAAACATGGACGGCGCAAAGACAGCTGTAGACCCAGACGGTTTGATGGAATTTTCCGTGGTGTTCACGGATAGATCGCTCAACCACATGTCCAAGGCTTTTCAGGCCGTGATGACCGACATTTCTGCGATGCTGAAAGAGGTCTACAATGCCGATCATGTGGCCATCGTTCCCGGTGGCGGTACCTACGCGATGGAGGCCGTGGCCCGTCAGTTTGGCTCAGAAGCCCATGCCTTTGTCGTGCGCAATGGCTGGTTCTCTTACCGGTGGAGCCAGATTTTCGAAGCGGGCAATTTTACCGCGGAAACGACCGTCATGAAGGCGCGTCAGGCAGGCAATGACACCCGTGCGCCTTTTGCGCCCGCCCCGATCGAAGAGGTGACCGCCGCGATCAAAGAGGCCAAGCCTGATGTCGTGTTTGCCCCGCATGTGGAAACTTCTGCCGGGATCATCCTGCCCGATGACTATATCACTGCCTTGGCGGATGCCGCCCATGAGGTCGGGGCGCTGATGGTGCTGGATTGCATTGCTTCGGGCTGCGCGTGGGTGGATATGAAAAGGACCGGTGTCGATGTCCTGATTTCTGCGCCGCAAAAGGGCTGGTCTTCCACGCCATCTGCCGGGCTGGTGATGATGTCGGACCGCGCTGTGGCGCGTATGGGCGACACAACGTCCAATTCTTTCGCTGTCGACCTCAAGAAATGGCACAGTATCATGCAGGCTTACCTTAACGGTGGTCATGCCTATCATGCGACGATGCCGACAGACGGGTTGCGTGCGTTCCGCGATACGATGCTGGAAACACGGGCATTCGGGTTTGAAAAGCTGAAGGATGCGCAATGGGAACTGGGCAACGCCGTGCGCAAGGTTCTGGCCGACAAGGGGATCCGTTCTGTTGCGGCAGAGGGGTTTGGCGCACCTGGTGTCGTTGTCAGCTATACAGATGATCCCGACATCCAGAACGGGTCAAAGTTTGCCGCAGAAGGAATGCAGATTGCTGCGGGTGTTCCGCTGCAATGTGATGAACCGGATGACTTTCGGACCTTCCGGCTGGGCCTTTTCGGGTTGGACAAGCTTTATGATGTCGATGCCACGCTGGCGCGGCTGGTTCCGGTGCTGGACAAGGTGCTCTAGCCTGCACCCAGCCCAATCTGCATAAGTGTCCTGCGGACAGGAGTCACACCGTAGAGCGCCTCGATCCCTTTTGTGCGCAAGGTCTGCATTGTCGGGCTGCCCGCGATTGATGCGCGGTTGAGCGCATCAATCCCGGTAATCCGCAGCTTGATATCGGGGTGGCGCTTGCGTGCGTAGCTGTCCAGCATTGCGGGCGTGCCAAGATCGTCAGGCCGGGCCATAGCCAGCTCCAGCAGACAGGACAGATCGCGCAAGGACATGTTCAGCCCCTGCGCACCAATGGGCGGCATCACATGGGCTGCCTCGGCGACAAGGGCTGCGCGCGGTGCCGTCAATGCATGGGCAATCTGGCTGATGATCGGCCAGACACTGCGACGGCTGGCCAGTTTCAACGGGCCATAGAGCAGGGCAGAGCGGTCGTTGGCCGCAGCTTCAAACCTTTGATCGTCTAACGCGGCCAGCCTGTTCGCTTCGGCTCCGTGTTCCATCCAGACCACGGCAGAGCAGGGCTTTCCCTCATGATCGGGCAGCGGCACAAGTGTGAACGGGCCGCCCGAGCGGTGGATCTCGGTCGAGATATTGTCGTGCGGGGCGTCATGGGTCACGGCAAAGGTGACGGCTTTTTGTCCGTAACGCATGGTTCTGGCGCCAATGCCTGCAGCTTGCCTGACCGCAGAATTGCGGCCATCGGCGCCGATCACCAGCTTGGCCGCCAGTTGGCTGCCATCTGACAAAGTCACAATAGCTTCGTCGCGGCGTGCCAGCATCTGGGCATAGCCGGTACCGGGGCGGAAATCGACATTGGGCAATTCGGCCAGTCTTGCCACCATTTCGCGACGCAGCAACCAGTTTGGCAGGTTCCAGCCAAAAGGTTTGTCCGAAATATCGGCTGCATTGAAATCGCGGGTGACATGGGTATCGGTCCCGATGTCCACGATCCGCATGATCTGCAGCGGTGCCGCATCGGGTGCAAGGCGCACCCAAAGACCGGCGGACTCTAGGAATTGCTGGGCTGGCTGCAAGAAAGCGGTTGTCCGCAGGTCGGAGCCTTCGGCGTCGCCTGTCGTGACTGGTGGGGTCGGATCAACAATTGTGACGTCAAAGCCCGCGGTCCCAAAGGCCGCCGCGGCGGTAAGCCCGGCGACGCCGCCGCCTGCAATCAGGATATCAGTTGAGCTACGTTTCATAAGAATGACATATGCCGCTCGCGGGCGGGCGGAAAGGGTCAGCGTGCCAACTGCGACAAGAAATCCGTCAGATGGTCGGTATGGTGGTGAATGTGGTCAGCGTCGTCAGGGTCCGCATGCACATGAACAGTGCGCATCCCCAAGGCATGGGGAACGGCCAGATTGCGCGCTTCATCCTCGAACATCGCGGCGGATGTTGGGGTGATCCCGTCTTGGCCGAAGACACGCGCAAAGGCATCATGGCTTGGCTTCGGTTTGAAATCGGCATGTTCCACACCGTAGACCGCATCGAACTGCTGGGTCAGGCCACGCGCTGCAAGAACGCGCTTGGCGTGGTTGTGCGACCCATTGGTAAAAACAATCTTTCGTCCCGGAAGCCTGTTGATAGCTGTGGACAGGGCTTCATCCTCTTCCAGATGCGAAATGTCGATGTCGTGCACATCCGCAAGAAAATGGTGCGGATCAACATCGTGGTGCTCCATCAAACCGGTGAGGGTTGAACCATAGTCGGTCCAGTACTCAGCGCAGAGCTTTAGCGCGCGCGCTTCATCCAGCCCTGTCAAACGTGACACATAGGCCGAGAACCGCGCGTCCATCTGCCCGAAAAGATCTGCTGACGGCGGATAAAGCGTGTTGTCGAGATCGAAGACCCATGTATCAACATGGGCAAAATGCCGTGCTACCATGTGCGCAGAATATGCGGCGTGTCAGGCACGCGCAATCGCTTTGGCTTGATTGCGGGGCGGGCTGGGGCGTATGATTGCCCAAGCACGAAAGGTACCAGCCGATGCATGATCCGCGCGCGTCACAGAAAGACGCCTATGACCTGATCCTCGAAGCGATCGACAGCCATATCTACAAACCGGGCGATCGTCTGGTCGAAAGTGAACTGGCCGAGAGGTTTGGCGTTTCGCGCACCCCGATCCGCGAGGCATTGCAGCGTCTGGAAACGCAGTCGCTGCTGACACGCGACGGGCGGTCGCTGATCGTGGCCTCGCTTGACCATTCGCAGTTGTCGGAGCTTTATGTCGTGCGCGGCGAACTCGAAGGTTTGGCTGCCCGCCTTGCGGCGCGCCACGCCACGCCCGAAGAGGTCAAGGTGCTGCGTGATATGCTGGACGCCGATCAAAAGCTGGTGGGCGACCCCAAAGCGCTGAGCCGTGCCAACCGGCGCTTTCACAAGCAAATCCACTTGGCGTCGCACAACCGCTTTCTGGTGCAGCAATTGGACCTTGTACACAGGTCGATGGCGTTGCTGGCAACCACCTCAATTGCGGCAGAGGGGCGCGGCGACGAGACTTTGCTGGAACATGCAAAGATTGTTTCGGCAATCGAGGCCGGTGACGGGGACGCGGCGTATCAGGCACTGCGCGATCATATTTCAGAGGCGTTTGTCACCCGTCTAAAACTGGATGCGGAAGCTGTGGAAGCTGCGGAATAGCCCGACCGCAGCCCACTTGGTGAAAGTGCACGAAGCAAACCTGAACACGTCGACTCACACTTGACTGCTTCGTGCGTGCAATTTGAACGAATTCAGTTAAGCGATGGTTAAGCGCTCATCGCCTCGGCAAACCGTTCGAAAAGATAATAGCTGTCTTGCGGGCCAGGGCTGGCCTCGGGGTGGTATTGCACGCTGAACACCGGACGGTTTGCGATGCGAATGCCGCAGTTGCTGCCGTCAAAGAGTGAAACATGCGTCTCTTCCACGCCCTCGGGCAGGGTCTGGCTGTCCACTGTAAAGCCGTGGTTCATAGACGTGATTTCCACCTTGCCGGTCTCCATGTCCTTGACGGGGTGGTTTGCCCCGTGGTGGCCGTGGTTCATCTTGATCGTCTTGGCACCGACGGCAAGGGCCAGCATCTGGTGTCCCAGACAGATGCCAAAGACGGGCAGATCGGCCTCCAGCACACCTTTGATCATGGGAACGGCGTATTTGCCG
>CAZTKF010000070.1:0-15776 GCA_964614205.1 uncultured Loktanella sp. | reverse complement strand
CGCGCAGACCGTCAGAGACCGAGAGCTTTTCCAGCTTTTCCTGCACCTTGGCCTTTTTGCGCATACCTGCGGTGTCAAAGATCCGCATCGGCACGCCACCCCAGTCCTGCTGGACGGAAATCGCATCGCGGGTGATGCCGGCCTCTGGGCCGGTCAGCAAGCGTTCTTCGCCGATAATCTTGTTGATCAGCGTGGACTTGCCCGCGTTCGGGCGACCGACCACGGCAATCTGCAGGGGTTTGGCGCGGGTCGGGATACGGGCGGTGTCCTCGTCGTCATCGCCCACATCAATATCAACCTCTGGCGCATCGGCTGCGGCCTGTTCCGCCCGCGCTTCTGCAATCGGGCGCAGCATATCCAACAACTCGCCCATGCCCTCGCCATGCTCAGCCGACATGCGGATCGGCTCTCCCAGCCCCAGCGCGTAAGCCTCGAGGATCGTTGCATCCGCAGCTTTGCCCTCACCCTTGTTGGCGGCCAGAATCACGTTGGCATTCTTTTTGCGCAGGATATCAGCAAAGACCTCATCCGCCGGCAGAACACCTGCGCGGGCATCGATCATGAACAGGCAGACATCGGCCATTTCCACCGCACGTTCGGTCAGGCGGCGCATCCGGCCCTGCAAACTGTCATCGGTCGCTTCTTCGAGACCGGCGCTGTCAATCACCGTAAAGCGCAAGTCGGCAATCCGCCCTTCGCCTTCGCGCAGGTCGCGTGTCACCCCCGGCTGGTCATCGACCAAGGCCAGTTTCTTGCCAACCAGACGGTTGAACAAGGTGGATTTGCCCACATTCGGACGACCCACAATCGCAAGGGTAAAGCTCATTTGTCGGCTCCTGACGGCACTTGCCTGCGCAGCTACACCACTTCAGGCTTAACGGAAAGCGTGCAATTGCCCGTTTTTGCTCAGGACGTAAAGGGTCTCGCCCGCGACAACCGGACCGGAAGCCGCGCCACCAGGCAGGTCAATCTGTCCGATCTGCGCTCCGGAGGCGGGGTCAAACTGACGGATCAGCCCGTCAGACGACGTCACGATCAGACGCCCGCCCGCCAGAACCGGACCAAAGTGTGCAAGGATTCGCTTCTGGCGGCTGGTCCGCCCTTCATCCTCGAAGGTCGGCAGCGCCGTGCGCCAGACAGGGTTGCCTGTATTCGCATCAAGGCGCACCAGCTCATTGAGGTCGTTGATCAGAAATACCGCATTTCCGACCGGCCAGACCGGGTTCACAGCCCCTTCCGCCGCAGTCCAGACCCGGTCACCGTTGGCCAGATTGATCGCAACGGTCCTGCCGCTGAAGTTTCCGATATAAACGCGGCCGCCCACAATAACCGGATCACCCGAAATATCGTTGATCACACTGGCAGCATTGCCGACGCGATCACCTGAAACAAAGGTGGACCAGCGCGTCAGACCGCCACGCGGATAGGTCGTCAGCACCTCGCCCGAGGGAAACGGAAAGACGACGAATTCACCGCTCACGGCTGGTGACGCACCGCCTGCAAAATTCGCGGTTGATGGCGCGCCAGAGCGCTGCCAGCGAATGCGGCCATTGGTGACATCAAGTGCCCAGGCCGTGCTGTCACGTGCGACCACATAGACCAGATCACCGCGCAGGGTCGGTGCGGCATTCGCCGGCGCATCAAGATCCTGGGTCCAGACTTCAGCACCAGTGGCGGCGTCAAGCGCCGCAATCTCACCAAAGCCGGTCGTCACATAGACCTGTCCGCCACCAACGGAAATCCCGCCGCCTGACGCATCACCGGCGTTATCCCGTGTCGGGGTGAGGTCGCGGGTCCAAAGCGTGCTGCCGTCAAGGGTGGTTGCCGTCACCAGCGCGCGCGCGTCAATGGTGTAGATGACGCCGTTCGCGACGACAGGATGGGACGTTATGCGTGCACTCTTGCTATTGCCTTCGCCTATGTCAGCCACAAACACCGGCGTCAGGTTTGCGCCCAATGTGGGATGCGTGATGCTGTGGCTCGGGCTGCCGTTCCGGTGCCCCCAGTCCACGTTCATACGCGCGGCAGGCAGGCTCACTGGAAGAGTCAGGTTCTCAAGAACCGTCTGCGCCCGAATGTCGAACCGTTCTCCCGGCAGGATCACATCGTTCTCACCACAGGCGGCCAATACCAGTAGGCTCAGGGCGGCGGCGATGCTTGCTCTCAAGGTCACGGGTCAGATCCAATCTGCGCTTTACTGGGTCACAGGGTCGGCCAGAGGCGCGCCCAATGCTACCATGAGCGTCTGGACACGTTCGCGCAAGCCGCGCGTAACACCGGCATCTTCTTCGATCTGGCGCATCAGGGCGATGGCACCATCCGTGTCGCCTTCTGCAAGGGCCATGTAACCAAGCTGTTCCAGCGCCAACAGGCGAAACGGTTGGCCTGGTTGCGACAGGGCCTCAAGGTTGGCACGACGGGCTGCAACATCATCAGTGGGCAGCATCGCCGCTTTGAATGCCGCCAGGTCACGATACATTTCAGGCAAGTCGGGGTTCGTGACGACAGCGCCAAGCGTTTCAGCCGATGCGGCAATGTCTCCGGCCTCTTGTTCGGTCGCGGCACGCAAAAGCAGCGTGACCGCCGCCGCTGCCCCCTCGCCTTCGACCTGCGCCATCGCAGCAGCGCGTGCGGCAGGATCGTTTTCCTCCAATGCAGTCAAAAGCGCATCACCTGTCGCCTGTGCCGTATCGCGGGCCTGCGCTGTGCGATACTCGTTCCAGGCCGCACCGCCAACCAACAGGAACACGGCTGCAACACCGATCCAGCCATAGCGACGCAAGTAGCCAAACAGCTTTTCGCGGCGGACTTCTTCGGTGACTTCGTTGATAAAACTGTCGCTGTCGCTCACCTTGGTCCCCAATTTCCTACAGGTTTAGAAACATGTTTGCGCGTACATATCGTGAAGCCAGCGCAATGAACAAGAGGCCAAGGACAAATGCGTCCCTTAATCCTGCCGCCCACACGCAAAAGTGCGCTTGCCGTCGGGACATGTTCTCTATAAAGTGAACTGAATGGTTTAGTACAATAAAGTGATCCGCGCAGCAAATTTGCGCGTAGACAATGAAGATTTGAACAACGGCCGACCGGGCGCACGGCGGCCAGAAGGAACGGCAATATGAAAATCCTTCCGGTGATCACCGCACTTGTTGTGTTGGCGGGCCTTTACATGGTGGTGTTCGAGCGGGAGATGCTTTTTGGCATTGCGCAAAGCGATGCCACAGAACAGACCCTTGTTGCAGACGATGCCATACAATCCGGTGACACGGCGCAAACGGAACCTTCCCGTGTCGGTGTCGTCGCAATGCATTCGGTTGCGCAAACGGTCGACAGTGCTGTGATCCTGCGCGGGCGGACCGAAGCGGCGCGGCAGGTCACTGTCGCATCCGAAACATCCGGCCTTGTGATCTCTGACCCCCGCCGCAAGGGAGCGTTCATCAATGCAGGCGAAGTACTGTGCGAACTTGATCCCGGAACACGCGAAGCGTCCCTCGCCGAGGCCCGAGCGCGTCTGGCAGAGGCACAGGGCCGCATTCCCGAAGCCGAAGCTGGCGTTGTCGAAGCCAATGCAAGGGTCCGGGAAGCCGAGATCAACCTCAATGCCGCCCAACGCCTGTCACAGGACGGTTTTGCCTCGGAAACGCGCTTGGTCAGCGCCGAGGCCGCCATGCAGGCTGCAACGGCCGGCGTGCAGCGCGCCCGCTCTGCTGTGGCCTCTGCCCAAGCGGGGATCGAGTCCGCCCAAGCCGCCGTTGCCGCGGCGGAACGGGAAATCGAAAAGCTCACGATCACCGCTCCTTTCTCGGGACTGCTGGAAACAGACACTGCCGAATTGGGCTCGCTGATGCAGCCCGGAACGCCATGCGCGACGATCATTCAACTCAACGAAATCAAGCTGGTCGGATTTGTCCCCGAAGCGGATGTGTCGAAGGTCACTGTCGGCGCGATGGCCGGTGCGCGCCTGACCAGCGGCGAACAGGTGCAGGGCCGTGTCACCTTCCTATCGCGCAGCGCCGACGAACTGACACGCACTTTCCGCGTTGAGGTCACGGTCGCCAATGATGATCTGGCAATCAGCGACGGCCAGACCGCCGAGATCCTGATCGCTTCGCGCGGTCGCACCGCGCATCTGATTGCACAATCCTCGCTCACATTAGATGATGACGGGGTCTTGGGCGTGCGCACTGTTGCTGAAGGGAATATCGCAAAATTCATGCCGGTCACTTTGCTGCGTGATACCGCAGAGGGTGTCTGGGTGACGGATTTGCCCGACGCTGTCGATATCATCACGGTGGGACAGGAATTTGTCGTGGACGGCGTAGAGGTTGCGCCCACATTTACGGATGCCAAAGGATGATCGGGATCGTTGACTGGGCTGCGTCGCGCGCCCGCATGGTGCTGGCCTTTATTGCCCTGTCACTGCTGGCAGGCGGGATGGCATATGTGGGCCTGCCAAAAGAAGGTGAGCCGGATATCGAGATCCCCGCGATCTTTGTCTCGGTCCCCTTCCCCGGTATCTCTGCGGAAGACAGTGAAACCCTGCTGGTCAAGCCGATGGAAACCGAATTGTCGGACCTCGATGGCCTGAAAACCATGTCGGCGACCGCCGCCGAAGGTTATGCCGGGGTGGCGCTGGAATTCGAGTTCGGCTGGGACAAGACCAAGATTCTGGCCGATATCCGGTCTGCCATGAATAACGCCGAGGCCCAGTTTCCCGCAGGCGCCGACCAGTATTCGATCAACGAGATCAATTTCTCGGAATTCCCGATCATCATTGTCAACCTGACAGGTCAGGTGCCTGAACGGACACTGCTGCGCGTCGCAAAAGACCTGCAGGATCGTATTGAAGGCCTCGATGCCGTGCTGGAAGCTGGCCTTGCGGGACAGCGCGACGAGATGCTGGAAGTCGTGATCGACCCGCTCCGGCTGGAAGCCTACAACGTCACCGCGGGCGAGTTGATCGGCGTTGTCACCAACAACAACCTGCTGATCGCCGCAGGCGAGGTCGAAACGCCGCAAGGGACCTTTTCAGTCAAAATTCCTTCGTCCTTTGACGAACCGCAGGATGTCTACAACCTGCCCGTCAAGACGAATGGCGACCGCGTGATCACGCTGGGCGACCTTGCCACGATCCGCCTGACGTTCGAAGACCGCATCGGCACCGCCCGTTTTAACGGTGTGAATACGGTGGCTTTGCAGGTGGTCAAGCGCAAAGGCTTCAACCTGATCGACACAGCCGCCCTCGTGAAAGAGGTCGTCGCACAAGAGCGTGCAAGCTGGTCGCCAGAACTGCAATCCGCCATTCAGGTTGGCACCTCGAACGACCAGTCGCGCAATGTCGCCTCTATGGTCAGCCAACTGGAAGGATCGGTCCTGACCGCGATTGCCCTGGTGATGATCGTGGTGCTGGCGGCACTCGGGACCCGCCCCGCCCTTCTGGTCGGTTTCGCGATCCCGACATCGTTTCTGTTGTGTTTCGCCCTGCTTGCCGTGATGGACATCACGATTTCAAACATTGTGATGTTCGGCCTGATCCTTGCGGTCGGGATGCTGGTCGATGGCGCAATCGTCGTGGTCGAATACGCCGACAAACGCATCACCGAGGGCACGGGCCCCATGCACGCCTATGTCGAAGCAGCCAAGCGCATGTTCTGGCCCATCATCTCTTCTACCGCGACGACGCTTTGCGCTTTCCTGCCGATGCTGTTCTGGCCCGGTGTGCCGGGCGAATTTATGGGTATGTTGCCCGTGACGCTGATTTTCGTGCTTTCGGCCTCTTTGGTGGTGGCGCTGGTCTACCTGCCTGTCATGGGCGGTGTGACAGGCCGGATGAGCCGCCTCTTCGGCCGTGCATCCGACACGCTGCGCACCCGCTTGCCGTGGGTTGTGCGGGCGCTGCTTGTGGTTCCTGCCATCATGGTGGTGTTCACAGGTGCGATGCTGACACTGAACCCCGGCTATCTGGCGGGTGAAGCGGTACAGACAAGCGGCTTGGCTGACTCGATCCCCGGGATGACGCTGTTCCTGATCGGGGCGTTCTTGCTATCAATTACGATCGGCGCCGCAAAAATCACGCGCGAAGCCAGAACGATCAAGGCGGGCTACCGCCGGAGCGTCTTTGGCCATTTCATGCATTTCATCGCCGGCAACCCCGTCATGCCGCTGGTTACGGTGGGTGCGGTTGCATTCGCGGTGGTGTCGATTTTTGGCTACTACGGGGCCAATAACAACGGGGTGGAATTCTTTGTCGAATCCGAACCCGAGCAGGCCATCGTCTATGTACGTGCCCGCGGCAACCTGTCACTTGAGGAAAAAGACGCACTGGTACGTCAGGCCGAAGATATCGTACTGGCCCACCCCGGCGTAATTACCGCCTTTTCCTTTGCCGGTGATGGTGGGCTCAACACGGACGCCAGCGGCGCCAGCACACCCAGTGACACGATCGGGCAGGTCCAACTTGAAACGATCCCGTGGGAGGACCGTGCCGGTATCGCCGAACTGGACGGAGATATCGTGCTGGCTGAGATTCAGGAGCAACTGAACACAATCCCCGGAATCGAAACCGAAATCCTTGCGCAAGCCCGTGGTCCGGCATCCGGCAAACCCGTACACCTGCGTTTGAAAAGTGATAATTGGGACGCATTGCGCGAAGCAACGGCGATTGCGCGCGCGCAGTTCGAACAGACACCCGGCCTGATCACAATCGAGGATTCCCTGCCCCTGCCCGGCATTGACTGGCAGATCGACGTGGACGTCGAAAAAGCAGGGCGCTATGGCGCGGATGTGGCAACCGTGGGCGCGATGGTGCAAATGGTCACGCGCGGTATCCTGCTTGATACAATGCGGGTCGATACATCCGACGAAGAAATCGACATCCGTGTCCGGCTCCCGGAAGAAGACCGTGTTCTCTCGACCCTTGATAGTCTGAAAGTGCGGACCAATCAGGGGTTGGTGCCACTGTCGAACTTTATCACACGAACACCGGTGGCAAAACTGGCGCAGATCGACCGGATCGACCAGAAACGCTATTTTGACGTCAAGGCAGGTGTCGCGACAGGGCTGACAAACCTGATTGTCGATGATGAAAAAATCGCCGTCGTGCGCATCATCAGTGATAGTGCGATCGGGATGGACCGCTACGAGGTGGTCGCGCTGCTGGGCGAGACAACCTCTGCCAGCCTGACCGAACATGTCAACAATGGCGACACGTCGGAAACACCGCTGAACGCCAATGAACGGATTGAGATGCTGACAGACTGGCTCGGTACGAACCCGCTGCCAGCCTCGATCGAATGGGAATGGACCGGCGATCAGGAAGAGCAGGCCGAGTCAGGCGCCTTTCTGCAAACAGCCTTTGCAGGGGCCTTGGGCCTGATGTTCATCATCCTGCTGGCGCAGTTCAACAGCATTTACAATTCGGTTCTGGTACTGATGGCGGTTGTCATGTCCACTGCCGGTTCGCTGGTCGGGATGCTGGTGATGGATCAGCCCTTCTCGATCATCATGACAGGGACAGGGATCGTGGCGCTGGCCGGTATCGTGGTGAACAACAACATCATTCTGATCGACACCTATCAGGAATATAGCAAATACATGCCGCAGACCGAGGCGATCACCCGCACGGCCGAAGACCGTATCCGGCCTGTCCTGCTGACGACGATCACAACGATGGCGGGCCTTGCGCCAATGATGTTCGGCCTGAGCCTCGATTTCATGCAAGGTGGCTATTCCATTGACAGCCCTACCGCGCTCTGGTGGAAACAATTGGCAACTGCAGTTGTTTTTGGCCTTGGAATCGCAACAATGCTCACACTCGTGTTCACGCCTTCCATGCTGGCTATCCGGGTCTGGTTCGTGACATATGTGCAGTGGCTGGCGCAACTTCTGGCCAAGCTCTCGATGGGGCGCAGCAGCCGCGCCGCGCGCGACTGGGCGCTGGCACGGCAGGCGCGGCGGATCAAGGCACCAGAGGTCATCTGGGACGAAGGAGATGCAGCACCCCTGCCGCCCCTGGAGCTGAAAAAGCCGATGCAGGCTGCCGAGTAAAAAAATGGGACCGGGCCGGGAAGTCTTGAATGCAGTTTACGAGGGGTCGGAGTAAGACAAACAGACCGGTTGCTGCGGCGGTCTTTATGCTTTGCTTTAGCTGGCCTGTCGTTTCGCCTGCACAATCTCTGGAATGCGGGCGTGCGCCGTTCACTGAACCAGACAAGGTTGCTGCGCTCGTGGCCGCAATGGCCCCGACGTTCGACGCGTTTCCCCGTTTCCGAAACACCCTGATGCAAGGCGATCTTGAACTTTGCATTGCAGATAAGCTGACGGGCTTGCAGGGCTACTTTGAACCGGATGCGGCCCGCATTGTGATGAACGGCAATGCACCTTTTGCGCTGCAGCAGGCCGTTCTTGTCCACGAACTCAGACATGTCCAACAACACCGGACAGATGTTTGTCCAGCGCCGGAGCTTTCGATGCGTGAAAGCGCGCGCGCCGTCTTCGCCATGGAGGCCGACGCGAGCGCGATCAGTTTTCTGGTGGCCTGGGCCATGCGTGAAAGCGGAGACGCGGACATGTGGAACGCCTTGTCCGGATGGCCATTGCAGCAAGACATCGGCACTGCTTTCGCCGAGGAAATGACCGCCCGAAGTGACGTCGCGGCGGCAACAGAAGCTGCTTTTTCGCAATGGTATGAAAACCAGTCCCGTATCGACGCATACTACGTCGCTGCGTGTTCCAGCTATCTGGACATCGAGGACAGCGATCATCGGCTCAGGACCTATGAAGAACTGGATCCAGACTTTTTTGAAAACCTGTGCTACCTGCCCAATGGGATCGCCTATCGCTGTGATGACCGGCCCTGAGGGTGCGGATTGGGGGGCGTCCCTTCGCCTTCGTCAGGTGGATCCCAAGGTGGCGCAACAGGCTTACCATCAACGCGGACTTCGCCACGTTCGTTGTCAAGCACAACAGGGTTGTCAAAAATAGTGAGCTTTGGTCGCACGCCAAAGCGCCCTTCCATCCAGTCGGACCAGTCCGCGTTGAACCATGCTTCGGCATCCGCGCGGCTGGCAAATTCATAGATACCGCCGCCGCCCGCGTCACTGTTCAGAAAGTACTTCCGCCTCAAACCCTTGACCTGATGAAAGATCGCCGTCGCCGCGACAGACTGCGCTGTCACCAGATCGTGGTTACGTTTCGGGCCATCAAGAGGGATTTCAACAAGTGCTATGATCATGGCCGCCCCCGGTGCTGTGTCTGCTTGCGATCAGGCTAGGTGATCGCAAGGTCTTCAGCAATCCTCTGCCAGTCTGGCAATGCAGAGCGGCCCTTGATCATGCCTTTGGCGTCACTCGTCCTGAATCGACTCCAGATAGTAAGCCAATGACAGGATTTTGCCGCGGGCGTAGACTTCGCTGCCATAGATACCGGCCTCGTCTAGCATCTCTGCTTTGAACTGCCGCCCCCAGACAGGCATCTCGCTGCCGTGACCGCGCACACCCGTGCGACCATCAATAATCTGGATGACATCCAGCATCGGGAAAACGCCGTCGTTGTTCTTGGACAAGTCGCGCAAGCTGGGCACCTTGACCGACATGAATTCCGCCATTGTCCCCTCGCCCATTCCTGCGGCACCGTGGCAACTGGCGCAGGCATCCGTATAAAGGGACTGGCCTGTTTCCTCGGCCATTGCAGTCGTGGCAGTCAGCGCAGATCCCGTCAGGATGGCTGCGGTCATAATAGATGCAAGTCGCATTGCGTTTCTCCTTGTTCAAAACCCGGGTGTGCCGGGAACAGTTCAGACACGCCTTGCTGTCAAAGGTGGTTGGTCCCCCAAAGCCGCAACAGCGGGCAGATGGCACCGGACAAACGCAGATTGGCCTTGGCAAAGCGCTGCATCATGCCTACGCCCTGCCCGGGTTATTCAATTGATTTTTGTCAATCCGCGCAGCGCCCTAGGCGTCGTATGGTCGCGACAATGCGGGATCCGGCGGCGCTAGGCGGCCGCCTCCTCTTCGGACTGCCGGTTCCAGAGATTTGCATAGCGCCCGGCGGCTGCCAGAAGGGCGTCATGACGCCCTTCCTCGACGATCACGCCGTTCTCCAGCACGACGATCCGGTCAGCATCGGCGATGGTCGACAACCGGTGCGCAATCGTGATCACCGTTCGCCCTTCGCCCATGGCCTTCAGTTCGGCCTGAATCTCCATCTCGGTTTCCGTATCAAGCGCGCTGGTCGCCTCGTCCAGCAGCAGGATTGGCGGGTTCTTGAGCAAGGTCCGGGCAATACCTACCCGCTGCTTTTCGCCCCCCGAAAGCTTCAACCCGCGTTCTCCCACGGTTGTCTGGTAGCCATCAGGCAGGCTGATGATGAAATCGTGGATCTTGGCGGCCTTGGCCGCAGCGATGATTTCATCCTCGGTCGCGGTGGGCCGGCCGTAGGCGATGTTGTAATGCACCGTATCATTGAACAGGACCGTGTCCTGCGGCACCACCCCAATCTGGGCGTGCAGGCTATCTTGGGTCACGTCGCGCACATCCTGACCGTCGATCAACAGTGCCCCGCCACCCACATCATAGAAGCGGAACAACAAGCGCCCGATGGTCGATTTGCCCGACCCCGAGGACCCGACGATTGCAACCGTCTGGCCTGGCTCGACATCAAGGCTGATCCCTTTGAGGATCGGTCGCGCCCTATCATAGCCAAAGACCACATTCTGCAGTGTCACCCGCCCGCCGGTCACCTGCAACGCTTTGGCACCCGGCTTGTCTTCGACTTCGGCAGGCTGTTCGAGCAGATCGAACATGTCACCCATGTCAATCAGCGCCTGCCGGATTTCGCGGTAGACCGTGCCCAGAAAGTTCAACGGCATGGTGATCTGGATCATATAGGCGTTGACCATCACGAAATCGCCAACGGTCAGGTCCCCGTTTTGGACACCTAGCGCCGCCATGACCATCACGGCCACAAGACCACTGGTAATCAGAAGCGATTGGCCAAAGTTCAGGAAAGCCAGCGAATAGTTGGTGCGGATCGCTGCATGTTCATAGTTGGCCATGGCCCGGTCATAGCGGTCTGCCTCCCAGCGCTCTGCGCCAAAATACTTGACCGTTTCGAAATTCAAGAGGCTGTCGATCGCCTTCTGGTTGGCGTCGGTGTCCTGATCGTTCATCTCTTTGCGGATTTTCACCCGCCATTCCGTCACCTTGAAGGTGAACCAGACATAAAGCGCGATGGTCGCCACCACGACCGCCAGATACCAGACGTCGAACAGGAAAAAGAGCACGACCGAAATCATCAGGAGTTCAAGGACAAGCGGCCCCATCGAAAACAACAGGAAGCGCAGCAGGAAATCCACGCCTTTTACACCGCGTTCAATCACCCGCGACAGACCGCCGGTCTTGCGGGTGATGTGATAGCGCATCGAGAGGCGGTGAATATGGGTAAAGGTTTCCAGCGCAAGTTGACGCAAGGCCCGTTGCCCCACTCTGGTAAACACCACATCGCGCAACTGTTGGAAACCGACTGTCATCAGGCGTGCCAGCCCGTATGCAAGGGTCAGCCCGACAGCACCGAGCCCCAGCACCGTCGCCGCCGAGGCAGTCTCGGGCGCAAGCGCATCAACGGCCTGCTTGTAAAGAACAGGCGTGCCAACGGCGATCAGCTTGGACAGCAGCAGCACGGCCAGCGCAATGACGACCCTGCGCTTGACCCATCCCTGCCCCTCGGGCCAGAGATAGGGGATCACCCTTTTGATCACGCTCCAGCCCTGAATCTGGGCGTCGCTCAGGTTGGCATCGGTTTTGGCAAGACCACGCATAGAAACTCCGGCACTGCGAGCGTCATTCCTAAGCGCCTGCGGCGGGGATGACCAGAGGCATCAGCACTATTCGGGGGCTTCGGGAATACGGAAAATCTGACCGGGGTAAATCAGATCAGGGTCGCGGATCAGATCTCGGTTTGCCTCAAAGATTTCGACATAAAAGATTCCGCGCCCGAGGTTTTCTTCGGCAATCGCCCAAAGCGTCGACCCCGGTTGCACCGTACGTACGGCGACCTCGAAACCCTCGGCGGCAGTTTCTTCGGCCAGCACCGCGGCCACGTCCTCGGGTTCTTCGCGTTTGAATGGCGTTTCAAGCCGCGAGACGACATCGCCTGCCTGATCAACCTCATCAATGCGCAATGTGTAGACGCCGGTATCGATATCCGGCAGATCAATGCGCCAGTCGCCGCCTTCTGTCACCGGCGAGACTGTGACCGGCTGATTGTCAAGGTAGACCTGCACCGATCCATCGCCGGTGGCACGGCCCGACAACTGCACATCGCCCGCAGGGTCATAGGTGATTGCATCAAGCGCTACGTTCGCATCGACCGCAGGGTCATCCAGCGTCGGTGCGCCTTGGACCACGCGCACACCGTCGGCGTCCGCTTGCAAGACAGTCGGTGGCGCGGGGGGGGCAACAGGCACATCAACCACCGGTGCAACAGGTGCTGGGGGGGTATCGGCGGGCTGCGTGTCAGTGCTCGCAACATCAGTTTGGACGGTCTCGATGGGGGCTTCGGTCGCTTCTGGTTCCGGCTCGGGCGCCGCCGCAACCACAACGGGGGCCGCGATAGGGGCCACAATATAGCTGGTTGTCGACGCGATGGCCGCACCGTCCGGATCGGCCAGGAGCGACAGCCGCCGCGGCTGGTCGGATGACCCTGCGACAGGCAAAGAAACAAAACTGCCAGAGCTATCAGCTGTTACACGGTCTATCGCGACGCCGGCAAGCATGACGTCAACTGTCTGTCCGGGCTCTGCTCGGCCTGCAATCACCATGCTGCCGTCAGGCTCGACGCGAAATGTGTCAAAGGATGGCACTTGGGGTGGTTGTTGTGGTTCCGGAGCTTCGGCAACAACCGCCGGAGCCTCTGGCGGGACTTCGGCGACAACAGCCGGGGCCTCTTGCGGTGTCTCGGTGACCTCGGCCGGTGCTGCGGGCGCAGTTTCGATTGGTGGTTCTGAAACGTCCGGCTGCGGCAAGAACAGGAAAATCACAACACCGAGCACGACGGCAGCAATCCCGCCAAGCACCACAGGCCTTACGCCTGATTTCACGTCTTCTGTCACGTTTCATCCCTTATGCAGTGCCAATCGCTGGCAGCCCCGCCCCAAATGGTTGAGGCACCTTAGCAACGCGGCTATGACCGGTCAAAGTGAAGCTAGCGCGAGGGGGCTACAATGTCTGCATATCCGAAATCAGTTTGCGTCTACTGTGGCTCTCGTGACGGCAATGCGCCCGCCTATGCGCAAGCGGCACAGGACACAGGACAGATGCTGGCTGCAAACGGGTGGCGGCTGGTCTATGGCGCAGGCGATGTGGGCCTGATGGGGCGCGTGGCGACTGCCGTGCAGCAGGCAGGCGGCAAGACCTTCGGCGTGATCCCCACGCACCTGATGGAATGGGAAGTCGGCAAGCGCGATCTTGACAGCTTTGTCATCACCGAGACGATGCACGAGCGCAAGAAAGTCATGTTCATGAACGCCGATGCTGTCGTCGTACTCCCCGGCGGCGCAGGGTCGCTGGACGAGTTTTTTGAGGCCCTGACCTGGCGCCAGCTCAGGCTCCACAACAAGCCGCTCATTCTGCTGAACACCGGCGGTTTCTGGGACCCGTTGCGCGATCTGCTACAACATGTGGTCAATAGCGGCTTTGCCGGCGATGACATCCTGAGTTTTGTAGAGGTGGCCGCGGATGTCCCTGATCTGGAAGCAAAGCTGAAGGCAAGCCTATAGCGCGGCCATCAGGTCTGCATAGCGCGCAAGCGAGATATTCGAGCCGCAAGCGATAATCCCGACCTGACGGCCTGCCAGATCGTTTTTCATAGGACCCAGAATAGCGGCAAGCGATGCAGCGCAGGCCGGCTCTGCGGTCAGACGCAGGACGTTCTGGTAGATGTCCATCGCCGCCAGCATCTCGTGATCGTCGATCTTGACGATCCGGTCGACGTAGGCACGCGCCACTGCATAGCTAAGCGGCATCGCCAGAGGCGCACCAAGACTGTCGGCAATGGTGGCGACCTTGTCGATCCGCACCGGTACACCAGCGGCAAAGCTCTGTGACATGCTGTCAGCGGCGAAAGGCTCTACCCCGATCACTTGTGCGCCGGGGTTGATCTGCTTGATCGCCGCGGCCATTCCACTGATCATTCCGCCCCCGCCGATCGGGATCACAAAGGTGTCGATCTGCGGGGCTTGGGTTGCGTATTCGTAGCCGCAGGTGGCCGATCCCAAGATCATATGATCCGCCTCGAAGGGATGCATGAGGGTCCGGCCTTCGTCCGCCGCGTCCGTCATCGCGGCAAAGGCCGCCGCCATATCGTCATGCAGGGTCACAGTCGCGCCCAGCGCCTCGCAGCCTGCGACGCGGGCCGGATCGGTGGCCTTTGGCATGGCGATCAGTGCATCGACACCCGCCGCCTTTGCCGCCCATGACACGGCAAGCGCATGGTTGCCGCCGCTGGCCGCCACGACACCCGCCGCCCGCTGCGCGGCGTCAAGACGGCGTATCCCCAGCAAGGCACCGCGCGCTTTGAATGATCCTGCCTGCTGAAACAGTTCAAGTTTGACAGTCACCCCCGCACAATCCGGCAAGATGCCGTCCCAGCGGGCAGATGTCAGGGGCAAGACAGGTGTTTCAATCAGGTCCGGCTGCACCTCTGCCGCGGCAGCAATGATCTTGTCTAACGATGGTCCGATCATCATCTGTTCCTATGCAAAAGGCCCGCCGGACAGATGTCCCACGGGCCTTGCAGTTTGTCCAGATGGACAGCAATTACATGCGCGACGCGACGTTTTCCCAGTTCACAAGGTTATCAAGGAAATTCGTCAGATAGGCAGGGCGCTTGTTGCGGAAGTCGATGTAGTAGGAATGCTCCCACACGTCGCAGCCCAACAGCGCGGTCTGACCAAAGCACAGCGGGTTCACGCCGTTTTCGGTCTTGGTCACGGCAAGAGAGCCGTCAGCGTTCTTCACCAGCCAGCACCAGCCGGAGCCGAACTGGCCAGCACCTGCGGCGCTGAACTGGGACTTGAATTCATCGACCGAGCCGAAGCTTTCGACAAGCGCCTTTTCCAGCTCGCCCGGCATTGCACTGTCGCCCGGCCCCATCATTTCCCAGAACTGGTTGTGGTTCCACAGCTGGCTGATGTTGTTGAAAATACCGTTCTGCGCGACGGCCGATTTGTCATAGGTGCCAACGATAATCTCTTCGAGGGATTTTCCCTCCCACTCTGTGCCTGCGATCGCCGCGTTGCCATTGGTGACATAGGCGTTGTGGTGCAGGTCGTGGTGGTATTCGAGCGTTTCGGCGGACATGCCCTTGGAGGCAAGCGCGTCATGTGCGTATGGAAGATCGGGAAGTGTAAAGGCCATTGCTCATAACTTTCTGAGTTGAGGACAAGTATACCTCTCTAGATGTCACATCAGCCTGTGACGTCAAGGGCAAGGTGCCGCATCAGGTGCCGCGCGACCCAAAGACCCGACCGGCCCGCATCGGCTATTTATACTGCACAAAGCCTGCCGCCGGCGCGAGGTGAAAACCTTTTCCACGTTCTGTGTCCCTGCGGCGTGGCGATGTTCAAGGAAGCTACGAATCACCTTGTAGTGCCGTGCTTTTTGGGCGCATCGCACACGCGCAAATGCCCGCAATTCTTGGTTCTTGGCACCGGTAAGGCGAAATCAGGCGGGATTACGGCGAAATTCCATCGAGAAAACTGTCTATCGCGACGTGTATTC
>CAZTKF010000069.1:0-15970 GCA_964614205.1 uncultured Loktanella sp. | reverse complement strand
AGGTGCTGGGCACCGTGGGCGAGCCGATCAACCCCGAAGCATGGAACTGGTACAACGACGTAGTGGGCAAGGGCAAAGCCCCTATCGTCGATACATGGTGGCAGACCGAAACCGGCGGTCACCTGCTGACACCACTGCCCGGTGCAACCGCGACGAAACCGGGCTCTGCGACACTGCCGTTCTTTGGGATCAAGCCCGTCATTCTGGAGCCGACATCTGGCGAGGAAATTCACGACACCGCCGCCGAGGGTGTCCTGTGTATCAAGGACAGCTGGCCTGCACAGATGCGCACCGTCTGGGGTGATCACGCGCGGTTCGAGAAGACCTATTTCGCTGACTACAAGAACTACTATTTCACCGGCGATGGCTGCCGCCGTGACGCAGATGGCTATTACTGGATCACCGGTCGGGTGGATGACGTGATCAACGTTTCCGGGCACCGCATGGGCACAGCCGAGGTCGAAAGTGCCTTGGTCGCCCACCCTAAAGTCGCCGAAGCCGCCGTGGTCGGATACCCGCACGACATCAAGGGGCAAGGCATCTACGCATATGTCACGCTGATGAACGGGCAAGAGCCGTCAGACGAGTTACGCAAGGAACTGGAAACCTGGGTCCGCGCCGAGATCGGGCCGATTGCCAAGCCTGACCTGCTGCAATGGGCGCCCGGCCTGCCCAAGACCCGTTCGGGCAAGATCATGCGCCGCATCCTGCGCAAGATCGCCGAGGATGATTTTGGATCGCTGGGAGACACTTCGACCTTGGCCGATCCGTCTGTGGTCGATGACCTGATCGCGAACCGGATGAACAAGGGGTAGGTGAAGCCCCGCCCGCTGTATGAAAGAGCCGCACAGAGATGTGCGGCTTTTTTTGCGCGGTGTTGTCCTTTCATCAAGGATGAGATGCTCTTGAGCGAGGACGACCTGCTGCGGTGATGCTCGAGCAGGGCGTCGAGGGGCGGAAGTTCGCTGCAAGGGCCGCTAATTTCTCTTACGAACAAGAAGCGAACGTTCATCGCCGTGGGGTTCGCTTTTCAAACTCAACCTGCGTTATCACTCCCCAAGACAGCCGCTCTATCTGTGTCTGATATGCCTAGTCTTCGCCAATTTGATAGGGCGAAGGTTGCAGAGTGCATTGGTGCGGGAGAATTGATTAATTGCAGAAAGGGCAGAAAAGGCGAGTTGCCCATGAACCAAGCCGATCATCGTTTTCTGCAAGAAATGTTGAAAACCCTGCCGTTACACAGCTGGCTTAAGGAGTCGTGATTTCAGGCTAGGATTCCCAATCGGTATCCAGAAGACCCTCACGCATTGCAAAAGACATTAATTCCGCAACGGAATGAACCTTGATCTTGCGCATGAGGTTGCTGCGGTGGTTGTCCACGGTCTTTGTACTTATCCCAAGGCGGTCTCCGATGTCGCGGTTGGTCAGGCCTTGGGACACAAGACCAAGGACCTCCCGTTCGCGTACAGTCAAATCGGTTTTTCCAGACGCTTCAAGCAATGTCGCGACCCCTGGGCCAAAGGTTTGCCGCCCGTCGAGTATGGTTGGGATCGAAGCGGCCAGCGCGGTCAGGTCTTCGCGCTTCAGAAAGATCCCGTCCGCACCTGCCTGTGCCAACTCCGCGATCAAACCGGCCGAGGTCATACCGGAAAAGACGATGATCTTTGTGGCGGGCGACCAGCGCCTTGCCTCTCCAAAGACCTCAATACCACGTGCATAGGGCATCGCGACATCGAGCAGCAAAATCTCTGGCTTGTGTCGCCGGACCATAGCGATGGCCTCAAGGCCGTCACCCGCTTCGGCCACCACCGAGATCCCCGCCGTTTGCAACAATTGTGCCAACCCTTGGCGGATCATGGGATGGTCATCAGCGATTACGGCGGTGTTGTGGGACATCTTGCTTCTCTATGCATTCTGCAGAGTCGGGGCGGCGAGGATACGCTTGATCCCGACTTTGGCTTGCGTTCCGGCTCCGCGCTTTGAAGTAAGCGTGAAGTCCATCCCGCATTTGGCCGCCAGTTCAGACACGATCGCAAGGCCCAACCCTTGACCTTCGGAGAAGGTACCTTTCTTTCCGGCCTTGAGAAACGTTGCGAGCTTGGCTTCTGAAACGCCCGAACCGTCATCATAAACTTCGAAACGCACTCCATCTGCGCTCTTCCGACAGCCGACAACCACCCGACTGGGTTGCCCATGCTGGAGTGCATTCGAGACCAGATTTCCCAAAATCCGCATGACCGCAAGTGGGTCGGCAACAAGCATTGCCGAACTATCTACCACCTTGAGCCGTACGCCGCGTTGCTCTGCTTCTGCGGCGAACATGGCATCAAGATTGCGCAAGACAACGCTGGCTTTGAACTCTTCATCCTGATGCGCTGCCGGCGGGTCGGCGTCGCCGGTACCAAGTGGCGGAATGTCGGTCTCAAGCCCGCGAGCAAGGATGTCTTCAAGATATCCAAGGCTGCTGGTCAACTGCCCAAGTTCGGGTTCACCTCTTTTCAGGGCCATCTGCAAAGCTGCGAGTGGTTGGCGCATGTCATGGGCGGTCGTAGCCAGAGCAGCGCGGCTACGCGCAGCGGCGTTAGAGGCCTCTTGCCGATCCTTTTCGGCCAGTCTTAAAGCCTCGGATAGTTTCAGCTGATCTTCAGAGAGCTGCAGTTGGGCCTTAAGCGAGGCGTCGCGTTGCTGCCGTGTGGCCCGCACACGCAACGCAATCGCGGCAGAGAAGGCTGCTGCCTCGGCCAGAAACCCAAACCGAATGGCGCGTCCGGCAACTTCTTGTTCGAATAGCCCCTCGGTCAGATATCCGACCGCTCCGAAGGAAATAGAGCAGGCCAGCGCCCCGAACCCGAGCAACAATGCGCCAGATCCCGATTGCTTGCGCAAGAACGCGGCAACAGCAAGGATGACCTGCATCAGTGTACCCAACAGAATGAAAATCAAGACGACGTATTTGAACCAGTCATAGGTCACGAGAAACGGTGACAACCCCGAAATGGTCGTGAGAGACCCTATCAAAGGCAAGGTAAGCCGGTGTAATTTGGGGTGATGGCGTTCGCTTTGGATAAAGCGACTGACAAAGTTTGTTCCCAATGCCACGAAGAGCGTCGCAATAACAGGGAGGGCAACTTGATTGAGGGCAGGCCAATTTGGCCAAATAAACTGAAAGGCGTAACCTTCCATATGTATCAATAGCGCCACGCCAGACAGGACATAGGTTCCGTAGGCGAGCCCCGGTCGTCCGGCTAGTCCATAAAGGTAGATTGTGCTGATCAGCCCCATTCCCAACACCAAGGCGGTCAGCGCCACGATCTCGACCGTTTCGGATTGGGTGCGGACAAAAAACTGCAGCACGCTTTCGATGAACAGTGGCATCTCGGTGGCTTGCGCCGAGGTGTAGTCAATGATCAGGGTTTTTTGTTCGGACGGTTGGAGTGTGATTTCCGAGACAAGATGACGATGCGCAATACTGCGGGCCGCAAAGGATGAGCGGTCAGTTAGCGACAAGAGCATGCGCGGAGCTGTCTCTGTGTCATGGGGCAGAAGCTGAACGTTCAGGCTTTCTGCGACAGGAATGTCATGTGTGACCCACCATGTCCCGGTGGCTGTGCCTGTATTTTGCAAGTCGACTTTGACCCAAAAGCGGCTGCTGCCAAAGCCAAAGTCGATCAACCCACTGGGGACGGGAGCAAACTGCGCCATATTTTCTGGTGCTGTGACCTCGGCTAGGTCCATCGTCCGGCCTTCATCCTCTAGGACGCAGGCGGCTTGCCCCAAATCCATTCGAAAGGTGTGCTCTGGGGAAAGCATCACGACCGGGCATGCGGATTGCGTGGCCGCCACGCTGCCAAGGCAACACAAATGCACTAGCTGCACTGCAAAGAAAAACTGCCTTGCCCAGCGCTGATGACGCTTACGTCGTCGCTTCATAGACCCCCGATCCGGATCGCCTCTTACGTCGGGGAAAGCCTAGGACGTGAAGGTGAATTTTACCAAGAAATTCCGCAGGATGACCGCGAAATAGGGTATTTCCCCTATTTCACCGCCACAAGCCTGGCAGCTAGCCTTATTCCCGCAATACAAGTCTGAATGCCCGTTCTTTACAGCTCGCACCTTTTGACGCGAGGCAATGATCTAGAATCGAAAGGTCACTGTGTGCCTGCGATGCCACTTTCTGAATTGGACCTTGCCAGTGTCGCCATGGCAAAGGCACAGGCCGTGCTGGTGCCAGCGGATTTGCGTCCCGGCGATGTTTTGCTGCACGAACCGGGCCGTCAGCGGTGGTATGAAAAGGGAATTGCATTGGCGACAAGCAGCCCTTTCACCCATGCCTCAATTTATCTCGGCGACAATGTGATCGCAGAGGCGCGTTTACCGCGTGTCAGGGTATGTGAAATTACGCGACCGATGCGCCGTGAGCGACGGCTCTGTATCCTCAGACAGCCGATGGAATTGCGCCCAGATCAGGTCATAGCGCTGCGCACATTTGTTGATGCAGCGCTACAACGCAACGCCCGCTTTGATTACACCTTTCCCTTTGTCTTTTACGGCAGCCGATTGGCTCGCCGTGTCATGCCGATACCTCGGTCAACTGTTGCGCGCGGCCCGTTGCCCCCTGCCAACAGGGCCAAGTATTTTTGCACATCATTTGTCGTAGATGCATTTCGTGCGATGGGGTTGATTGACCATGCCGAGGCGCGCTCTTACCGACTTGGCAGCCTGTCCGCTGCCGATCTTCTTGCTGACAACAAGTTTGGCGGTGTCGTCGGGTATTTGCAGACTTACGCCGCGGCAGACAGGCCATTGCGATGACGAGCCATTATACCCCCGCGAAGGTCACGGCGTACGAGATCTCTTCGGGCCTCTGGTGCAAATCGACGCTTCGGATCGCGGTTCTGTCGGATATTCATGCCTGTGGACGGTGGATGCCGCTAGACCGGATTGCCCGGATCGTGGCGCAGACCAATGCGCTTCGTCCGGACCTGATCGCGCTTCCCGGTGATTTTCTGGTGGGCCCGCTTATTGGTAAGCGTCCGATTGCCGCCCGCGCTATCGCCAGAACCCTTGCCGGTTTGCGGGCGCCGATGGGTGTCTTTGCGACATTGGGCAATCATGATTGGGCCGATTGTCCCGAAGCACGGGCAAGCGGATATGCCCATTCCAGCATCGCCCGCGAGCTTTCGCAGGCTGGTCTGCGTGTGCTGAGCAATGAGGCCGTGCGCCTGCCTTGCGGCACATATGTTGTTGGGCTGGACAGTGCGATTGGCCAAGGCACAACGTTGCGTCCTGCCCCGCGCCATGATGCGCAGCGTGCCTTTGCCAAGGTTCCGAATGACGCATCGGTCGTATTGCTTGCCCATGAACCGGACTTTTTCCTTGATCAGGACCGGCCAGTGGCCCTGCAACTCAGCGGTCATACACACGGTGGGCAGATCGGAGCCTTGGGGATTCTGGCGACCTACCCGTCGCGTTATTGGACCCGTTTGGACTATGGTCACAAACAGCTGGGTGAGCGCCATCTGGTGATCAGCGCTGGCCTAGGGTTTGGCGGTGTGCCAATCCGTGCAGGACGGACGAGTGAGATCACGCTGGTCTCACTCATGCCCGGCATCGCCACTACTCGACTACAAGCAGCCAGTTGATGCGCGGCGCTTGGGCCGATCCTGTCGTTCTGGCCCTCGCGCTGAGCCAGTTGGTGATCTCGGCCAGTCTTTACTATTTGTTCCCCGCACTGGTTTTGTTTTGGCAAGATGATTTCGGCTGGAGTTTGCCGCAGATCATGGGTGCTTTCTCGACTGCGCTGATCATGCAAGGGCTGACCGCAAAGGCCATTGGACGATGGCTGGATCGTGGTCTGGGTCCATGGATGATGGTCGGTGGCGGGGGACTGGCGGCCCTTGGCCTCGTGGCTCTGACTTTTGTTGAAAGCCTCGCAGTGTTTTATCTTGTTTGGGCTCTCTTGGGCCTTGCAATGGGATTAACGCTTTATGATGCGGTATTTGCTCTGATCATCCGCTCCCGCGGTGCGCAGGCGATGGCTCCGATTGCCGTGATAACGCTGGTAGCAGGATTTGCATCAAGCATTGCGTTTGTTATTGCGGGAATTGTAGGCGAGGCCCTGGGGTGGCGCGCCGTGGTCTGCCTGATGGCGACAGCTATTGTCCTTGTGCATGTCCCGATGGTTCTTTCAGCGGCACTGCGCCTTGAGCACGGAGTGACTGCGGCGAAATGGCGGCCTGTGGCATCTGCTTCATTCCGAAGGCGCCCGGGTTATTGGCCGCTGACTTTGGCAATCACGTTGTCGGCTTTGGGATTGGGGATGGTGATTTCACATGTCATGCCGCTTCTGGCATGGACGGGTGTTGATCCACGCCTTGCCCTTATCGCTGCCGCCCTGATTGGCGTCGCGCAGGTAGCTGGCCGATTGCTTGTAACGTTGATCGGGTCAGGTTGGAACCGACCGATGCTTGTGGCCATCTGTCTGATGGGCTTGGCAGGCGCGCTCATGGCATTGGTGCTGGCCCCGCAATGGCCCGTACTGATTCTTGCTTTCGCCATGATTCAAGGTGCATGCTACGGCATTTCAAGCGCGTTGCGCCCGATGTTGATACACGATCTGCTCGGGCAGCAGAGCTTTGGTGCAGCGCAAGGGGCGGTGCTGGCCCCAGCTTTCATCGCCTTTGGTCTTGCACCGCTGTTGGCAGCATCCGTGGTGGCCTGGGCAGGCTATGTGGCACTGATCATGCTGTGTCTTTGCGTTCAGATCATCAGTTCAGCTGTTCTATTAGATGGATGTCGTGACCAAGACGTGTTGATGAACGAGTGAAGACTGAGCCCTCGGCGATAAGGAACTTGAGTAATGCATTTCACCACGGCTAGCATCAATGACGGTCCATATTATGTTGCCCGGATGATCAATGAATGCATATCTGGCCAAGAACGCGGGCAGAGACGACTTGATTTTCGTCACCTTGTTCAAACGCACTTTTGGCACATCAGACAGTCACGTCACGACCTAACTTGCTGCGGGGCGTCGGTTGCAAAGAGAGTCTGACAGCATCTGTGTCAGTTGTTGCTCGGCTTCGCCAAATGCGGGCAGTCTGTGTTTCCGCAAGCCCCAGTAAGGCCTGTGACAATTCAAGACCCGACGCGATCTTCTAACATCCAAAGCCGAGAAAATGACAAGTCTGTTTGCCCGCTTTCAAGCTCGCAATAGCAGAGTCCCAGACCGGCTCTGCAAGTCTCCTATGGGCCGTCCTTGAAATTCATGAACAATCCGAGGGGCGAGATGCAGCGACAGATCAAATGGCGGCAGAGAGCCCGACACCGTCATCGAGATTTCATGCTCTCGGTACAGGGCATAGGAAAACTGCTGTACCTGCATAGAAACATCTGCTGCAAGCCGGTGAGGATACTCCGGTGCCGATCACAAAACTCGGCCAGGTGGTATCCGCCTCGCTTGATTAGTGCGGGCATCAGAACGTAGTCTACTGCCAAACTAACAGGTTGGTGCGGCAACCATGACCGAACAAACGATGGCAGCTGGTTTTGCAGCGAGTTTTGCCGACTACGCCTGCGAACGGGGCGCGAAACGTGATGCCTTGCTAGAGGTCAGTGGCCTGACAGAGGATGATCTTTCAGATCAGGACAATCGTATTCTGGTCACAGCATATCAGGCATTAATTGCCGCGGCGGTCCAGCAAACAGGAGATACCGCGCTCTTGGTGCGGCACACGCTGGACTCGCGGCTGGAGACGATGTCAGTCGTGGGCCAGATTGTACACTCGTCGGCCTCGCTTCGTCATTCGATCGCGCAACTCAACCGCTATTTGCATCTGATGGGCGATGTGGAGCTGCCCATGGGTGTCGACCGGTTCGAACTACAGCGCACTGCTGACGGTCTTTGGATCGTGGACAATCTTGTTTTGCCGCCTGAAATGTCGTTTTGGTCAGAAGTGTCTTTCGCGCGGTTCATCAGCGAATTCCGCAGGTCTTTCCCGGATGCAACGTTTGAGATCGGGATGGAGGTCACCTATCCGCCGCCGCCGCATGTCGACCAGTATCCCGATCTGTTCAGGGTGCCGGTGCTGTTCAACTCAACGCGCAACGCACTTCAGATTGACCCGGTCTGGGATAGTCCTGACACGCAGTTCGAGCCAGGGAACGAATATGCGTTCGGCATCTTCACGCGTCACGCTGATGAAATGCTGGCAAAACTCCAGACCGACACATCCATCAGGGCGCAGATCGAGGCGCAGATCCTGCCCAATCTGCATGAAGGGTCGATTTCGATGGACAAGGTGGCCAAAGACATCGCGATGAGCCGCCAGACCCTCTATCGGCGGCTGAAGGACGAAGGGATCACCTTCGCTGAAATCCATGACGATCTGCGGCAGCGTATGGCAATGGAATATCTGGCCGGTCAAAAGGTGACCGTGAACGAAACCGCCTATCTCTTGGGGTTTTCCGAAGCTTCATCTTTCGTTCGCGCCTTCAAGCGGTGGACCGGGCTCAGCCCGACTGCCTACCTTAGTCAGGCTGCCTGATGACACTCTGTTACGAAGTGTCAATTCGTTGATGCCTGCGGTCATGCTCTGAGCGGTCAAGACTGGCTATCTGCTTTCTCGACATTGAAACGAGAAAGGTCAAAAGATGAAAACGCAACTAACTTTGTCCGCTGCTGGGCTGGTCCTGATGGCGGCTTGTGCCGATAGCGGTGCAAACTATCAGCCAATTCTGGATGGCACGCCGACTCCAGCTTATCAGGCCGATCTGGAAGCTTGCCAGACATTGGCCCGCAACCAAAATCAGTTTGATCAAGAAACGATGGCGGCGGCTGTGCTGGGCGCTGGCGCTGGTGCGGCACTGGGTGAGGCCGATAGCGGTGACGCCCTCGGTGGTGCCATTGCCGGCGCGCTTGCCGGCGGCGTCGCAAGCGCCGTGGATGTCAGCGAAAGGCGCGAATCCATCGTGATTGAATGCCTGCGCGGACGCGGTCACAGAGTTGTTGGCTGAGCGCAAAGCGGCGTCTGGCGGGGTGCCAACCGCGCACCCTGTCAGACACACTAAAATCCTGATCAATCCGGCACAGCTACAGCCCTTAGTCATACAGTAGGAGATCTAGCCATGAAACGTGTCTTGATTGCTGGGGCAACCGGATACCTTGGTCGCTACCTTTGTGCCGAATATCAGCGACGCGGATGGTATGTGATTGCCCTCGTGCGCAAAGCAACCCAAGCCGTACCGATCGCAGCCGACCAACTCGTTGAAGCGCAGGCGACTGATCCTGCGACCCTTAAAGGCGTCATGGCAGGGTCTGAACTGGTTGTTTCCTGCCTTGGCATCACGCGACAGTCGGATGGGCTGGACTATTGGGATGTCGACTATCAGGCCAACCTTAACCTGCTGCGTGAAGCCGAGCGGGCGGGGGTCGGCCGGTTTGTCTATATCCACGTGCTGGGTGCCACGGAAATGGCGCGCGTGCCTATGGTCGCTGCCAAATCAGCCTTTGTAGCGGAACTGCAACGCGCTCCGCTTACTGCCACGATTGTCGCGCCCACCGGGTATTTCTCTGACATGAGCGATTTCCTGGCGATGGCGCAATCCGGTCGGGTTTGGCTGTTTGGCAGCGGCAACAAGCGGATCAACCCGATCCACGGGGCGGACTTGGCAACAGCCACGGCAGAGGCGGTTGAGGCGCAACTGCCATGGCTTGATGTCGGCGGTCCTGATATCTTCACGCAACGGGAACTGGCAGAACTCGCCTTTGCCAGCCTTGGGAAAACCCCGCGGATCACTTTTCTGCCGGACATCATTCGACGGATCGTCCTATGCGTCTTGCCGCTCGTCGCGCCCCGGCGCATAAGCGGACCCGCCCGCTTTTTTCTCAGTGCCCTGGCGCTCGACATGGTAGGTGCCCGCTTTGGCACGCGGCGACTGAAAGATCATTTCGAAATGAACCTCGCCACGACAAAGGCGGCGAGCGTTCATCATTTTGCAACGGAAAGGAATAAATCATGACTATGCAACGTATCGGCGGGATTGCCGCCCTGGCCTGTGCGGCCACTTACATCTTTGGCTTTGTTCTGCTTGTGACTGTGTTTGCTGATTCCGGCTTTGGCACAAACGAAATCGACGCGGCTGGTGTGGTGCGCTTCACCGTGGAAAACCAAGCGCTCATGATCACGTGGAACACGGTGATTTATGTCGTGAATGCACTGGCGCTGGCGGTGCTGGTCGTCGCACTGACAAGCCGGTTGAAGGCCGTGTCACCAGACTGGAGCAACATCGCTCTGGCCTTTGGTCTGATCTGGACGACACTTGTCCTGGCTGCGGGTATGATCGGCAATGTCACCACAGAACGGATGGCCGCCTTGGCGCCGACCGACTTTGAAACCGCAGTTCAGACTTGGGAAGCCCTGCACGCAGTGGAACTTGGCCTTGGTGGCGGAAACGAGGTTGCCGGCGGGGTCTGGATTCTGTGCGTGAGTCTTGCTGGCCTGCTGCATCGGGCGTTCGGAAAAATCGTCATCGGGCTTGGGCTGCTGACAGGCATTGGCGGGTTGCTGACGATCCTGCCGCCGTTGGGTGATGTTGCGGGCGCTGTTTTCGGCCTTGGCGCGATTGCCTGGTTCATTGCCGTCGGTCTGGCACTGCTCTTCAAGCGCGGCGCTGCGGTCGAACACCTGCCTGCCTGATCTTCTCAAGACAGAAAGAGTTGACCAATGACACTCTCGCAAGACCTTCAAGTGCTGCTCGAAGCAGAATGCGCGAAGGCGCATACGCACGGGCTCATCCTACGGGTCGCCTCGGGCGACGGTCAGGTTGACTACAAAGGAAGCGCAGGGGCTGCAACGCCCGACACACGGTTCCCGATCGCAAGTATCACCAAGATGTTCACCGCGGCACTGATCATGCAGCTTGTGGACGAGCGGCGTATCAATCTGGATCAGACCGTGCAAAGCATCCTGACAAACGTTGACCTGACGGGACTGCACTTCGTGAAGGGGGTGGATCACGGGCAAGCGCTGACAGTTCGTCACCTCCTGCACCAGACATCCGGCCTTGCCGATTACTACGAAAGTGATCTTGCCTATGATCTCAAAGACGGCAAAGACCGCAGCTATGATCTAAACGATGTTTTGCAGATGACGAGGGCGCTACCACCACAGGCGGCTCCTGAGAGCGGCAGGTCGTACTACTCAGATACCAACTATCAACTGTTGGGCGCGGTGATCGAAGCCGCGACCGGTCAGGCCTATAATCAGGCGCTGCAAAGCCGTATCTGTGAACCACTGGGGCTGACACAATCCGGTGTCTTGCAAGGAGATGACATGGGCCTTCCAGTATACCACAAAGACAAGCGGCTAAACGTCCCTCAAATCCTTGCAAGTATGACGTCGGATGGCGGCATCATCTCTACCATGGATGACATGCTGAGCTTTCTGCGCGCCTTTATGGAGGGGCGGCTGTTCAAGCCAGAAAGCGCGGCTAAGATGCGCCAGTGGAACCGGCTCTTCTTTCCGCTTCAGTACGGGCACGGCCTAATGCGGGTCAAGCTGCCCCGGTGGATGACACTGTTTCGCGCCACGCCAGAACTGATCGGGCATTCCGGGGCAAGTGGTGCTTTCGCCTTTTATGCGCCGGAGCCGGACATCTACCTGATCGGCACGTTCAATCAGACCGACGCTCCGCGGCGGCCCATTGGTTTCATGTTTCGGGTTCTTGGCCTTGTAGCAAAGGAAAAACCTTCCAGATGAAACGCGTTCTGAACTGGTTTGGCACGCTGATTTGATGCACCATCGACAGGTTCAAGGCGCGCTACTT
Organism: uncultured Loktanella sp.; assembly: GCA_964614205.1. Lineage (GTDB taxonomy): Bacteria > Pseudomonadota > Alphaproteobacteria > Rhodobacterales > Rhodobacteraceae > Yoonia. The sequence goes on along the minus strand of CAZTKF010000069.1, from coordinate 4,144 downwards.
GGTGGCGGACATTGGCACCGCCCTGGCGAATGCGGGCTTTGTCCGCGCTGCCAACATTCGCCGGTCTGCAGATTGGCGACCGCGGCGACAGTCCGGTCTGACGGGGCCGCACCGCAGCTATGACTAGACCGGATGCGCGATACCGAAGAGCCAAGAGCAAAGTTGCAGATCATGGCGCAACAATCATTGCCATGGACGCTGGACGCGGCAGCACTCAATGACAAAGCAGATGTGGATCCATCCGAGGGGCCAACGAAGGACATTGGTGTGCCGATGAAGACCGTGTATTCTTGCCTTGTGCTTTTTGCATTTCCAGTGCTGGCCGAAGCGCAGGACTGGACGAGTGTTTCGCCATTGTTCGAAGATCAGCGCGTGCTTTGCCACTCGGGATAACCAAATCAGCTTTCAGGATCGCATGATGAACGAGAAAGAAGGTTCCCTATCAACTGGCAGCTACCCTAGCCGCTCTAGCAGGATGCTGGTTCGAGCGATCTGGATAACTGGGCTGATCTTGCCAAGCATGATGGGATTGGTCGCGATCAGCATACTTCAGTTTCGCGGAATACCGACAGTAGGTTTGAGTAAGGGCTTCGGTTTGACAATACCCCTGACGCTCTTTGTTGCATGGCCATTCGCTATTCTTGCATGGATTGTCAGCCGGATCTTCAAAAGCGTTCCCGCGGATGATCGCGGTCTATGGATTGGATGGAATATCGTATCAGCCGCAGCGCTCTTGGGGCTAACGATTGCAGTGGGTTCCTACATCGTCGAGCCAATGCTCTACGATGGTCCTGGCGGTTTCCCAGAAGCTGTTTCGATGATGATGGTGCTCTGGATGATCACGCTCCCGGTTCTGTTGGTTTGGAGTATCGGCGGTGTAATGGCAGGTGGCATTTTGGGGGCGCTCTGCACGCTGTGCATTTCTCTTTTGTTTCCCAGATGGTTCAGCGGAAAATAGGTGGCTCCATCATGTCCGCTGGCGCTCATAGCGGCAGGTCCACGCGCGGCAAACGAACGGCAACTGATGGCCGCTAGCAGACTTGGTCCGACCGATTGCGAGCATCCGCTATGTCCCGTGTTGCGGCTACTCAGTCCCGCATCCTTACATTCACCTGTTCGCTTTCCAGCAATTTCACCTCGCGTTGCGGGAAGGGGATGCTGATGCCGTGTTCGGCGAAGGCATCCCACAGGGCGAGGTAGACGTTGCCGCGGATGTTGGTCAGCCCGCCGGTGGGGTCGCTGATCCAGAACCGCAGCAGATAGTCGACGGAACTGTCGCCAAAACCCACGATGTGACACACTGTGTTGCGGTCGCTGAGGACACGGTCGACGCTTTGGGCTGCTTCGATTGCGATGCGGCGCACTTCGTGGGGGTTATCGCTGTAGGATGTGCCGAAATTGATATCAAGGCGCACAAAGTCGTTGGAATGTGACCAGTTGACCACCTGTCCGGTGATCAGGTCCTCGTTGGGGATCAGGTATTCCCGTCCGTCGCGCGTGACGACCGAGACATAGCGCGCGCCCAGCGAGTTGATCCAGCCGAAGGTGTCGCCAAGGCTGATCACATCCCCCGGTTTAATCGACTTATCCAGCAGAATGATTACACCCGACACAAGATTGGATACTACCTTCTGCAAGCCAAAACCAAGGCCCACACCGATTGCGCCCGACAGAACGGCAAGGCCTGTCAGGTCAATCCCCAGAGCACGCACCCCGACGAAAAAGGCCGCGCCATAAAAGGCAATCTGCACGCCTTTGACGATCAGCACCTGCATCGAGGGGCTAATGTCTTCGTTCGCTTTGATCCGGTTTGCCGTCGTGGTGGTAAAGAAGCGCGCCAACGCAATCAGAACACCAAGGATCACAAGGCCCTGGATCAGAAGCAGCATCGAAAAGCGGATTTCACCGATGCTGAAACCGATGCTGTCGAGCAGCCGTTCGGCAACATCCAGAAGGCCGAGAATTTGCAGGGTGGCCCAAGTCCACGCGCCATATCGCACGAATTTGCGCAAAGTCGGGCTTTTGATCAGACGGGTGGCAAAAACAATCAAGAGCCATGCCAGCGCCAATGTGCCGACCACACTGAGCAGGTAGCTCCGGCTGGGCCATGTCACCTCGCGCATCGTGAAAATGACGGTCCAGATCAATGCGACAAAAAAGATCGCCCGCAGGCGTTGGTGTATGACGACAAGAATGCGCATGCGCCATTTCGGCCAGTTTTCGCGAGAGCCCATCCAGGCGCGGATGCGCGGACCAAGGACCGTGCGCAAGAGATGGGCTGCCACGAATACCCCGATGCCGATCAGGAGTTGATACAGGTTCCACGTCCGGAACATGTTCTGCACGAAGAATTCCAGTTGCATCAGCAGATCACTGCCAATGTCGATCACTTCCTCAAGGGGCGCCTCAAGGGGTTCTGTCGCCACCGGTGGCTCTGTCGCGCTGTCGTGCTGGGCCATCCTGCTCCTGTTCAACTGCTCGTGCACAGGGTTGCACGCGGCGGGCACGCAAGCAAGCGGCGCTTTGGCCGCTTGTGAGCGGTCGATTGAGAGGTTACCAATTGAGAGTGTATATTTGAGAGAGATCAACCCCCGATGGATATTACCGTTATCTTGCTTCTGGTCGCCTCTGGTGCGCTCCTGATTCCGCTCTTGGCCGGTGACAGCGACGACGATACCGAAGAAGAAGGTATTCGTGGTACCTTTGAAGACGACGAGATCGACGGCACTGAAGGTGATGACCTAATTCTGGCATGGCGTGGTGATGATATTATCAACGGTCTGGGCGGTGACGACGATATCCGTCCCGGTGAAGGAGCGGACATTGTTGATGGCGGCGAAGGCGATGACAACATCAAAGGAAGCCCCGGTGAGGATGAATTAACCGGCGGCAATGGTTTCGACATTATCTTTGGCGGCGCGGATAACGATATTATCGACGGGGGCGCTGACGCAGACTTCCTTGCCGGTGGCGATGGGGATGACACGATTTATGGTGGTTTTGGCTTCAGCGGTCCGGGTGGCGAACCGATCGACACCGCGCGCGATCCGGAATTCATACGTGGTGACGTTGGCAATGACCGGCTGTTCAGTTGGGGCTATGGCGGAGAGGTGCGCGGCAACGCGGACGATGATGAACTGATCCTTGTGACTGGTGATGCGACACTTGAGGCCGGCGCTGGCCTTAATGACGATTTCTACGTCTTTGCCAATTTGTCTGATGCACAATTGACCGAGGCAACGATCGCTGATTTTGACCCTACGCGTGATACGCTGACACTGACAATTGACCACGTGCCCGAGGCAGGTGCTGCGCTGGATGTCGATGTGACGATGACTCAGACAGAGGTTGACGGGGTTAGCGGTGTCCGCGTCGATGCAGTCTTTGTTGATCCGGGCAACGCGCCTTCAGAAAGTGAAGCAGCGTCGGCATTCCTTGTCGGCGTGACACTGGATCAGCTTTCAGAGGCCAATATCGAGGTGGTCCTGACGGATGAAGCCGATATCGAAGACCCCGAAGATACGCTTGCGCTTGTGAAAGCGGCATTGGCTCCACTCTAGATCTCGCACTTGCGAGGCGCGCTTTGCAGGTGTATCTGCAGCTTTATGAAAAAGGTTTTTGACATGGATGACCGCGCCCGCCTGCCTTGGCGGTTTTTTGGCGCGCGTGGCACAATCCTCGCGCGCGGATAGAGCTTTTCCTATTCCGCACACCTGACGACCACTGACAATTTGATACGGGAGAGGACAATGTCCCCCAAAACGCTCTATGATAAAATCTGGGACGCGCATGTAGCCCATGAAGCCGAAGACGGCACCTGCTTGCTGTATATCGACCGCCATCTTGTGCACGAAGTGACCAGCCCCCAAGCCTTTGAAGGGCTGCGCATGGCGGGCCGCAAGGTACGCGCACCTGAGAAAACAATCGCCGTGCCGGACCACAACGTTCCGACAACCATGGGCCGCGAAGACCCCAAGAACATGACCGAGGACAGCGCCATTCAGGTGGCCGCTCTCGACAGCAACGCCAAGGAATTCGGGATTCACTACTACCCCGTGTCGGACGTCCGTCAGGGCATCGTGCATATCGTCGGCCCCGAACAGGGCTGGACGCTGCCGGGCATGACCGTGGTCTGCGGCGACAG
>CAZTKF010000068.1:0-16503 GCA_964614205.1 uncultured Loktanella sp. | reverse complement strand
TTTCGGATGAATAGGCATCCGAATAGATGATGCGCGGGATCACGTAGTCGCCGTTTTCGTCCTTGTCGGTGAGCATCTTGTGCACACCGCCGACGTTCATCGACGAGTTCCACGCCATGTTCGCCATATACAGAAACAGCGTGTCGATCTTGTACGGCACACCTGCATGGGCGTTGGAAATCACCATATGCATCAGCCCGTGGGCTGACATCGGGTTTTCCCACGAATAGGCCTTGTCGATGCGTTTGGGGGTGCCGTCATCATCAAGCAACAGGTCCTCGGGGCCGTGTGTATAGCCGAGGTGTGGCCCATCCAGAGCCGCACCGGGTGTCACCTTGCCATGTGGCTTGGGATGGGCCGTTGCGGGCTTGGGGTAGGGCGGTTTGAACCGCATGCCGCCCGGAACCTCGACCGAACCAAGCAGGATTTGCAGCACATGCAGCGCACGGCAGGTCTGGAATCCGTTGGAGTGCGCCGAAATCCCGCGCATGGCATGGAAGGACACAGGGCGCCCGACCATTTTGTTATGTTTGACGCCGCGGAAATCGGTCCATTCGCGGTCCAGTTCGATCGCCTCGTCAAAGGCGACGCGCGCCAGATCGGCAGCGATAGCGCGGATGCGTTCGGCCGAAATACCGCACCGTTCGGCGACGGCCTCGGGGGCATATTCATCCGAGAGATAACGGTCGGCCATCAGGTGGAATACCGGGCGGTGTGTGACGCCTTTGGCACGATAGGTCCCGGCCAGATCAGGCTCTACGCCTTGACCGTTCCATGGGGCAAGCTGACCGGTGCGCCGGTCGATGACTTGAGGTTGCCCGTCGTCGTCGCGCAGGAACAGACCGAACTGTTCGGAGTCAGGGTCTTCGTTCACCAGAACAGAGGCATTGGTAAAGCGCGCCAGATAATCGAGATCGACCTTGCCGGCCTTCATCAGGCAGTGAACCATGGCGAGGATAAAGAGCCCGTCAGTCCCGGGCGTGATACCGACCCAATCATCGGCCACCGCGTTATAGCCGGTGCGAATAGGGTTCACACCGATCACCCGCGCACCGCGTTTTTTCAGCTTGCCAAGTCCGATCTTGATGGGGTTGCTGTCGTGGTCTTCGGCCACGCCGAACAGCATGAAAAGCTTGGTATGGTCCCAATCGGGCTGGCCGAACTCCCAGAACGCACCGCCCATTGTGTAAATACCTGCAGCCGCCATGTTGACCGAGCAGAAACCGCCGTGTGCGGCATAGTTCGGGGTACCGAACCCCTGCGCCCAGAAACTGGTGAAAGACTGCGACTGGTCACGCCCTGTAAAGAAGGCCAGTTTCTCGGGGTGCTTTTCGCGCACCGGGGCCAGCCATTCCGTCGCCAGTGTTAGCGCCTCGTCCCACGAAATTTCCTCGAACTCGCCCGATCCCCGCTCGCCCACGCGTTTCAGTGGCGCACGCAAGCGCGACGGGGCGTTGTGCTGCATGATGCCCGCAGAGCCTTTGGCGCATAGTACACCCTGATTGACGGGATGATCCTTGTTGCCCTCGATATAGGCGACCTTACCGTCTTTCATATGCACGTTGATGCCGCAGCGGCAGGCACACATGTAGCAGGTCGTCTTGCGGACTTCGTCCGAAACTTTGGGCGATGTATCAAGTTGGGGCTGATCAAGTGACATCTGAAGGCCTTTCAAGCGAGTTGCGTACGGACAAGTGCTGCGCCTGCCAGAGCGCAAAGCAATGACAGGCAGAGAGGGCGATAGTAGGCGGCAAAACGTGGTATGAATAGCCATTGACCGACCATGACGCCTATGGTGGTCGGGATGGCGAGGCTCAGGCCGCGCGCGGCGGCGGTGCTGTTCATCACACCGAACCACAGCAGCGTGACAAATGTGGTCAGGGAACTGACGAACAGGAACAGGACAAGTGCCGCCCGCATTTTTGCGGCGGGGGCGTCTTGTGAAAGCACATAAATGGCGATGACCATGCCACCGACGCTTGCCAGTCCGGTGGCGACCCCGGCGGCGAAACCGGAACCGTACAAGCCGGGCTTGGTGGCAAGGAATGCCAGACGGATCTTGGCCAGTTGCGTGACCGCCAGCGCGATGATCAGTGTCAGCACAACCAATTGGCTGGCATCGACCGAGATGGATGTCGTCAACAGCAGTCCAAAAGGCACACCCAGTGTCGACCCAATGACCAGACCAAGCACGACGCTGCGGTCTGCTTCTTGCCAGCCACCTTTGGCCATCAGGACCGATGCGGTCATTTCCAGACACCAGCAGATCGGGATGATTTGCACGGGCGGCAGGATGATGACAGCGCTGGCCATGACGATGGCCGATAGCGCAAAGCCCGAGAACCCGCGCACGATACCGGCTACAATGACGATTGCCGTCAGGATCAGGAATTCCTGTCCGGTCAGATCGGTGGCTGTCAGAAGGGCTTCAAACATTCAGCGGCCCTCTGCAATCAGACGAAAGGCATCGCGGGCGATCTGCTTTTCTTCATCGGCTGCGACGACATGCACAGGCACATTGCCAAAGAATGACAGCAATGCCATGATCCGGTCACGGATGGGGGCCGCGTTTTCTCCAATCCCGCCGGTGAAGGCAACTGCATCAAGACCGCCCATAGCCACCACGGCGGACCCGGCGTGGCGTGCAGCCCAATAGCAGAAGTGTTCCACTGCAAATCTGGCGGCGTCGTCCTCGCGCTCCAGCAGTCTTTTCATGTTGTTGTCGCCCGCCAGTGCCTGAAGTCCGGAATTCTTGTTCAGCATCCTGTCGGTTTCATCTTCGCCCAATGACTTGGACATCCGCAGGACCGCAGCGCCGTCTATATCACCCGACCGTGTGCCCATCGTCAGGCCGGACAAAGGAGAGTATCCCATGGATGTAGCAATTGATTTGCCATTCCGGATGGCACAAAGGCTGGCACCGTTTCCAAGGTGGAAAGCAAGCAGGTGCTCGGGTAGTTCGTCGCCAAAGTCGGCGACCATGTTGGCATAGGACAACCCGTGAAAACCATAGCGCCGGATGCCCGCATCATGGTGCATCTGCGGGATCGCATAGCGCGTGGCGACCTCGGGGTTGGTGGCGTGGAACGCCGTCCCGAAGCTGCAATATTGCGGCAGATCAGGGGCCATGTGCTGCAGCGCGTAGACGCCTGCCAGGTTGTTGGGGTTGTGGAGCGGTGCGAGCGGGATGACGCTTTCGATAGTGGCAATCACCGGCGGGCGCAGGCGTGCAGGCTGGGTCAAGACCGCGCCACCGTGGACGATGCGATGCGCTGCCGCTGCAAAGGACGTGAGCGGAAATCCGGCCTCGTGCAATGCTGCAAGCATCAGTTGCAGCGCCTGTGCATGGTCTTTGGCGGCCACCTGCGAAGTCGTCGCGCCCAGTTTCAGTTCGCCAGCCGTGCCAAGGTTCGTCACGCGGCCGGAAATGACAGAGGTCAACCCTTCGTCAAACACCTCGATTTTCAACGAGGAAGAGCCTGCGTTCAGAACAAGGATCACTTTGGCAACCCGCAACTGATGGCCGCAAGGGCGGCAGATGCGATCCGCGCTGCCGGAGGATCGGCACGCGATGTCAGAAGGATCGGGACTTTCGCTCCGGTGACGACTCCGGCAGCACAGCCGCCGGCAAGATAGACAAATGCTTTGAACAGCGCATTGCCCGACACGATATCCGGTACGATGATGGCGTCGGCGTGGCCCGCGACAGGATCATCGGTCAGCTTCTTGGTAGCCGCAGCTTTGGGTGACATGATCAGATCAAAGGCAAGCGGGCCTGATACATCAATCCCGTCAAGTTCAGCATGCGCCCAATCGGCAAGCTCTTTGCCTTCCATGGATGACGGGACAGACGGGATAGCGCTTTCGGTTGCGGACAAGATCGCGATCTTCGGGCGCTCATTGCCCAGCTTGTTCAGCAGCTTCTTGACCTCGACGATCGATGACTGCCGCGTTGCCAGATCGGGGGCGACGTTTACGGCGGCATCCGAAATCAGGATCGGTCTGCCACCGTCAGGATGTGAAATATGGAAGATGTGCACGAACCGCTGACCGGTTCGCAGACCGGCATCGCGGGCAACAGCGGACTTCATGAAGACGTCCGTGTGCAACTGCCCCTTCATCAAGACATCGGCATCACCTGCGCCGCAAAGCGCCGCTGCGGTGCGTCCCGCTTCTTCCTCGCCGGTTGTATCGTGCAGCGCATAGGGCGAAATATCCCAGTCCAGCCGTTTGGCTTCGGCGCGGATCATATCCGCTTCGCCGACAAAGACCGGCACCATCAGACCTGCCTTGGTTGCCTCTTCGGCGGCTTCCATCGGCAGAGGCGACCCGGCACGGGCAACAGCGACGCGTGGGGCGCCAAATCCTTGCGCGCGGGCGATCAGGTCAGCGGGCACTTGCGCTTCACGGTTCGAGAGGAATGGAGACGTCATATTAGATCCTTAAGATTACACGCAGCAGGCCCAAGGCGGAGAGAGCCAGCAGCAGGATCACCGCAAATCGCCTGAATGTCGAAGGAGAAGCGGAAAGAAACTGTCGGCTGCCCAGCCAAATGCCCATCCCGAGGATCGGAAAGGCCATGCCGACAGCGATTGCGGTGTCCCATGACACCAGACCTCCGGCCCAAAGCCACGGCAAGGTGATCAGGTCCAGACCGGTCAAATAGACGATCATGGTCGCGCGAAATATTGCCGCCTCGATCGGCTGGGCCGACATGAAGGCGGCGACCGGCAATCCGCCGATCCCTGCGCTGTTGCAGATGCCCGAGAGGACGCCGACACCGCCGTGACCTGCCGGACCGATGCGGGTCTTGAGCGTCCATCCTGTCAGCAAGACCAGTGATAAAACCAGTATGATTGCGGAAATCGTAATGCGGGCTGTTTCCTCGCCCACCGAAAGGATCACACGCACCGAAAATGGCAGTGCTACCGCAGCGCCCAGCAGTAGCCACAGAACGCGTCGCCAGTCTACATGACCGCGAATGCCACGGGCTTGAAAGACTGTCATCAACACTTCGCATGCAAAGACTACCGGAATGAGAGGAAGCGGGTTGGTCACAAGGGCGGCAAAAGCGATGAATATCGCAGAGAACCCAAAACCCGAATAGCCTCGGACATAGGCGGCCCCAAGCAACGCAAGTGCAAGGGCCGCCGCAGTGCCGGGGCCTAGGTCGAATGGCAAACCTATTCGGCTGCCATGTCGGAAGCAGAGATGCCAGCCACCTTGACAGGCTTCTTCATCGCGTCACGGCGGAACGGTTCACCCAGTTCCTGATTCAGGATGACTTCGATCAGTGTGGTTTTGTTATTCTCCATCTGATCCTTGATCGCCTGATTCAGTGCTGCGGTAAGCTCTTCCATGGTCTTGGCTTGCACGCCGATCAGGCCACAGGCCTGCGCGATGCCCGCATAGGACACTTTCATGTCCAGTTCGGTGCCGACAAAGTTGTCGTCAAACCACAGGGTCGAGTTCCGCTTTTCCGCACCCCACTGGTAGTTGCGGAAGACGATCTGCGTGATGGCAGGCCATTCCTCGCGGCCAATTGCTGTCAGTTCGTTCACGGCAATCCCGAATGCTCCGTCACCGGCAAAGCCGATCACCGGCACGTCAGGCTGGCCGATCTTGGCGCCGACGATGGCAGGCAGACCATAACCGCAAGGACCAAACAGACCGGGGGCCAGGTATTTGCGCCCCGTGGGGAAGCTCGGGTAGGCGTTGCCGATCGCACAGTTGTTGCCGATGTCGGAGGAAATGATCGCGTTTTCCGGCATTGCCGCCTGAATGGCGCGCCACGCCTGACGCGGTGACATCCAATCGGGACGGGCCTGACGCGCACGCTCGTTCCATGTGGTGCCGGGGTCGTCCTGCTCGTGGTCAAGGCTGGACAGTTCCTGCGCCCATGCCGATTTGGTCTGCGCGATCATCGCCTTGCGCTCTTCGCGGCCCGCGTCGCCTGCGGTGTCTGCAAGATGCGCTGTGATGCCTTTGGCAACTTTGGCGGCATCGCCCACGATGCCGACGGTGACTTTCTTGGTCAGGCCGATGCGGTCAGGGTTGATATCAACCTGAATGACCTTGGCATCTGTTGGCCAATAGTCGATGCCGTAACCGGGCAGGGTCGAGAAGGGGTTCAGGCGTGTGCCAAGGGCCAGCACGACATCTGCCTTGCTGATCAGCTCCATGCCGGCTTTGGACCCGTTGTAGCCCAGCGGACCTGCAAACAGCGGGTGGTTGCCGGGGAACGCGTCGTTATGCTGGTAGCCCACGCAGACAGGTGCGTCGAGCGCTTCGGCCAGAACCTTGGAGGCTTCGATCCCGCCTTCGGCCAGAACAACGCCAGCACCGTTCAGGATCACAGGGAACTTGGCAGTGGAAAGAAGCTCGGCGGCTTTCGCGATGGAAGTTTCACCGCCCGGGCTGGATTCAAACTCGACCGGCTGTGGAATTTCCACATCGATCACCTGGGTCCAGAAATCGCGGGGGATGTTGATCTGGGTCGGGCCGGACAGGCGCTTGGCCTTGGCGATCACGCGGGCCAGAACCTCGCAGATGCGGGACGGATCACGGACCTCTTCCTGATAGGCGACCATGTCTTCAAACAGTTTCATCTGTTCGACTTCCTGGAAACCGCCCTGACCGATGGTCTTGTTCGCGGCCTGCGGCGTGACCAGCAGAAGCGGCGTGTGGTTCCAGTAAGCGGTTTTCACGGCAGTGACAAAGTTGGTGATGCCGGGGCCGTTCTGCGCGATCATCATTGACATCTCGCCGGTTGCACGGGTGTAACCGTCAGCCATCATGCCAGCAGAGCCTTCGTGGGCGCAGTCCCAGAATGTGATGCCCGCTGCGGGGAAAATGTCAGAGATCGGCATCATGGCCGAACCGATGATCCCGAAAGCGTGGCGAATGCCATGTGCCTGGAGCGTTTTGACGAATGCTTCTTCAGTGGTCATCTTCATTGCGGTGGGTCCTTCCCTAAAATTCCATAGAAAACGAGGGTGCAGAATCCCCCCTTTTCGCTGCGGTGACACTACGTTCTGCAACTGACCGGCGTTAGGTCCAATTGCTCAGCGTCCCTAAGTCCAGCGTAAATTATTTTGAGACTTCAAGTCTCAAAAATCAGCTACTTCGGATTGCCTCGGCAATCAAGCGAATTCCCTCCGGTATCCGCGAAGACGGGATCGAGGAATAGGCCAGACGCAGATATTCCTCTGGCGGATTTTCGCCGGCAAAGAAGGGCGCACCCGGCTCGACCAGCACGCTTTTGCTGCGCAACACCGTGGCGAGATCCGTTGTATTTGTGCCCGGCGGAGCCTTAAGCCAGACCGACGAACCACCGTAGGTGCCTTGCCCTGCGATGGTCAGGCCATGTTCGCTGAGCGCGTCTACCATCACCTGACGCCTTTCGTGATATGTCCTGCTCATACGGCGGACGAGCGCATCGTAGTGACCCAGTGAAAGATAATAGCTGACAGTGCGTTGGATGTGTCCGGGCGGATGCCGCAGCACGGTGGCCCGCAGTGCGCGTGCCTCGCGGATGAAGGGGGCGGGACCGACAAGATAGCCAAGCCGCAGACCGGGAAAAAGGGACTTCGAGAAGGAGCCGACATAGATCACACGTCCGTTCCTGTCGAGCGACTTCAGGGACGGGGACGGCGCATTGAGAAAGGACATCTCGAATTCATAATCGTCCTCGACGATCACGAAGTCTTCTGTTTCGGCTTTGTCCAAGAGTGCCTGACGCCGCGCCAGTGGCATTGTCGCGGCTGTTGGGCATTGGTGGCTGGGGGTGGTAAAGACCACGTCCGTGTGTTCGGGCAAATCCTCGGGCGGAAGTCCATCCTCATCAACGGGTATAATGCTCAACTGGCAACGGGACTGGGTGAGGATCGTCCGAAGAGCGGGATAACACGGATCTTCAATCGCCGCGCGGCGGCGGCTGTTAAGAAGCACCTGCGCAGACAGCCAAAGCGCGTTCTGTGCACCCATCGTGACCAGAATTTCATCAGGGTTCGCAAGGATGCCGCGGCGGGGCAGTGTCTGTCGGGCGATAAAGTCCACCAGCTGCGGATCGTCACCATCAAAGTAGTCTGACGTCAGCGCGCTGAAATCACGCATCCCAAGGGCGCGTAGCGCGCACAGCCGCCAGTTGGCGCTATCGAACAGCGTCTTGTCAGTTTGTCCATAGATGAACGGATAGCGGTAGTCGGCCCAGTCTGCCGGCTTGTCAAGGCTCAGGCCCGGGGTAAACCGCTGCCCGATCGTGCGCGCCCAATCCACTGTGCCGGTGCTGAAACGCTGCGCGGGAAAGGCGGGTGGCTCGGGGGCATTGTCCGACACGAAATACCCTGACCGTCCGCGCGATGTCAGATAGTCGTCCGCCACAAGCTCGGTATAGGCCAGTGTCACCGTGATCCGGCTCACCCCCAGATGCGCGGCCATCTTGCGCGATGACGGCAGCCGCTCACCGGGCCGGAACCGCCCGGCAAGGATGCCTTGCGCAACCATCTGCTGAATACGCGCCTGCAGCGTGCCTTCGGCAGATGGATCAAGAAAGAATGTTTCGACGGAGATGGACATAGTCTGGCCTTAGTTAGGGCCACAGACTGGACCTAAGCTTGCCGGACTTCAAGTCATGCTGTCACGCTGAGCGCAAGATTTTCAGCGAAAACCAAGGTTATTTCGACGGAAAAGCGACTGTCGCGCGTTTGATTGGCAGACCTACGCGGAGAAGACCCATGAAGCTGCTGCAAATCGCGTTCATTGCTGCGCTCGGCGTTATGTGCCTTGCGACCTATGCCACATCCAAGACGCTCCATGCCTCTGACATAGCGCTGGTGCAGGAACATGCGGTTCCTGCACCAAACGGGACCTAGCCCAAGACGCGGGTGATGGCCTCGTCCACGGCGGCGGTGACCTGATCCAGATCGTCGGCAGTTGCAACGAGTGCCGGTGCGAACAACAATGTATTGTTATAGCCGGGCAAAGAGCGGTTCGTCGCGCCGATAATGATGCCTTGCGCCATGCAGTCCGCAACAATCGCGCCGACCTGCTTTTCGTCGACAGGTTCTTTGGTGGCGCGGTCCTTGACCAGCTCCGCACCGGCAAAAAGGCCCATGCCGCGGACGTCACCGATCCATTTGTGCTTTTCCATCAGAGCATGAAGGTTGCCTTTCAGGTGCTCACCCATCGCAACCGAGTTTCCGCGCAGATCTTCTTCTTCGATGATCTTCATGTTCTCGATTGCTGCTGCCGGACCGCCGGTGCAGCCGCCAAATGTCGAGATGTCGCGGAAATAGCCAAGGTGATCCGTGTCGTCCTTGAACATTTCGAAAACACGGTTCGTTGTGACGCAGCATGAAATCGCCGCATAGCCCGAGGCCACGCCCTTTGCCATCGTCACGACATCGGGCCGGACCCCGAACTGCTGATAGCCGAACCAAGTCCCGGTGCGCCCGATCCCGCAGACAACTTCGTCGATATGCAGCAGGATATCGTATTTCTTGCAGATTTCCTGGACGCGCTCCCAATACCCTTTGGGTGGCACGATAATGCCACCACCTGCCGTGATCGGCTCAAGGCAGAGCGCACCGATAGTATCGGCACCTTCGGCAAGGATCACATCTTCAATCGCCTGCGCCGCCTTTGCTGCATACTCTTCCCCGACTGATCCATCCTGCGAACGGTACTCAAGGCAATGTGGCACACGCACAAAGCCCGGCGTAAATGGACCGTACTGCGCGTTGCGCTCGTCCTGACCACCAGCCGACATCGTGGCAATTGTCGAACCGTGGTAATCACGCTCGCGGTACAGGATTTTCTGTTTCTTGCCACCATAGTGCTTGTGGCTGATCTGGCGGACCATCTTGAACGCTTTCTCGTTCGCCTCGGATCCGGAGTTTGCATAATAGACCCGGTCAAGACCCGGCATCTTGTCTGTCAGCATTTCGGCAAACTGCGCGCCGGGGATTGTGCCTGCGGTGCCGCCGAAGAAGCACATCTTTGTTACGGCCTCGGAGATCGCCTTGCCGATACGTTCGCGGCCATAGCCCACATTTACGGTCCAGACACCGCCCGAGACCGCATCAATATGCTCTTTGCCCTTGATGTCCCACACGCGCAGGCCTCTGCCCTCTACGATGATGCGGGGATCAATTGTTTCATATGGCTTATGTTGGCTGAGGTGGTGCCAGACATGTGCCCGGTCAGCTTCGATCACATTTTCAGGATCGTTTGCGAATGTCTGCGTGTCCATGTCCGATACTCCATCAATGTACGGGGAAGGGCGGCGCGAATCCAAAAAACAGTTCCGCCCAGAATTGCTGCAGCTTGCCTTTATGAGTGGCATTCTCAATAGGGCCAGTTTGACCGCACAAGTATAGCCAAATAGCCGATCACTGATCAATGAACCTGTCTGGATGCCTATATCAAGACACTGAAAAACATGAGTAAAATTTCAAATCTGGGAGGGCCCAGAGAATTTTCCGCCCCCGCTTGGGCAAATATCCATGATTGACCTACGCGCATGAATTTCTTTCGCTAGTCAACGACTTGCCGCTTCACTGTGCATTCACAGGAGGCGCGAGGCCAATCCGGCGTCAAGATGGCGTCAAACAACCGGCTGGGTATGTTCAGACTTGGAACCCAAGGGTTTTCATGTTCAGCTAACACTTCAAGGCGGGAAAACCGTCGGTAAAGCGTGCCCTTCAAGCAAAGGGTCGCAACATGGGAGACGAAAAATGAACCTCAAGAACGCACTTATGGGCGCTGCTGCTGGTGTTGCAATGATGACAGGTGCCACCCAGACTTTCGCCGCAGGTCATGGCGAAATCACTGTCGCTTACTTTCTCGAATGGCCGATGCCGTTCCAGTACGCCAAGGTAAATGGCACCTACGACGAAGAACTGGGTGTTAAGGTGAATTGGGTCAGCTTCGATTCCGGTACAGCCATGTCGGCTGCGATGGCATCCGGTGACGTGCAGATCGCGGTCAGCCAGGGTGTCCCACCTTTCGTTGTGGCGACATCTGCTGGTCAGGACCTTCAGATCCTCGACGTTGCAGTGTCATACGCTGAAAACGACAACTGTGTCGTATCTTCCGGCCTCGAGATTGACGCAGACAGCGCCGACGAACTGGCAGGCAAGAAAGTCGCTGTGCCACTGGGTACGGCTGCGCACTACGGTTTCCTGCGCCAGATGGACCATTTTGGTGTAGACCTTGCTTCGCTTGACGTCGTTGACATGGCACCTGCCGAAGGTGCGGCGGCTCTGGCACAGGGGCAGGTCGATATGGCGTGCGGTTGGGGCGGTGCGCTGCGCCGGATGAAGGAGCACGGCAATGTGCTGCTGACCGGTGCCGAGAAAGAAGCGCTGGGCATTTTGGTATTCGACGTGACTTCTGCACCAGCAGGGTTCGTCGCCGAGAACGCCGATCTGGTTGCGAAGTTCCTTCAAGTGACTGCTGATGCGAACGCAGCCTGGAATGACGGCTCCGGTGTTGCTGAAATGCTACCGGTCATCGCACAGGATGCAGGTATGGACGAGCAGGCAACCGCAGAAACGATGGCAACATTCGTATTTCCGGACGTTGCGACGCAATTGTCCGATGCATGGCTTGGCGCTGCGGCACCTTCCTTCATGAAGGGTGTTGCAGATGTCTTTGTTGAATCCGGTTCGATCCCGTCGTCGCTGGACAGCTATGAAGGCGCAGTGAACACTGGCCCGCTGACGGCCGTCAGCGCGATGTAAACCCGATTGCTGGCGCGCGGGGACCCTGCGCGCCAGTTCTTCCATCTTTTCTCGTGAAAAGCTTTGCTTGCGTGCGTGCAGACCTTTTCAGGGGAAACAATGGGATACGCCATGTCAGGGTTACAAATTGAAAAGCTGTCGATGCGTTTCGACTTGCCGAACGGGACATCAGTGCAGGCGTTGAAGGACGTTTCGCTTGATCTGAAGGCAGGTGAACTGCTCTCTGTTCTGGGCCCATCGGGCTGTGGCAAGACAACGCTTCTGAACATCGTTGCGGGCTTTTTGGCCCCGACCGACGGGAAAATCATGCTTAACGGCCATGTGGTCAAAGGACCTGACGCCGAACGCGGGATGGTGTTCCAGCAAGGTGCGTTGTTCGAGTGGATGAGCGTGCGGGAAAACGTGGGTTTCGGGCCCTCGATGAAGGGGATGCCCAAGGCCGAGAAAGCCCAGATCGTGGATCACCTGCTTGATGTCGTGGGGCTGCAGGACTTTAAGGAAAAGGCAGTCTATGAGCTGTCCGGCGGGATGCAGCAACGTGTGGCGCTGGCCCGTTGTCTGGCCAATGAACCCGATGTCATCTTGATGGACGAACCCCTTGGCGCGCTTGATGCGCTGACGCGCGAAAAGATGCAGGGTCTTGTCCTGAAGCTCTGGAAAGAAACCGGCAAGACGATCATTCTGATCACCCATTCGGTCGAAGAGGCGTTGCTTTTGGGTGAGCGCCTGATTGTCATGGCCCCGCGTCCGGGCCGTATTCACACCGAATACCGCCTGCCATTTGCCGAAATGGGCGTGGGTCAGGACCTGCGCGAAGTGAAAAAGCATCCCAAGTTTGGTGAAACGCGCGAGGAAATTCTCGGGATGATCTGGGACATGGAAGAAGAAATCATGGGCCGGACGGAGGACGCATAATGGAACTAATCGGAAATCTCTGGGCCGAGCTTTGGGCCGTTCTGGTCACACTGTTTGCGGCGGCGCCCTATATCATCGGCTATGTCCTGATCATCCTTCTTATGATGGTGATCTGGAGCGGCATAAAGCGCCTTTTGACACCAAAACATGACTATGGATCACTGAAAACGGTGACATTCGGGGACGAAAGTGCGGTGACGTCAAACACAGCGGCATCCGTGGTGTCGATCGTGTTGATCTTTGTGCTTTGGGGGTCGTTCACCGGCTCTAAACTCTTGCCTGGGTTCATGCATGCACCGGGGCCGTTTCTGGGTGAATCCAGCTTTGAATACACCATCACCACGCCTGCAGGCGACAGCGATACGGCGACTGTCTCGGTGGTTGTGCATCCGACCGGAGAAGAGGTTGATACGCCCGAAGTCGCCGAAGGTGACGGCATTGCCAAGAATGATGCGATCGCGATCCCTGTCTACCGCAGTGAGCTTTTGCGCGTTGACCGCAATGACGAAATGGGCCGCGATGAAGATACTTTCATCACCGCGGTCAATGGTCAGGCGATTGCGCCCGGTGGTTCGGTCGATGTGGACTTTGGGCGTGTGGCCATGTCCGACAAGGGGACACTAAACATCATACCGTCAACCGGCGTGCAGATGGAGCCGATCTGGCTGCCCGCGCCCGAAGCGGTCTGGAACCGCCTGAGCGAGATTGCAACAGTCGGCTACCGCAATTCGACGCTGGCCGAACACCTTGGCTATTCGCTGTTCCGTGTGATTGTCGGCTTCTTTCTTGGTGCACTCGTGGGTATCCCGCTGGGCTATGCCATGGGCCTGTCGAACTGGTTCCGTGGCTGGTTCGACCCGATCGTCGAATTCATGCGCCCCGTGCCGCCTCTGGCCCTGATCCCGCTTGTCATCATCTGGGCAGGGATCGGTGAAGTAGGTAAGATCATCCTGCTGTTTCTTGCCGCACTCTGGATCATGGCGATTGCGGCCCGTTCGGGTGTGTCGGGCGTGCGGATCTCCAAAGTGCATGCAGCCTATTCGCTGGGCGCGTCAAAGTGGCAAATCATGCGCCATGTGATCATCCCGAACTCGCTTCCGGAAATCTTTACCGGCGCGCGTGTCGCGATGGGTGTGTGCTGGGGAACCGTTGTTGCTGCCGAGCTGGTCGCGGCGGAAAAAGGGGCCGGCATGATGATCATGGTGGCCTCGAAATTCCAAAGCACGGACATCGTGCTGATGGGGATTATCCTGATCGGCATCATCGGGTTCAGCATTGATATGCTGATGCGGCAGGCCGAAAAATGGCTGGTGCCGTGGAAGGGCAAGGGTTGATTGCCCACAACCTTTAGGTGATAGAGACAGGCGAAGGTTGCTGAACCTTCGCCTTTTTCTATGCGCAAGGGCCGAACATGCAAGATCTGGACCTGATAGAGCTTATCAGTATTGCGGCCCTGTTTTTGCTGCTCTTTTTGCGGTTTCTCCCCAAACGCAAACGCAGAAGGCCTGCACCTGCGCGACCGCGCAAAGCACCGGTTGCACCTCTACCAGCAGAAATTCCAGTCCCTCAGAATGCGATCCTCGTGGATGGGTCCAACGTGATGCATTGGGGGCCAGAGCCCTCTGTCAAAGTCCTCGCCCAAGTGCTGCGCAGCCTTGAACGCGCAGGCTATACGCCGTTTGTGCTTTTCGATGCCAGCGTCGGCTATGTGCTTGACGATCATTATTATGATGAGGCGAAACTGGCCCCGCTTTTGGGTATCCCGCAAGAGCATATCGATGTCGTAGACAAAGGCGTCATAGCGGATGTATCGATCCTGTCAAAGGCCACGAAGCATGGTCTGCGTGTTGTGAGCAATGATAAGTACCGCGACTGGCGGGTCCAGTTTCCGCATGCCGCGAAGAAAGGCGTTCTGCTTGACGGCACATGGCGGGACGGCACGGTTGTCTGGCGGGGCAAGCTATACGGTCAGGTCGCCCGCGCCTAGGTGGAATGCCTTTCCGAAACCACCGTTGAGATGCGCCTCGGACACCGCCAGTGCGTACATCCTGAAGTCGCTGAAATCATAGTATAATTGTGCCTTTGGTATGGCTGCCAGCCACGTCGCTTTGTATGCGGATTTATCAACCTCGCGCGCTGTGCACATCAGTGTTATGCGCGGATGTGTAAGAGGATCACCCTTATCACCCGGCTCACCGATCAGCGCAGCACAGGCGGGGTTCGCGGCAAGCGCCTTTGTATGCAGTGACAGCGTCGAAACCAGCGTCAGAAGCGCGCCATCGTGCCAGAACATCGCTGTGCGGGCGACATAGGGTGCACCACTATCGGGGTGGGTCACGGCAAGTGCGCCGAAACGGGCCCTGTCAAGGATATCCCGTGCCAGTCTGCGGGCAGCGTCATCCGTGGAGTTGATCGGGTCGCGCTTTGCCATCAGGCAAGGTTCTCCGCCGGACAATCGCGAAAGGCACTGATCGCGGGGCCGATGCCTGTCAGGTCGATCCCTATGGTTGTCTCTCCCAGCACGGCATAGGCGCGGCTGTTGAATTCCAGCCCGTTCAGGACGTTGCCGAACCCGCGGTCTTTCACGGTCAGGCTGCGGCCATCGCGGCTGATAATGTGGCGATCGGTCTGGATGCTGATTGGACGCTCACCGGCAAAGGCCATGCCAAAGACAGGATCACCAGACCAGCGCCCTTGGGGCAGGGTCACGGTCACGGCATATTCGGTGATTGCGGGGTCGTAGGTGACGGTGATTTCGCCTGCCGCTTGGGTGTCCGTCAGGGTGCAGATCGGGGAGGCCGAAAACTCCCACGCGGCTGCGGGTGAGGCGAGGAGGAGGAAGGCGAAAACGGTGCGCATGAGAGGGATGTAGGCGGATCGGAGCGGCGGGCAAGCAACGCGCGGTCGGGGCGGCGGTCCATTGCGGAGGGGAGCGCGGGACTCACGTGTTCATGCGGGGTTTCGCGGGGGAGTGTGGCATATGCAATGCGTACACAAGCCGTACAGAACCCGTACGTACCGTGTGTGCGGTTTGGATGGGTCAAGGCGGCGTCCGGTGGAAAGGGTGAATGGCGCGTTAAGGTTTTGGGTAGGGTGGGTGAAACCCACGGGTATCCGGCGCGTCGGTTTCACCCGCCGATCCGCGCGCGTGGGTTTCACCCACCCTACGCTGGTTCCTTGCCAGATATTGCCATCTACCTCTTTTTCCCCCCATACCTGCTCTTCCCGCCGCGCATGCCGCCGCGTCCGCCGGTGCTCCGGCCTGACGCTTTATGCGCGTCATCAACCGCTTTATCCACGGCCTGTTGCCGTGCCAGTGGGTCATCCGCAATCGTCAGTTCGACAGTCTCGAGGCGTTTCACCTCGTCCCGCAGCCTTGCGGCCTCTTCGAATTCCAGGTTTTCGGCGGCTTTGCGCATGTCCGCGCGCAGACCGTCGAGCACCGCTTGCAAATTCGCACCCGCCATCGGTTTGTCGACCTTCGCGGTGACGCGGTTCATGTCGACGTCGCCTTTGTAGAGGCCCGCCAGAATATCCTCGACGTTCTTTTTCACCGTCTGCGGCGTGATGCCGTGCGCCTCGTTATAGGCGAGTTGCTTGGCGCGGCGGCGTTCGGTTTCCTTTATCGCCCGTTCCATCGAACCGGTGATCCGGTCGGCGTACATGATCACGCGGCCTTCGGCGTTGCGCGCGGCGCGGCCGATGGTTTGGACAAGGGACGTCTCGGACCGCAGGAAGCCTTCTTTGTCGGCATCCAAGATCGCCACCAGACCACATTCGGGAATGTCGAGCCCCTCGCGCAGCAGGTTGATCCCGATCAGCACGTCGAAGGCCCCCAGCCGCA
>CAZTKF010000067.1:0-16772 GCA_964614205.1 uncultured Loktanella sp. | reverse complement strand
AACACGCGCCTGTCATCGACGCGCGGCTTGCCGTGGGACTTCGGGAAGAAAGGGGTCAGACGCGCCATCTGCGCATCGCTCAGCCAGAAAAGATCAGACATGTTCATCGCTCGGTTTTCGAACCGTGAATTACGCCGCCAAGCGGAAATCAATGGGTCCACACCCTAGGCAAATATTAGGTCGTGGTGCGTCGTTTCTGGTCGGTCGTGACACAGTCGGAAATCCATCTTGGCACGCAAATAGACGGTGGTTTGCGTCTTCTGCACCCGACGGGCATCATTATTCATCCCAACGCACGGATTGGCCCCAATTGCCAGATATTTCATCAGGTTACCCTGACGTCCTCTGTCGTGTTGGGTGGGCATGTCGACCTGGGGGCAGGGGCTAAGGTGATCGGTCCGCTTACCATTGGTGACCATGTTGAAGTGGGTGCAAATAGTGTTGTGACAAAGGATGTAGAAGGCGGACGGATTGTCGCTGGGGTACCGGCCAAGACCCTGAGGGTCCGGATGCCGCGACCTCCGGAGAAGTCAGGCACGATGTGACAAAGGATTGGACATCGGGGTTCAAACTATGTGCATATTGGCTGGCAGTGACAAACGGCAGCGGCCATGAAGCGAAAACCGGCGTGTTTTGCACCCTCTAGAACGAGGCACCTCTATGCTCCGAGCATTTCTGGACAAGCTGGCAAGCAAGTCGGCATTTCCCGCCATCGCACCTGAACAGGCATTTTGTGCGATCGGGGATATCCATGGTTGCGCGGACCTGCTGAGTATTGCCCTACGCCAAGCCAGTGATCTGCCCGTTGTCTGTGTCGGGGACTATGTTGACCGGGGCGATCATTCAGCTGAGGTGTTGTATATGCTTCACGACCGACCTGATGTGATCTGTTTGTCCGGTAATCATGAACAGATGATGCTGCGCTTTATCGAGGACCCAGAAAAATACGGTGGCAGATGGCTGCGCTATGGCGGTTTGCAGACGCTTTCCAGTTTTGGTGTCGAAGGGGTCGACACATTCAGCGAAGGTGAGAGGATGTGCATCGCGCGCGATCAGTTGGTCGCTGCTATGGGGAATCCTATTTTGGATTGGCTGCGATCGATGCCGTCGATGTGGCGATCTGGCAATGTGACTGTCGTTCATGCGGGGGCAGATCCTCTTGCGACTATCGAAGAACAGAAGCCAGAGCACTTGCATTGGGGTCATCCGGATTTTCACACCTTGCGGCGCAGTGACGGTATTTGGGTCTTGCACGGGCATACAATTGTTGATGCGCCAATGATCGCCAATGGGCGCATAGCAATTGATACGGGAGCCTATGCGACCGGCCGTCTTACGATGGCTTTCGTGCGCCCTGACGGCGTGACTTTTGAGACGGTTTCGTAGACTGTTACGGGAGAAGTTATTTTGGTAGGCAAAATAGAAAGCTCACGACACGCGTAGAGGCACCCGCTTTCGGCCTATGATCCTGTTCAGCAACCTGCGCTTCAATGGAAGCGGTTCAAGCAACTCGACATTCATGTCAAAGAGCCGGCCGGTCAGCATCGGATCGTGCCAGAGCGCCAAGCGTACACCCCATTCTGCCGCCAGTTTCGGGTCAATTCCTTCCGGTCGCCCCATCTCTGTCGCAAGCTCTCCTGGAATCCAATCGTTTATGACAATGTCTGGAAACCTGTCTCCCAGATCTGCGACAAGGGAATTGGTCAGCGTATGTGCGGCACCCTTGCCAACGGAATATGCAGCTGCTGTCGGCGCAGGGGCGCGATGTGCGAAAGTGCTCACGTTGATGATACGACCGTAACCTTTGTCCAGCATATCGGGCAGCGCCGCGTGGCAGCAATGAAACACCCCCATAAGGTTGATGTTTATTGTCCTTGCAAAGCTTTCCGGCGTTTCATCAAGAATATCCCGTCGCGGATAGACAGCGGCGTTGTTGATGAGAACAGTAATAGGACCCGTCGCGGCCTTGATATCGCGGAATGCCTTTGCAACGGCTTCAGCGTCGGCGACATCGGCCAAGACTGGCAAAAATGAATTGCCTAATTCTGCGGCCAGCATCTCCAGCGATCCGGTGTCGCGCCCGATCCCCGCAACCTGAACGCCTTCTCTCACTAGTGCGCGGCTCAGTTCACGGCCCAGACCACGGCCGGCACCCGTGACGACAGCAACCCCAGTTCGGATTTCTTGGCTAAGATCTGTCATGATGCATGCCCTTGCTTTGTGTTTACTGTGCGGTCAGCGATGATATCAGCCACACGCAACGCGTTGGCTGCAATTGTCAGGCTTGGATTGACGCCCATCGACGTCGGCATGAATGATCCATCCGCAACATATAGGTTTTCAATATCATGTGCCCTGCAATCAGGATCAAGCACTGACTCGGCTGGATTGTTGCCAAAGCGCAAGGTTCCGAGTGGATGGCCGACATTGACGATTGGCTTGATTGACAAGAACATCATCCGCCACCAGCCAAGGGCGCGACGGATTGCGCGGCGCATCACCTTTTGTCTGGTGAGCACGTCCTGAGAGACCGTGTATTCAAAGGTAAAGATCTCTGGATCGGCCGTGTGGAGCACGACCCGGTTCTCGGCTTTCGGAAAGTCCTCCATCTGTGCGACATATACATCGGCATTGCCAAAAAGCTTGGCTGCAATCAGTGCAGGGATATTCAGAAGGCGCCGCAGTCTCGTAAAGCTGGCAAACCGCGAGCGTTCGAATTGCATCAGCAGAAAACGCATTATTGTGCCGTAGTCTGCTTCGTAGCCCATTGACTGTATCAGGCCTATCCGATGGCCATCGTGCAGGTAAAAGTCGCGGGTTGAAATTGCCCGGCTACGTCCGATCGGTTTCTGGCCCCTTCGTGGCCATACGGCAAAAAAATTATCGATGTGAAACATGAGGCCGCGTCCGACCCATCCACTGGAATTTGCGCAGCCTGACGCATCCTGTCCGGTTGAGCGCAGCAGCAATGTCGGTGATCCGAATGATCCTGCTGCCAAGACGTATGTATTGGCCTCTAGCACGACCGTTTCGTCACGATAGCGCACCTTGACGCCGGAAATCTTACCTTTGGGTTCTTCAAGCAGCTGTTCGACCTCGCACTCGGTCAGGAGCGCAGCCTTGCCGCTGGCAAGCGCCGGCTCGACGCCCGCTGAACGGCCATCCATCTTGCAAGCACGGGGGCATTTCCCGGCGAGGCAATTGCCACAGTTCTCTAGCCGTTTCTGTGCGATATGCGAATAGTAGGGATGAAGACCCCGATTGCGTAGGTCAGCCATCATTGCGGCCTCCTGCGGCGTCATTTCCGGAGGGGGACGAAGCTTGGGCGAAGGATTTCTTGACAGGCTGTCGGGGTCGCCACGGACATAAAGGATGTCTTCAGCCTGATGGAAATAGGGCAGAAAGGCATCAAAGCCCACCGGCCATCCGCCGGTGGGATGCGGTGCGTCGGAGAAATCGTCAAGGTCATGCGGTTCCGGGCGCTCCAGCGCGGCTGCATAGAAGACCGAGGAGCCGCCAACGCCTGACCCCAGTGGCGCAAAATAGCGTGATACATCGGTGCCATCATGTGCCTCTACAGGTTTTGGCCAATAGCCGCGAATCTGCCGCGCCGTTGGATCGTCCGGGGTAGAGTTATATGATTGTCGCTCGGTCCTGTATCCTGCTCGCCCCTTCTCGATGAACAGCACTTTCAAGCCACGTTCCGCCAACCGACGACCTGCTAATCCACCCCCCATCCCCGCACCGACAATGATGACATCCCAAGGCTGTGATTTTGCTTCGTCGGGTGTCAATTTGTTATCCGGGGCCTTGGGGGCAAAGGCGTCATGCGATTGACTGATCTGGACACCGGCTGGATTCGAGCTTCGGTTGCTGGCAGATAGTCTCGATTTCCAGTATCCGCCACCGGCAAGTTCCAATGATTATCGATTATCTTCATAGGTCCACTGTCGGCGGTCAAATTGCAAAAGAACGATGCCCCTTATCAATCGATTAGTGTACGAAGCTCCGTTAGGGGAGAGAGGCATCATTGATGTGAGAGTGTCTAAATCTGCTCGAAGATGTGTGCAGCAATGCTGTTATAGTTATTCTTAAACACATCGTTGACTTGCGCGCCGGTGAAGTCAGGCATAGGTGCCTGTTCTTGGTAAAGAGTTGTATAAACGATCATTGCGGCAAGCAGATACAGCGTGTCGCGCCCGTGGGGCGAGTCGTCTTTGAACCAGTCACTGGATGCCAGTGCAGAAGCGGCTGTATTTTCCATTACCGACACTATTGTCCTGGCAACAGGGATGACCTTGATGCGGGATGCTGCAGCCGGAGTATCTTCTTGCAAGGCGGCAGCTAGATTATCGAACCATTCACCATAGCCAAAGCCACCTGTTGTGCGCTCTCGCCAGGCGGCAAAGTTTCTTGAATTCGCCGTACCGTCTTCGGCTATGATTTTTCCTCCATCTGCCCAACCTTCATATATCCAGTATGTTGGATTGTCGTCTGTATTGGTTTCGAAGGGTACAATGACCGAGTTCGTTATTTCAGACACCCAGTCTGCTGCGTTTGGCATCGGTACAGGTCCTGCCACGCGTGGGTCAGTTCCAGTATCAACGTACACCGGTGGTCCAGAGAAATTATCCGTGACAACAATCATGTCTGTTATGTTGGCCGCATTTGCCCTGGACCAAGAAGCTGCACTGTCAGTAGGAAGGTGCAGTGATGCGACATGAGGCAACCAGTTTTGGGTCCAGTTCGGCGGATTGTTTGACCTGACATCATATGTGCCCTGTACCGCAATTCTCTTGCCTCCATCGGCGTCAGCCATGCGATCAAGCCATCTTGGGACATTTTGAAACTCGACGTCATTATAGAACAAGGAGTTCATGCTTGCGCCTATGATCCGGTCTTGTGCGACTTGTGCTGTGGCGATTGCAGGAACGAGTGTGACCAAAGCTGTAGTTACTGCAAAACTAAAGATGGCGGAACGGACGCGCTTCATACTGATACTCCGAGGTGAAAAGACTACGTGCCTGTAACATAGGTCGAACACCTGCGAAATCCATCGTGAAATTCTATTGACTACAAAATGTCAGATCAGCTCGTCAGGACATGGTCGTCAAGGGGCCTTTGTCTGCTCTTTGAGTATCCAAAGGTACCCTTCTCGAAAGGCATGCAACATGCGGTTGGCAATTTTTTTATCTCTGCCTCAGTGTTGAGTTCAACGGTTCTACCCGCAGGAAGCACCAGCCCGTCACATGGGTTGATAAAAAGTTGCTAGCTGGTTGCGAGGCCGAGATATCCTCAACGCATCCAATCTGTTCCTTAGTAGAAAGCAGGGCCCTCGATCAGAGCTCTATTGAACGCCAATGGTATTGTCTTGCATGGTCAGGAACGTCTTTGTCCTAAAGGGTCTTGAAGGGTCAAGACAATCCCACTTGCAAGGGTCCCACAAACACGTTCCGCGTGATGTGCTCTCACGAGTTGCGGCTATTCATACGCGGTTGCTTCTGATAACCCGATGTTGTGCGGTGCATTTAGGAATCCAAGCATGAGGTTGTAAATGTCGAATGACGAATGATGCTATCATTGGACATACCGGATTCGTGGGAGGCACACTTGCCCGCCAACATGTGTTCGACAAGAAATACAATAGCTCAAATATCGAGACTATTGGGCATTCGATCTTTGATACTGTTGTTTGTGCTGCTGCGCCGGGTTCGATGTTTATCGCCAATCGTTATCCGGACCGTGACCGAGATGCGATCGATAAGTTGATTGAACAATTGAGCAGGGTGCGGACCAAGCGATTTGTACTCATCTCTTCTATCGCGGTACTTGCCGATTTTGCAGCTGGTGTCGATGAGAGCACGGCGGCTTTCGAAATGGACCTCGCTTATGGTCACAATCGCCGCTTGCTAGAGGCCTTCTGCGAAAGTCATTTTCAAGACTGCCTTGTGGTCCGCCTGCCAGCATTGTTCGGGCGTGGGCTCAGGAAGAACTTTCTCTTCGATCTCATGAACCCTCTCCCTTCCATGCTGCCCGAAGCGCCATTCAAGTCATTGATTGAACAATTGGAACCTGACCTGCGCGGCAAGGTTTCAGATTACTACACCTTTGAAGAAGATACGCAGATGTACCGCCTTGCCCGCGACAAGTTGAATGCCGATCTTCAGCGACCCGTCATTGATGCGGCAGTGCGTGCTCTAGGTGCGTCTGCCACACAGTTTCACAACCCAAATTCGACCTTTCAGTACTACGATATGGCATTGCTATGGCAGGATATTCAAATGGCGCTAGAGGCGGGTTTGAGTTGTGTTCACTTGACGGTCGCGCCGTTGCGTGCTGCTGATATTCACGCCCGCCTTTTGGGTGCTGACATGGCGGATACAGGAGCGAGGCTGCACCACGAGGACATGCGGACAATTCACGCTCATCAATGGGGTTGTGAAGGACCCTACTTGGAAGATGCTGAAACGGTGCTGAACAAACTAACTGTATTTTTCAATGAACAGCGGCATGTATCATGATACTCTCGGCGTCGAATATTGCTTGGGCTCCGGAAGAGCGGCTTGCTGCATATGAAATGATGGCAGAGGCTAACTTTGTGGGGCTCGAAATTGCGCCGGGTCTATTTTTCAGCAAGGCTACAGATTCGTTCGTTCCAGATGATGTGACTGCTCAGGCTGCAATCAGTGAGTTGGCCGCTTTCGGTTTGTCGCTTGTATCAATGCAGTCTTTGCTTTTCGGCGTGGAAGGTGCGGCACTTTTTGGGGACGCGGCTGAGCACGCGTCCTTTGTGCAAGGTATGATACGGGCCATCAATTTGGCAGGGCGCTACGGGATCCCAAATCTGGTTTTCGGTTCCCCGGGAAACCGCCGCATTCCAGAGGATTTGTCATTGAATGATGCGTGGGCACGAGCTGCGGACACTTTCCATTATCTGGGTGATCATGCTGCGGCGGTTGGCACATCAATTGCGATGGAAACGAATCCTGTTGCCTATGGCACGAATTTCCTGACTACGCTGGAGGAAACAGAAGCCTTTGTAGCGCAAGTGGACCACGCGGCTGTGACGCTGATATTAGATTTGGGTGCAATGCATATGAATGGCGTCTACGGCGATTTGGCTGGGCGGGCGAAAGAAGTGGTCACTCGTCTGACACATGTCCACATAAGCGAACCTTATCTTGCCCCTGCCCCTGATGACTCCACGAAACTCGCGCCGGTCCTGTCTGCTCTGCGCGACGCAGGTTACGCGGGGGCCGCATCAATTGAAATGAAGCGTCCAGAGGGTGGTGTGACTTCCTTACGGGATCGGTTTGCTGCACTGGCTCGTGCCGCTATGCTGGAGGCTTCTGCATGACTGCTCCACGTTTACCCGCCACACCCAGTTCCCTGCGCGAAGACGTATTGGTTTCGGTCTGTTTTGGGCATTTGCCACCAGAAGAAGCCTCTTTTGAACGTATTTCGGCTATGGCGAACGAGTTGGATGCGCGTTTTCGCTTCCGTGAGATTATTGTCATCGCAAACGAAAGTAGTCGTGATGACTACACCGGACTGCTGCAGCGCGTCGACAATCTACGTTTGTTCACTGTTCGCGACGGGACGGGGTTTTATCGACGCCGGGTAATTGCCGCGGATGAGGCGATAGGCGATGTGGTCCTCATGGCAAATGCGGCTGAATTAGCTTACATTGATTTTATCGCGATGATTGAAACCGCCGCGGCTGATCAGCACGCTGTTCTCGCGATACGTTCTGTCGGCGTTGTCAATCGTGCATTGGCTGCGCCTTTGGTCGCGCTGGGGCGGATGTCTGGTTTTGAGGTTGGTTTGCGAGATTTGCAAACACTCGCGGTGCCGCGCACACTATTAAATCATTTGCTATCACATCCCGCGTCTGACCTCGCGCTACGATTCCCACCACGCGACGTCCGCTTGCCGCTGACCTTTGCCAAAGCACCGCATGACATGCCCGCTTTGCGTGAATCTGGCCAACAGCATCGGCGGCTTGTTCTGCTTCAAAAGCTGTTGGTCTACGTTGCGCCCAGTCTCTTGATGCTGGTGACGCTTGCCTCGGCTTTTCTTGCCATTATGGGATTCTTCTATGGCATCTACGTGCTCGGGGTATGGGTTATTGTCGACGACATCGCTTCCGGCTGGCTGACGCTCTCTGGTATGTTGAGTCTGACGGCCTTCTTTCTGGGTGTGTCTATTATGGGCTTGAGCTTAGGCCTGCAGCAGTTGCTGGCGGGGGCGGAGAGCAACGATTTTGATGGTGTCGCTCACGAGACAAACAGGATTGACCTGTTTGGCAAGGTAGCCTCAGAGCTGAATGTCGACTTGGAACGTGAACGGGAGAAGCCTCAAGAAGACTGGCGGGCATGACCGCGCAGAAGGTAGACTATCTGATCGTAGGCGGCGGTTTCTATGGCTGTTGCCTCGCGCTGTACCTCCGCTCAATATCTGATCACGTTTTGGTGGTGGAGGCGGGCGACTTGCTGATGGACCGCGCGTCGCGTGTTAATCAGGCGCGTGTCCACACCGGCTTCCATTACCCTCGCTCCGCGTTGACAGCGGTGAGATCAATGCTGCTGCACCGGCGTTTCAAGGCCGATTTTCCCGAAGCAGTGGTGGACGATTTCCAGATGATCTACGCGATTGCGCGGCGACGCTCGAAAGTGTCTTCCAAACGCTTCTTTCGGATGTTCCGTGACATCAGTGCGCCGATTCGAGACGCACTTCCCAACCAGTCAGCCCTATTTAATCCTGACATGGTCGAAGGTGTTTTTGCCTGTTCCGAGGCCGCGTTCGATTATGAGGTGCTACGCGGCCAATTGGAAAGGAGGTTGGACCGCGCTGGAGTAGAGGTTCGCAGATCAATGATGCTTGATCAGCTTGAAGACGGACACTCTCGTGCACGCGCAACTCTTTCGGACGGTACCGAAGTGGAGGCGCGCTACGTCTTCAACATCACTTACTCCCAGATCAATGAAGTACTGCGTCGCGCAGGATTGCCCCGGGCCCAGCTTAAGCATGAACTAGCAGAAATTGCTTTGGTTGATCCCCCGGATGAGCTTCACGATATTGGCGTGACGGTAATGGACGGGCCATTTTTCTCTTGCATGCCATACCCTGCCAAACGCCTTCATTCGCTCACCCATGTTCGCTACACTCCGCAAGTCAGCTGGAGCGACGAAACTGGACGGGGTTCTGCCTTTGCAGATCTGAAGAAGTTCCAGCCTCAAACGCAGGTCCAGTTCATGATCCGGGATGCCCAACGCTACCTACCTTGCATCAGCCGCGCGGTACCTCAGCAGTCTCTCTATGAAATCAAAACGGTGTTGACCAAGAACGAGCGTGACGACGGTCGGCCCATTCTCTATCAACAGATGCCTGCCGACAGCCGTGTGGTGTCAATACTTGGCGGCAAGATCGATAATATCTACGACCTGTTCGATCTTGTGCGTGGAACAGGCGCCGAATTCCGAGGAGCGCATGCCGGGCTTCTTTTGGCAGAGCGGCCAGCTTGATGGAGGTGGCGCGCTTCTTTGCAGTTGCGGTTGCCGGTTTGATCGTGGACCTGGCTGTGGCTTGGAGTGCTGCCAGGCTATTGGGTTTGCCATTGTGGCTAGCTGCCGGGCTTGGCTTTGTGTCGGCCGCAGCCATGAACTATGTACTGCACGAATTGTGGACATTTCGTGCTGGCATGCAGCGATTGTCATCGGCGCGGGCGACCCGTTATGGCATGGCACTTGCTGCGACACTCGCTGTCCGGGTCGGCACCGTCGCATTGCTTTCATGGATATTTGAAAACAGCTATGCATTGCCAGTATTGGTGGCGGGCGCGGGTGTCTCGTTCGGCGTCAACTATGGCCTTAGCAAGTACTTTGTCTTCCAATCGCCTGATGCATCCAAGGAGTCCTCGCCATGAACACCAAGACTGAGCATTTGGCCGGATCGGCTGATTGGGAGATCCCCGCATTCGAATGCAAAAGGTTTTTCGAAATCCGACATAGTTACGCCTTGGTCATTCCGGTGATTAACGAAGGTGATCGAATACGCGGTCAACTGCAGCGCATCTATGAAGCAGAGCTACCAGTTGATGTTGTCGTTGCAGATGGTGGATCGACAGATGGGTCACTTGATCCAGAGTTCATAGCTCGCGTGAATGTTCGTGTCGTGCTTACAAAAACAGGCCATGGCAGACTCAGCGCGCAATTGCGGATGGCTTATGCATGGTGCTTGCTAGAGGGTTATGGAGGCATCATTACAATTGATGGCAACGGAAAAGATGGCATTGAGGCTGTGGACGATATGATCGCGCAGCTCGAGCAAGGTTTCGACTATGTTCAGGGCTCGCGGTACTTGCCAGGTGGGGTTGCCGAGAACACTCCGCTTGAACGCACAATAGCCAATCGCGTGATCCACGCCCCGCTCTTGAGCCTGGCCGGCCGACACTGGTTTACCGACACCACCAACGGGTTTCGCGCCTATTCTGCGCGCTACCTCCTTGATCCACGTGTTCAGCCATTTCGTGAGGTGTTCCAGCGCTACGAGTTGCTCTTCTATCTGACTGTACGGGCGGGCCAGATTGGCATGAAAGTGACACAGGTTCCTGTCCAGCGGCGTTATCCCCTGAATGCTGCCGTACCAACAAAGATTACTGGTATCTCGAGTAAGCTTTCGGTGCTCAGGCAGACTCTTGCGGCAGCTTTGGGCCGGTTTGCGCCTTGAGTCGGCGTTTCTTTTCCGATTAATTCGTGTTGATATCGACCAGCCTTTGAAAGATTGCCATGTCAGGTAAGACTGCTCGTTCCGCTTCTCCGCTTGGTTTGGTGATCTTGGTCGCTGTTCTCCTTTTCGGCGCAGTCCAATTGTATTTCTGGACTGACCGCAGCATTTGGATTGATGAGATTTCCCAGTTGATCAACTTCCCGTTGGACAATCTGGCGCAGGCCTTTGGCCCACTGCCGGAGGCGCAGCAGGCCGGACCGCCGCTCTTCAACCTGCTGATGCACTCCATTTCCACTCTGCCAATTCGTACGATGCGGGTACTCTTGATTGCGCTTACACTGTGCGCTGTTTTGGCGGCGCTTGTGGGTGCCTTTGGTAAGCGCCCGCTTCTGATTGCTGTTGGGCTGTTCGTCTTGTTGTCTCATCAATCGTTCTTGATCAACGCGAGCATGTTGAAATTCTACACATTTGACCTCGCCGGTTTTGCGATATTTTCAGCGTGGATTTACGCGAAGGACCCCGGTGATGCTTTCGGTTTGCGTGATGTCGCCGTCATATTGCTCGGATTGGTTCTGGGCGTTTCAACCATAGTTGGAGCTTGCATTGTCGTGGCCGTGTTCCTTGCGATGCGCCTTGTTCACCGACAAATCAGCGCGAGCGAGATCGTCCTTGGGGGGATCGTCGCAGTCATAGCTTTCGGCTATTATGTTCAGTTGAGCCATGCGGTCGAAATCCAGATTACGGGATTTCCGGACACCTACGGAAGGCTCGGAACTGAAGCGGTGATGAAGTTCTTTGAGGCTGCCTCTGATCTGCTCCAGAGGAGAGGATTGGCAATTCTGATAGTACTTTTGGCCATTGCTCTGGTCGCAATTGTTTTGCTGGCCAGACAGGAGCAAGCAGGGCTGGCGAGATTGCTGCTGTTTACCGCAGTCGTTTCATCAGTGTTCTTGGGGCTTGCTGCAATAGGCAAGTACCCCGCGGTCAGTTCGCGCCATTTGGTCTGGATACTGGGAATATTTCCTGTCTTGGCCGGTGCAGTGGTTGGTTGCCTCCAGTTTCCTGGTACCCACATCCGGCGTATTTTCGCGCTTTCATCAATGACGTTGCTAACGTTCGTTCTTGTAGGCACTGGCTTGCGCGTGGTGATGAAGTGGCCCCCGCAGATTGTTGAAGGTGCAAGCGATCAGATAGTATCGGCCCTTGCCGAACTGCCCCCATCGGATGTGTTACACTACTTTGGCTCATTTCGGCTCATCCCGTTGATGCTGGAAAAGGGCGCGCCGATCACGCACCATACATATGCGCCAGCCCTTTCTACAAAGAGTGGCTCAATAGTCTCGACTTACTTCGGTACAGATTGGAACAGCATGGACGAGGATCTTTTTTCGCAACATATCGAAGAAATGCTGCGAAACGATCCGATAGGTTGGGCAAAGATGTATGTTCTCCTGCGCGCACGTGGCGATTTCCGTCCATTGGCGCGTTTTGTACTTGATGCTGCGCCCGCAGATGGCCGGACCTTCTACGTGACTTCCATACATGCCTCTTGGCCGGGCTTGCCGGGGCGGGCAACTGCTGGACTTCGAAACGTACTCGATGAAAGATCCTGCGAATATGCGCCACTGGCAACATTCGACACCTTACTAAGCCCGGGCTACATCCTTCAGATCAGATGCCCTCGGAATGAACGAGATTTGTAGGTAGTTCAGCTACCGGCGCGCGTTGTTGATGCGGGCAAACTGAAAGGTATCCACCATTATTCGAGTGGATTTCTAGGATTGTCAGGGTATCTCAGTGTCTGCAGGGCGGCTATCCGGCTGAAGGCGGATGAAGGTCTGAATGCCGGCGGGCGACCGAGCCTTTCAAGGGGCTCGCACCGGTCGACACAGCGTAAGAGCAAACGCGAGACCGGTCAGAATGAAGATGATGTGGGAGTATCTGAAGTCGGGCGTCGGCGCCAATAGAAATAGTCCAAACATATGCGCAACGACTGAAATGCATATCGCTATCGGAACAATTTGATCGCGTCTCCAAACAAGTTGAAATGCGAGCAACAGTGCTGCAGCCAGCAAACAGAACCATGGCTTGTATGGCGGATAGTTGCTTAGCTTCCAAAAAAGTCCTTCTAACGCAGCCTGCAATCTTGTCTTTGCTGAAAATGGCGCGACAACTGCTTGCAACGTTTCAGGGTAGCCGCCCGGGTCAAGCAGGGAAGGCTGCCATAGATATCTTCCGAAACCGGTCACCCAGCGAAAGACGTCAGTTCTGTGGGTCAGGTAGGCTATGGGTTCGGTCGTGATTGACCTGATCCAGGTGTCGAACAGGGCATCACGCTCGGGTTCCGTTAGAGCAGAAAAGCCGGCTACATAAGTTGTCCGAAATGGCTGCACATCGTTGAACCCTGGCGGGTTGTCGCGAAACACTGCGGTCCAGTCGCGTGAATTATAAGTGGCGGCCAATCGGGCTGCGTTGCGACCGTTTGTTAGCGCTCCGGGAAGTTGGCTGAACAGGGCCTCTTGTCGATCACCTTCGGGTAGATTGGCAATGGTGCCGGATATATCAAATATGGCAACCGACAGGATTGCATCCAAATGCTTTGTGGCAAGTCTCTCGCTTAGCGCCATTGCCGATAGAGTTAACCCTATAGAAACCGCGGCTCCGGTCGTGAGGGCGCCCAACATTGCCAATAAGCCGCGATGAGGCAGATATGCGAGTGTTAACGCCGCCATAAGAGGAAATACCAGGAAGATTCCGTTGAGGCGCAAGAGTAGCACGGCAAAACCTGCAAACAGGGCGATGGCCGTCATGAGCCATTTCCGAGCCGGTCTTTCCAGCGCGCCCATCACGGCAGCAGCCAGCACGACGACGAAGCCTGCCATGAGCGTATCTTTCCAGACAGCGCCGTTTATTCCAAGCACTGCTGGGTAGAACATGAGCGCAACCAATAACATCGCGCCCAAGCGGGGCGCATAATCAGCGATGCCGATCCGGTAAAAAGACCAGAGCGCGATCCATATTAATGTGACCTGTATGACAAGCATACCCCCTGGGCCCGGATATATCTTGTCAACAAAACCGAATAGCAACGTCATTGCCGGAGTATGCCAATCACTTATCTGACCACTGCGGCCTTCCAGAAGCTGGTGCACAGTGTCAGTCGTCATAAACCCAGGAAAGAATAGCAGGAGATAAGCGGCCCAACCGAAGACAAACATCAGTCCAGCTGGGAAGGTCGCAAAGAACTTCATTTCATCTCTGCCTTTCCAGCCTTGGTCGTCTTAACGCCTACCAAAATCACTTAGACTGCGCTGGCGATTCCAGTCAATGTCTTGACTAGTATCCCTCCCCACTTGACATCGACAAAGTGAGAGCAGCCCCAAATCACTGAAAATATGGTTAGCGCGATGAATGGGCCCGGTTGAAGTTCCGGTGCGTTCTTCCACTTTTCGCGATCCAAGCTCAAGACAATTAACATGACAAAAATTACTGCCGCTGCATGGAAGCTTAACCAGCGGCCCCAATCGACGGCGACCACATAGAGGGGCAAGTAGAAGAACGCAGAGCAAACCGCTCCCAAGAACAATGGCTTCTTGTCGAAGAAATGAAATCCGATTGCCAAAATCGAAATGGCCGCCAAAACGTACATTAAGAGAAACGACAATACTTTGGGCGAAAGCAGCATCCAAAACGTTGCCTCGAGAAAGAAGCCCAAATCAAGTTCCAGCGCCGTAATCGCGCCATCGCAGATTCCTGGGCGCACGCCCGCATCAAGGAGAGGTTGGCAAACCAGCCTATGGTCTTCAACACCACTGTAGTTCAGCGCAAGCAAAATTGCACCTATGACTGACGTCAGGATCACCGAGGACAAAATAACCACAAGAGGCTTAGAAATGTGGCCCTTTTGAAAGATCAGGAAATAGCAGAATATAAAGAATGGCGCGAAGAAAACGTTGCCTTCATGGCTGAACACAGCAATTGCAAAGACCAATGCAGAAAGAACAACAAGAGGTTTTGAAACAGTTTTCAAGGTTGTCCCATAGAACATAAGGGTGAATGCAAGAAAGATGACGAGTTCTTTCCTCAGCGCCCCGTCAGGGTCGACAGACCAAAAATTGACAAAGAATGCGGGTGATAAGATCAAGAGCCACAGTGTTCCGGGGCTGCTGCTTCGATTGATACTGCGGCCCAGCAAGACGATGCAAAGACCAAACAGAGAAGCTTGCAATGATGTGACAACGAAAATCGGGTCAAGTGAAGTTGCGGCAGAGAAACGCAAGATAGCGGAACCCATGGTGCCTCTACGAACTGCTATGCCAAGATCATTGATAAGCCAGTCGCCTTGCTTCCATTCATGTCCGCCAATTGCGTGATCCTGATAAATGACGAAGAAGATAAAGATGGACATCGCCCAGATGATCAGTTTGGGAACTGAATAAATAAGGCGGTGCAAGTTCTGGCCCCTTGTGGTTCACTCGGAAATCTTGTCAGGGCAATATTCCACCGATGCGTACCAAAATCCATAGCTGACTAATTGTGGATTGAGGCTGCGTTCATGGTGTTCAAGCCCCACACACTAGTGCCAATTAGGTGATCTCAAACCGACGAAGCCGCAGTTATACTGCCCAGCCCAAGCGCGCTTCTGGATTCGGTGCCTTTCTTCCGTTTGTCGCCAAGCCTGCGGCATCTCTCTTTAAGCAGCAATTTACTCCAAAGATAACGAATTACTCCAAAGATAACGAAGTCCGTCAGAGTGTTTTGTTGCCCCTGTCCTTCGTTCATAGAATACTGAAGAGAAGTGGGTAGAAAACCCATCGGGGGAGCCTAAGATGCAGGTAAGAAACATCGGCTAGTGTACACAAGAAACATGCTCTACGTTAGTGCCGCTACCGCAAGAGCTGGAATATCGATGCTTGCCCCAAGAACCCACGTATGAGTGAGAGAGTGAAGAAGGTAAAGGAAACAATGCGTGGGCCCGAGATGTCCCTTCGGAAGGCGGCATACCGCTGCTTTCCTGGGTGGAACCCTAGGGCAGTGCAAATGCGCCGGCACTTTCTGAGGTGTGCCCGCAATCATCAGACCGCTTTGAAACCCTTACTTCAGCCGAAAAAAGGCACTGCCCTTGCGGATACGATACAACTGCGCCCCCAAACTGTCGGTGCAGTGCTTTGGCCTTTTCAATGTTCAGCCTGGGAGGCTGAAGAACGGCTCGCTCGGATTGCAACGCACTACCGTATTGTTGATGCGTTGGGTGCACCATGGCGTTTCCCTCCAGATCAGAAAGTGGTGCTTTCGGACCTTTCGGACAAATTTACTGATCTTCAACTCGTGATTGATCAACCGCAATGGATCATGCGCGAAGGTGGGTTGGCGCTGAACATTTTCATTGGAAATTTTCGCGCATTTTCGCTGGCGTTTACTTTTTTTGAGACATCTGATGGGCGGTTGCAGGCAGTAGTCGGAGGAATACAGGGTCGCAAAAAGAAAGGTACACTTGAGCTTTATCGCAATCTGACAAAAGCTTTGCACGGGTTACGTCCCCGCGACTTTCTATTTGAGGCTTTCAAGATGATCTGTCGCTACGTGGGTGTGGTCGAGATTCTTGCCGTCACACAGGCCCATCGGTACAGTCAGCACCCCTTTTTCGGGGCCAAGGGGTTTCTCCAAGATTACGATGCCATCTGGCGAGACCGGAACGGACTCAAGCTCAACGAAGAGTTCTTTCTTTTTGACGTCGCCCCGCAAATGCGGGACCTCAACACTGTGAAGCCGAACAAACGTTCGCTCTATCGCAAGCGCTATGCTTTCATGGACGCACTTGAGGCCCAGATCATTAGGGCCGTTCCAAACGTAGCCCCAACCTATTTTTCCGACAGTTGAGATCAGGGTATTGTTGTGGAATGGATAGCTTGCAGCCTTTGCATGCACTTAGACTAAGCCACAGTTGCAACTTAACCAAGGGGGCGACGGTATGATACACCAAACCAAACTGACAGGTGTCATCGAAATCACACCGCGTCAGTTCGCGGACAGCCGTGGCCATT
>CAZTKF010000066.1:0-16775 GCA_964614205.1 uncultured Loktanella sp. | reverse complement strand
TTGGCGCTGTCGAGGAAGCCGCAGGTGTTCACGATCACGGCTTCGGCCCCCGCGTAATCGGGGCTGATGGCATAGCCTTCCGCGCGCAGGCGGGTGAGGATGCGTTCGCTATCGACCAACGCTTTGGGACAGCCAAGGCTGACCATGCCGATCGTCGGCTGGCCCGCACGCGGGCGATCGGTGATTTTCGCGGTAGGGGCGAGGTCAGGGCGGAGGTTTGGCGGGTTCTGTGTCATGCGCGGCATATAGACTGTGGCGGCACAGTGGGAAAGTGGTTCCCGCGCCGCGAGGCAGTAATGACGAAGGCCGCCCGGAAAGGCGGCCTTGGTGGAGGGTAAGGTTGATCGTGTTCCACCTTACATGACGAAAATCCTGTTACCTGCGCCGGTCGCGACGCGACGACATCGGCTGGAACGCCACGCCGACATGGGCCTCGCAATAGGGTTTGCCTTGTTGCACTGCCAGACCACAGAACCAGAAATCATCCGTTGCCGGATCGCCGACAGGCCATTTGCAGGTCTTCTCGGTCAGTTCCATAAGGCTGATCCGCTTGGACGCTTTTTCCACTTCGCTTACCTTGGCCAGCGCCTCGGGGCTGATCTCATTGGCTGAAGGTTGTGGTGGCAAGGGTTGTCCTGCCGGAATGATGGCGCGGCGGGCCGCAGAAATCGGGATTCCGTTTTCGTCGAGTTCGGGTTCTTCTTTTGGCGGTGTCGAGGCCGGGGCCGCCTTTGGTTTCGGCGCGGGCTTGGCTGCCGGTTTTGTGGCTGCTGCCGGCTTTTCTTTCGGGGCTGCCTTGGCCGCAGCGCCGCCAGAACCGGCACGATTGGACAACCCCAAACGGTGCACCTTGCCGATCACGGCATTGCGGGTCACCCCGCCCAGTTCCTTGGCGATCTGGCTTGCAGACTGGCCTTCGCCCCACATCTTTTTGAGCGTCTCAACGCGCTCGTCTGTCCAGGACATATGAATTCCTTCGGTTTTCTGGCCGGATCCGCTTGTTTCAGGGTCGGGCCACTTGTTCAGGTCCAAGCTATATTAGTCTCTGCCGCCGGTGATGTGAAGGCAGACAAGCCGGTTTTACGCATCTTCTGGCGATCTGACGCAACAATCGGCCCTAGTTGAGGCTGCAACAGCCTTTGCGCGGCCCCTGATCGTCAACATAGTGCAGCCCGTAGATCCGGTCGCTCATCCCGTCCGAGCATGTGCCGGGCAGGATATGTGCCGTGACAGTTGCGGATGCGCCCTGCCAGCGAAAGCGCAATCCGGTCTGTGTCAGGTCAACAAATTCCGGTGCGGGAGAGAGTGACGTGATACGGTGGTCTGTCCGGGTTTCAGGGGTATCCAATGTCAGTACCGGCGCATCAGAGAATCGCATGTTCCAAAAGGGTTCCGTACCAAAGCACTGCAGCCCCACCGGCAGGCCCAACGGGCTGCGCATCACGACATCGGGGCGCAAATAACGCAATGCTACCCATCCGGTCGATTCAGCGGTGTTGACCTGCGCCCAGCGTCCCGCGCGGCTAAGCGCGACAACCTCGATCCCTTGTGTATCGGGGGCCAGTGAACCAATGACAGCCGCCGAACCGTCTGGCTGCGCGCGGATGTTAAGCTGGTCGTCTGACGCAACCCCGACAACAACATAAAGGGCAGGCAGTGGCGCGTCGATCTGATCGGCCTTTGTGGGAAGGGCAAGAATGGAAAACAGGAGTATCGAAAGCAGGCGCATGGTTCCTCCGCAGTGAACTGGGGAACTGTAGCAATCCCCTGCATCCTGAACCAGAGGGCTGGCCATTCCGCGTCAATCGGTTATGTCCGGTGCGTCGAAAGGAATACGAAAGATGACCGAGACAAATCAGATGGGTGTCCGCCGTTTCGGGCGGGTGAACTGGCTGGGAACATGGACCTTGATGCGCCGCGAGATCAAGCGCTTCATGAATGTGTGGTCCCAGACCGTGATGGCTCCGCTGATCAACGCGGGCCTTTTCCTGATGATTTTTACGATTGCCATCGGGCCGCAGCGCGGCGATGTCATGGGTGTGCCATTCATGGTCTTCTTGGCTCCGGGTATTCTGACGATGACCGTGATCCAGAACGCCTTTGCCAATACATCGTCCAGTCTTGCCTCGGCCAAGGTGCAGGGCAATATCGTCGATACGCTCATGCCGCCCTTGTCTGCGGCTGAGCTGGTTGTGGGCTATATCGGCGGCGCGGTAGCGCGCGGGGCGCTGGTGGCGGTGGTCATCGCAATCGGCTCTGCAATGTTCCTCGGTGTCGGGATGCAAGCTCCGCTTTGGGTGCTGGTTTTTGTCCTGCTCGGTTCCATTCTGATGGGTGGATTGGGTATGATCGCGGGGATTTTTGCCAATAAGTTCGACCAGCTCTCAGCAATTTCGAACTTTCTCGTCACGCCTTTGGCGTTCCTGTCCGGTACCTTCTATTCCATCGAGGCCCTGCCCTCCATCATGCAAGACCTTAGCCATGCAAACCCGTTCTTTTATATCATTGACGGGGTGCGCTACGGAATGATCGGGGTCAGTGACAGCAGCCCTTGGATCGGGTTGGTTGTTGTCGGGGCAGCATGTGTGGTGGTTCTGGGCATTTGCCTGCGCTGGATGCACATCGGTTACCGTCTTAAGGCCTAAGAGACTTCGCGGACAGGAATGCCGCGGTCGGCCAGCACCGAAATCAGCGTATCCACGTCCGGCAGATCACCGGCAAAGACGTCTTCCTCGTTGCCGTTGCGATAGACAATGGTGACATGGGTATCGAGGCCGGAATCATCGACCCTGAGATGCGCGATATCGTCGAGGCGGATAGGGCGCGGTTTGCGCCATGCCGCCAAAGTCAGATGATCGTTGTCAATCCGGATGCCCGAGACGGGTTTGGGCAGGATCATCCAGGCGATGGTGATGGCTGCCGCCACCCATACCAGCCAGATCAGCTGTGTCGCACCATAATGGATGACCGCCACAAGCAGAACGATCACCCCGATCAGGGCGAGCCAGACAGGGCCCCTGTTTGGGGCGCGGCGGTACTCGTAGACGTCACTCATCGGGTTCCTCTAGAGTAGAAAGATGGCTGGATTTTGACCAAGTCAAGCAATCTTTCACCGGTTTCCGACTAGGCACGTAGATGTCGTTCGCGCCAAGCCAAGAGTGACGCACCGCCCAGAATGATCGCAGCGCCGGTGATGCTGATCCAATCGGGCCATACATCAAAGATCAAGAGATCATAGAACGTGGCAAAGATCAGTGTGACATAGCTGAATGGCGTGATAAAACTGGCGTCCGCCCGCGCCATCGCATTGACAAAGCAGGCCTGTGCGGCGGCCATAAGTATGCCCAATGACGCCAGTGCGCTCCATTGCGCTGATGTCGGCATTGTCCAAACCGGCAGAACGGCCAGCGTTGCGATGCACAGGCCGATGGTGTTGTTGACCAGCAGGATTTGAAACGGTGGCTCTCGGTTTGCCAGCTTTTTGATGAAGATCAGCTCCATCCCCATGATGATCGCGGCCCCCAAAGCCAATAGCCCCGCCAGCTGGAAGGTGCCGGGCCCCGGGCGCAGCAGGATCATTGCACCGATCAGCGCGGTCAGGGCCGCCAGCCACCGCCATGGCCCCACTTTTTCGCCTAAAAGCGGGATCGCCAGAAGCATTCCGAAGACGGGGTTGAGAAAGCTGATGGCCGTGGCGTCCGATAGGGGGATAAAGGCCACGGCTGCAAACATCAGCGTCACACCACCCCAGCCAAAAAGCGTTCGTCCGACATGTAATCCCAGATGCGGATTGGCAATTCTGGGCCGGAAGACTGCAGCGGCCGTGCCGATCGCAAGAAATGCAAACAGGAAGCGCCCGTGGCTGACTTGCAGTGGATGCAGCGGTGGGCCCAGCGTGTCAGTCCCCAATGACTTGGCCAGCAACATGGTTGCCGCGATAAAGGCGGTGGCCGTCAGCATGAACGCAACTGCGACAGGTGGATTGGTGGCACGCAATGTCATGCGCTTTCTGTGGACCTGTCGGGTAACGCTTGCAAGCGCAGATGATCGACAAGATGTCTCTGGGCGCGGGGATTAGAGTCTTCCATTTGTGCGGCAACTGGGCTACGACGCTTCCATGATGACCTGTGCAAAAATCATGAGCCGACGCCGACGTTGAATTGCGCCGCCCTTTTGCCACGTCCATCGTAAACACCTAACATTATTGACACCTCTCGTTTGGTCCTGCACCAATCGAGCCTACGTTTAAGGAAGATCGCCATGATCGCATCTATTCTGCCGACCTATTCACGCGCGCCCCTGACATTTGTGTCTGGGCAGGGCTCTTGGTTGAAGGAAAGCGACGGGCGACGCTTTCTTGATCTTGGTGCGGGGATCGCTGTGAATGCGCTGGGCCATGCGCATCCGGCATTGATCGAGGCACTGACAACGCAGGCCAACGCGCTGTGGCATGTCTCGAACCTTTACAATATTCCGGCGCAACAACAACTGGCGGACGCTTTGGTGGAGAAAACCTTTGCGGACACAGTGTTCTTTACCAACTCAGGCACTGAATCCTGTGAATTGGCCGTGAAGATGGCCCGCAAATACTGGTACGACAAAGGCCAGCCGGACCGGACCGAAATCATCACTTTCACGGGGTCTTTTCACGGGCGCTCCAGCGCAGGGATCGCTGCCGCCGGATCTGAAAAAATGACCAAGGGATTTGGCCCGCTTCTGCCGGGCTTTACCCATCTGGAATTCGGCGACCATGACGCGTTGCGCGCAGCGGCGACGGACAAGATTGCCGCGATCATGGTCGAGCCGGTACAAGGTGAAGGCGGAATTCGGCCTTTGCCCGATGCCTGCCTGAAGGGACTTCGGGATCTTTGTGATGAGCACGGTATCCTGATGATCCTCGATGAGGTCCAATGCGGGATGGGCCGGACCGGCAAGCTTTTCGCACATGAATGGGCCGGGGTCACACCCGATATCATGATGGTGGCCAAGGGGATTGGCGGTGGTTTCCCGCTCGGGGCGGTCCTTGCCACCGAGGAGGCGGCCTCGGGCATGAGTGCGGGCACGCATGGCTCTACCTACGGGGGCAATCCGCTGGCCTGTGCCGTAGGTGCAAAAGTGATGGAAATCATCGCTGACGACGCTTTCCTTGCCGAGGTGAACCGAAAGGCGGGCCTGATGCGGCAAAAGCTGGAAGGGCTGGTCGCGGCGCATCCGGACGTGTTTGAAGAGGTGCGCGGCGCGGGTCTGATGCTGGGGCTTAAATGCAAGGCGACCAACACTGAGGTGGTCAGTGCAGGCTTTGCGCACGGCGTACTGACTGTTCCGGCCGCCGACAATGTGGTGCGGTTGCTTCCTGCACTGAACATCCCCGATGAGGACATTGCGCTTGCCGCAGTCAAGCTTGATGCCGCGGCGTCCCACGTAAAGGAGGCCAATGCGTAATTATACCTTCCGTCCCCTGACCGAGGCTGACATGCCTTTGATGCGCCGCTGGCTCAACACGGCGCATGTCAAAGTCTGGTGGCCTGATGCGGACAGACAGATTGCGCAGATCGAAAAAGATATGAACGACCCCCAAGTAAATGTGCAACTGGTCAGCCTTATTGATCATCCGTTTGCATACCTGCATGATCATGATGCACGCGCCTTTGACCTGCCGCAATACGCGGACCTGCCGCACGGGGCGCGCGTGATGGCGACCTTTGTGGGGGACAACGATTTTCTGGGGCAGGGCCATTCCGTGGGATACATCGAAGCCCACACCCGCAACCTACGTGTGAAGTTTCCGATGGTTGCTGTGGGGCCCGGCACGACCGATACCCGCACAATCAGCATCTACCGACAAGCCGGTTTCATGAACCGACGTCTGGCGACGACACGCGAAGGACGCCTTGTCCAAGTGATGACACACCTCTGATTTGACTGGCCCAGAGCGGCCCAACAAAAGCGAAACGTATGACCCATTTTCTTGATATTGATACGACACCAAAAGATGCCTTGCGGGACATCATCAGCAACGCACGTGCGATGAAAACGGCACGCGCTGGCAAGCCCAAAGGGACACCGGACGCCGAGCAGCCACTGGCGGGACATATGGTTGCCCTGATCTTTGAAAAACCCTCGACACGCACGCGCGTGTCCTTTGATGTGGGGGTGCGCCAGATGGGCGGGCAGACTATGGTACTGTCCGGCGCTGACATGCAACTGGGCCACGGCGAGACGATTGCCGATACCGCGCGCGTACTGTCGCGCTATGTGGATCTGATCATGATCCGTACATTCGAGGAACAGACTCTGCTGGATATGGCCGAATACGCCACTGTACCGGTGATCAACGGGCTGACCAACCGGACACATCCTTGCCAGATCATGGCGGACATCATGACATTCGAGGAACACAACGGCCCCATCAAAGGCAAAAAGGTTGTCTGGTCGGGGGACGGCAACAACGTCTTTGCCAGCTTTGCCCATGCTGCCAAACAGTTTGAGTTCGATCTGGTCTTTACAGGGCCACCCCCGCTTGATCCTGAACCTGCGCTGGACGGGCTTTACACAACCGTGCGCGATCCCAATGAGGCGGTGCAGGGCGCTGATCTGGTCGTCACTGACACATGGGTCAGTATGCATGACCCGCAGTCCGCCCGCGAACGGCGGCACAACCAGCTGCGCGGCTATCAGGTGAATGACGCGCTGATGGCCAAGGCCAAGGATAACGCGCTGTTCATGCACTGTCTGCCTGCGCACCGTGACGATGAGGCGACCAGCAGCGTTATGGACGGGCCGCATTCGGTGATCTTTGATGAAGCTGAGAACCGGCTCCATGCACAAAAGGCGATCATGCGGCATTGTCTGGGTGTTTGATGGGGTGAACGATCAGCGCAGCGGCCGGATTTCTGATGGGCCCATTGCCTTGATGGGCGCCGCGCAGCGGCTTTGCCCGATCTGGCCGTTCGGACAGGACTGTCGCACAAGATGGCGGCGTTCGAGGATGCTGCAAACGGCAAGAAAAATCTGTCGGTGGCAGTCGGAAGGGGCGCAACCGCGCAGCCCCAGCATGCATCGCCAACAGATGCGCCCAGCGGACTTTCCTAAGAGGCTATCGAAATGCCAGCGTGCGTATTCAGCAGATATCCCGACTGGATCGGTCCACATGCAGCGCCAATGGCGCGTGCGTTGATCCCTATACTGCCACATTCGATGCGCGGCGGCAGTAGTCCTCGGGTGTCTTGATTGACCAAGTATCGCTGCACCCGTTCGACAAGGACCTGCCGCACATCATCCGGCATGGCACCGTCAATCAAGATGGCTTCAAAGTCGATGACCGAGCAGGTCGCCAGACATGCCTTTGCCAATTCCTGTGCCGTCTGCCCCAACCAGAGATCGACATAGCGCGAGATACCGCTCCAATCCTGAGGGACTTGCCAAATCACGTCGGGGTCGATGTCGACTTCTCTGAGCCGGGCCTCCAGCAAATGGATTGATGCCATATCCACCAATTGCTTACTTTCGCCCAATGGGCTGAC
Source organism: uncultured Loktanella sp. (assembly GCA_964614205.1). Lineage (GTDB taxonomy): Bacteria > Pseudomonadota > Alphaproteobacteria > Rhodobacterales > Rhodobacteraceae > Yoonia. Next base: position 9,252 of record CAZTKF010000066.1, on the reverse strand, counting down.
ACTCGGCAAAGACCCAAGCGCCCCTGCATTGCCCTGCCGCCCCTCGAAGACCGAGTGGTTCAGAACGATGCCACCGCCGATAAACGCGCCCAAATAGAAATAGGCATAGTCGCGGAATTCTTTGCCACGTCCAAACACATGTTCTGCCTGACACGCAGCGGTCGCATCATTGACCAGCGAAACGGGCAGTCGGCTGAATCGACCGATTTCCTGCGCGATGTTGATATCTTTCCACGCGTGAAACAACTTGGCGTTCGCCGTGTTGTGATCTGTCCAGTTCCACATTTCGAACGGGGCTGCGACACCAATCCCACAAATCCGTTCAGCTAACTCTGGCCCGACCCGGGCTATGATTTGGTTTATGCCTTGGGAAATGAAGGCGAATACCTCGTCAACGTCGGGGGTGTCGTACTTGAGATGCATGTGATGGCGCACGCCGCCTGTGATATCCATCAGCAACAGGTCGGCAGAGCGCCGCCCGATCTTGACGCCGAAGGACAACACGCCATCAGGCGAGAGCATCATAGGCACCGAGGGCTTTCCAACTTTGCCGCGGACCGGAATGCCGCGCATCAAAAGTCCGTTGCTTTCCAGTCGTTTGAGAATTGCCGACACTGCGGGGGCCGATAGTCCGGAAAGCTTGGCCAAGTCGCTGGCGGGCATGTTTCCATGTCGCTGCAGCAGCGTTAGGAGCAACCTTTCGTTGTGATTGCTTACACCTTTCTGGCTCAGCCCTGCGCTGATTGATCGAACGACTGTTTTTGGCATCACAGCGCTCATAAGCACCTCCTTCGACCAAAGTCTAGTCGAAGATAATTAATAAAGAAAGTTAATTAATTAATTGACAGCTTCGTGAGAATCGGCTTCCTTTGAGCGCATCGGAACTTGACTTCTTGAGCCCGAAATTTTGGGGGTGGAGGCCCTCATCCAATTGATTTTCTGGGAGGAAAACATGAAAAAACTTCTTATCGGAACCGCGCTTGCAGCGATTACTTCGGCTGGTACTGCGATGGCAGATGCCCATTCAACATCCGCTTGCCTGATTACAAAAACCGATACAAACCCCTTCTTTGTGAAGATGCGCGAGGGCGCTGAGGCGGCAGCTGAGGCAGCAGGCATGACCCTGCGTTCCTATGCCGGCAAGGTAGATGGCGACCACGAAACACAGGTTGCAGCAATCGAAACATGCATTGCCGATGGCGCATCCGGGATTCTGCTGACAGCGTCCGACACATCCTCGATCGTTGGCGCGGTGACACAGGCCCGCGAAGCAGGTCTTTTGGTCATCGCACTGGACACGCCACTTGATCCGATTGACGCAGCGGATGCAACATTTGCAACCGACAACTTCCTTGCCGGTGAACTGATCGGCCAGTGGGCTGCGGCAACATTGGGTGACGATGCCGCCAATGCAAAGATCGCGATGCTTGACCTTGCAGTCAGCCAGCCGACAGTCGGCGTTCTGCGCGACCAGGGTTTCCTGCAAGGCTTTGGCATCGACCTTGCCGATCCAAACGTGAATGGTGACGAAGATGATCCACGCATCGTTGGCAACGACGTGACGGCCGGCAACGAAGAGGGTGGCCGCCGTGCAATGGAGAACCTTCTTGCAGTCGATCCGATGATCAACGTGGTCTATACCATTAACGAGCCAGCGGCTGCCGGTGCTTACGAAGCGCTCAAGTCCATTGGTCGTGAAAACGATGTGCTGATCGTATCGGTCGACGGTGGTTGCCCGGGCGTTCAGAACATCGCAGATGGCGTGATCGGTGCGACATCACAGCAGTATCCTTTGCTGATGGCATCCAAGGGCATTGAAGCAATTGCTGCCTATGCGGCAGATGGCACATTGCCTCAAAACACCCCCGGCAAGAACTTCTTCGACACAGGTGTCGCGCTGGTAACCGATCAGCCAGCCGATGGCGTCGACAGCATTTCTGTTGCCGAAGGTATGGACCTCTGCTGGGGCTAAAAGCCGCGAATTTCTCCTGAGCAAAAAAGAGGGGCAGCGAAAGTTGCCCCTTTCTAGCCAAATGCCGTGCTAGCATGTCCTTGCAACAAATCTAGGTGCCCCAATGTCCAACGATTCAGACAACTACGAGTCCGTCGTCAAAGCGAACCGCGCTGAAGAGGTCGCGGAGTTTGCGAATGATCGCAAAGGGATTCTGGCACATATTCAGCATGCCCTGCACGTCAATCCCGCCCTTGTCCCGCTTTTCGTCTTGGTTGCATCAATCATCACATTCGGGTTGTTGCTGGGATCAAAATTCTTTTCCCCCTTCGCCCTGACCCTGATCCTGCAGCAGGTTCAGATCGTCGGGATTGTGGCAGCGGCGCAGAGCCTTGTCATTTTGACCGCAGGCATTGACCTGAGCGTCGGTGCGATTGCGGTTTTGTCAAGTGTCATCATGGGGCAGTTCACGTTTCGCTATGGCGTTCCCGTCGAGGTGGCCGTGGCACTGGGCCTAGCGTTTGGCACGCTGATCGGATCAATCAATGGCTGGCTTGTGGCTGTCATGAAGCTGCCGCCGTTCATCGTGACACTTGGCATGTGGCAGATCGTACTCGCCGCAAATTTCCTTTACTCAGCAAACGAGACAATCCGCAGTCAGGAAATCGAACTTGAAGCGCCTTTGCTGCAGTTTCTGGGCACGACATTCAAGATCGGTGCCGACGCTGAAGGGCGTGGCGGGGCGACCTTTACATACGGTGTGATCGTGATGGTGCTGATATTCGCAGTCTTGGCCTACGTATTGAGCCAGACCGCATGGGGCAGACATGTTTATGCTGTCGGCGATGATCCCGAGGCAGCACAGCTTTCCGGGGTGAATGTACGTTACACCTTGATCTCGGTTTATGCGGTTACCGGCTTTATCTGTGCAATCGCGGGTTGGGCCCTGATTGGACGGATCGGATCAGTAAGCCCGACGTCAGGACAGCTTTTGAACATCGAAAGCATTACGGCGGTTGTGATCGGTGGAATATCGCTCTTTGGTGGGCGCGGATCAATTCTCGGGCCGCTTTTTGGCGCCCTGATCGTTGGCGTCTTCACCCTTGGTTTGCGCCTTGCCGGCGCAGATGCACAGTGGACATTCCTGCTCATCGGCGTGCTCATAATTGGCGCTGTCACGGTTGATCAGTGGATCAGAAAGGTATCAGCATAATGGAACCGATTCTAAAGGGACGCGGTTTGGTCAAGCGCTATGGCAAAGTCACCGCCTTGGACCATTGCGATTTTGACCTCTACCCCGGTGAAATTCTGGCAGTGATCGGCGACAACGGCGCTGGCAAGTCTTCCTTGATCAAGTCGATTTCTGGTGCGGTCATTCCAGACGAAGGCGAGGTCTATCTTGAAGGGCGTCAGGTGCGTTTCAACTCACCCACCGATGCCCGCGAGGAAGGGATCGAGACAGTTTACCAGACCCTTGCAATGTCGCCGGCCCTATCGATTGCCGACAACATGTTCATGGGCCGTGAACTGCGCAAACCGGGTTTCCGTGGCAAATGGCTCCGGCAGCTGGACCGACCGCTGATGGAAAAAATTGCACGGGACAAGCTGTCCGAACTTGGCTTGATGACAATCCAGAATATCAATCAAGCGGTCGAAACCCTTTCGGGCGGACAAAGGCAAGGTGTGGCCGTGGCACGCGCAGCTGCTTTCGGATCAAAGGTGATTATTCTTGATGAGCCGACGGCTGCCCTTGGTGTGAAAGAGTCCCGTCGTGTTCTTGAACTTATCCTGGATGTCAGGTCCCGTGGTATTCCAATCATTCTGATCAGCCACAATATGCCCCATGTGTTTGAGGTCGCCGATCGCATCCACGTTCACCGCCTTGGCAAGAGGCTCTGTGTCGTGGATCCCAAGGACTATACCATGTCTGATGCAGTCGCGTTTATGACGGGGGCCAAAGAAGCGCCAGCGCAGCAGGCGTACTGATGCTTCAAGATTGATACGAAATGATGCTGCAGCCCCGAGCGGGGCGCAGAAAGCTCTAACTTGAAAGCACTGGTCCCTTGGCAGCGACAGGCTGCGAAGTGCCTGTATGATCCTGAACCAACTGGCTCTGAACCCAGTCCCGTATTGCTTCCCAGTCGCGATAGTCGCCTTCCTTGATCCCCGTCGCAATCGACAGAACACGCAGCACGAGACGCAGGGGCCAAGGGACGCCCGCGAATCTGAGAACTCCGGCAAACCGGCCGACCGATAGCGGCTGAGCCTCCGGGACCAAGTCGCTGATCTGGTCGGCATAGGAGGCTGCCTTCTTGAGTGCGTCTGATGTCGGACTGGCCAATGTCAGGCAGGTAAAGAAGAATGCGACCGGCACTTGCCGAAGGCTGTGCCGGTGAGCGCGCGTAAAGTCCACAGCACCGGGCAACCAGCGGTCGAATCTAATCGCGCCTCCTATCACCACAAGACTGTAGTCATCTATATTCTCGACGTGTTTCGTTGCCTTCACATCGACTAGTTGCCCTTTTTCAGCAAGCACTTCACCGATGAAGTGAGCTACCTCTGCTGTCGATCCAAGGCGGGTGTCATAGGCGACAAGCACCGGCTTCGTTGCTTTGGTCATTGGTCGCATTCTATCATGTTTCTCTTGGTTGCCGCCCCTGCATGCGCCGGTCGGTGCAGACACAATGAAAGGAAAGACCGTCCGGGTCTTTGCAGGCGCCGCCAGTGTTTTGACATTGAATGCCAAGTTGAAGGTCAACCCCCTTCCGCTATGTTCTTTTTATGGGTTGGATTTCGAATGTCTTTGTTCACAAGGCGCTGGATACGGCAGTGCATTTGAATGTTCTCGGCGCGGACGAAAAGTCGGCGCTCTACCGGCTGATGGGTGTCGATCCGACGGCAGGCGGCGATCCGGGCGCGATGATCTCGGACGACAACTTTTTCGGGCTTTTTGAAAGCCTTGCCGCGCGAAGCCCCCACGGCAGGTCTGTACCCATCCAGATGGGTGCAGCGATGTGTTGCGACGACTATGGCGCGTTTGGTTTGGCGTTCAAATCTGCTCCCGATCTGCTTGGGTCCTACGCCCGAGTTGCGCGTTTTGGGAAAGTGGTGACGTCAATCGCCAACTTTCAAGTCGAGGTGTCAGGCGCTTCGGTTCTGATGGAGGTTATTCAAACCCGACACCGCAGGATCGGCCTGACGATGACAAATGAGCTGGCCATTGCTGCCGCGGTGGCGCTCAGTCGGGAAGTGCGCAACGACGACTTTGATGCGGTTGCCATTCATCTTATGTCCAGCCGGCCTGCGGAAGACAGCGTCTATCAGGCGCATTTTCGGTGCCCGATCATCTATGACGCGGACCGCGACGCGATCGAGATTACAATCAAGGCGGCCAGATCGCCCAATCGGCTGTCAGACGATGGAATGTCCAAGTTCTTTGAAGCGCATCTCACCAAAGAACTCGGCCAAATCACTCGCAGTACGGAGCTTGAGCAGAAGGTTCTGGACCAGATCGGCGATGCCTTGAGTGAGGGCGTGCCCACGCTTGCCGATGTTGCCAGAAGTCTGGGAATGAGCAGCCGCACACTGCAGCGCCGCCTGTCGGCAGATGGTCTTGCCTATCAGGGGTTGGTGCTGAATGCGCGAAAGACCCTTGCCGAACAACTGCTGCGGCAAACGGACTATGCTTTGGCTGAAATCGCCTTTCTGACAGGTTTCTCGGATCAAAGCACCTTCACCCGGGCTTTTCGACACTGGCACAACCAGACGCCCGCGCGCTTTCGACAGAGCAAGTAGGCCTAACCCGATGCGACATGTGTTTGGCGCTCTCGGCCAAAACACTGACGCTTGATGCAAATGCCAGCGCGCGCTGCTGCGACTATCTCATGGTCATCTCATTGCACAACCGAGAGATCATGACATCGAAAGGATTTGAACCTATGCAACTCACCCGCTTTCAGAAGATCATTCTTGGTATCAGCGGCGTCACAGCGCTCGCCATTGGTACCTCTATCACGCTGGTTCCGCACGCGTTCTACGCAAGCTATGGCATCGCTCTTGGGCAAGACCCCAACCTGCTGAGTGAGCTTCGTGCTCCTGGCGCGGGCCTGGCGGTGTTCGGGGCAATCATGCTGGCAGGCATTGTCCGCACGGCATTCGCTCCGGTCGCCCTTGCCGTCGCGCTCGCTGTCTATATCGCCTTCCCTGCGGGCCGCGTCTTGGGCATCCTCATGGATGGTATGCCGTCCGGAAGCATCATTGGCGCTTTGGTCGTTGAGGTTGCCATCGCTGGCCTTTTGCTGATTGCCTTCAAGAAACGGCAACCGGTGACATCTGCGTCCAAGAGCTTGGTCGATTTGCCCGGCTAGCATACCGCGTTCACTTCATGGGTGGTTCCTGCGCATCGGTGCTGCCCAAAGTCGCTGCATGCAGAACCAAGAGCGCGGTGGCCGGAAATGCGCCGCCTCTGCATCCCCATTCATCGCCGGATGTCCGCTATTCTGCCTTTCGCTGTCTACTTGAGGGTGCGCAGCAAAGCTTGCAGGCCAATATCGTCGACCTTCTTGGCCGCTTTCCCGAGTGGCAGCCACTTGCGCTTGCGCAGTTGGGCTTCGGGGTAGGATTTCGTCATTTCTTTCACGTCAATACGGTAGACACTGACATGGCAGGTTGCCACGCGCCCGTCATCAAAGCGTTTTTCGGTTACATAACCGCCGATAGGGGCCTTGCTGACCTTGCCCTTGCTTACGCCAGCCTCTTCCCAGGCTTCTATCTTGGCTGTCTCTGCGTCGGTATGCCCGTCCATCGGCCAGCCTTTGGGCACGATCCAGCGCCCGCGCGATGATTTGACCAGCAAGACTTCTGGCCCGTTCTTGCCCGCGCGCAGGCACAGCGCCCCGACCTGCGCAATCGCAGTCGGATCAACGATGCGGACCTCGCGGTCCGTCCAGAAGGAACGGTCTACATTGCTCATCTACCCGCCAATATTTTATTTTTATTGCATTTCTTTTAACAGGAAACGAATCAAAGCGCAAATCGGCTTAAGTGCCACGTGGTTTAGCGCGGAGTGTCGGGTTAGCTTCTGTCGGGTCTTCCGGCCACGGATGGCGGGGATAGCGCCCGCGCATATCCCGTCTGACATCGGCATAAGATGTCGCCCAGAAACCCACGATATCCTGCGTCACTTGCACCGGTTTCTGCCCCGGTGACAGGAGTGTCACCCGCAGTGGTGTGCGGCCGACGACGGGGTGGGTGGTGACGCCGAACATCTCTTGCAGCCGCAGGGTAATGCCCGGTGCGTCGCCTTCGTAGTCGATCGGTATCTTGCGGCCCAGCGGCGTGACGAAATGCGCAGGCGCTGCGCGGTCAAGTCTTTGGCTCTGGTCCCAATCCAGCATGGCGCGCAATGCGGGCAAAATATCGAACCGCTTCCAGTCTTCGGCGCTGCGCACGCCGTTCAGATGCGGCAGCAGCCAGTCTTCAAGCGTATCGTAGAGCGTTGCATCGTCCATGGCGGGTAGATCATCAACCAGTGCTACGCGTGCGCGAAACCGCTGTGCTGCAGGCGACGGACGCAGCCCCAATTGGCGTATGCCATCCAGCATGGCGCGCGCCACCGCCTCTGGGGGCGCGTCCGGCCATTGCCGGTCGTCCAGTGTCAGTGCGCCGAACCGTTCCTGTTGCCGCGTCAGAACGCGCCCTTCGCGCCTGGACCATTCGCATAGATCATACCATGCAATCTGATCGGCAAGAATATCCCGCAATTCGCGTTCGGAGATGGTGACAGCCTGTCTGATACGCGCTTCGCGCGTGTCGCCGTCAAGATCGGTGGCCACGATCAACCGCGCCCCGGCCATCGGGTCGGCAGCGTCCAATTTCGCGCCTTTGCCGCCCGAGAGCACATAGCGCGGGTCATCGCCTTTGCGCCGCAGGCCCATGCGATCAGGATAGGCGAGGGCGGCTTGCTGGCCCAGCGTGAAGGGGGCTTTGTCGGGCAGGCCTTTGGTCAGGCGGGGGATTTCGGATTTGATTTGCGCCAGTGCCGCAGGGTGCGCGGTGCCAGGCCCGTCGTAGCGCCCCTTCAGTGCCGCGATGCGCAGCGCCAGATCAACAGGCGCGCCGCGCAGCGGATCGCGCGCGGCCAGCAGGGCAGCAAGTGGGGCCGCAGCCTTGCCTGCAATTTGCAGCATATGGGCCAGACGCGGGTGCAGCGGCAGGGCAGCAAGGGCGCGGCCATGTGGCGTGATCCGAAAGGCGCTGTCGAGCGCACCCAAACCGTGCAAGAGGGCGCGGGCTTCGGCCAAGGCGCCTGTCGGGGGAGGGGTGAGGAAGGCCAGATCGTCACTGCCCCAGACGGCCAGTTCCAATGCAAGTCCCGCCAGATCAGCGGCCTCGATTTCGGCAGGCGCGAAGGCGGGGAGCGCGCCATGTTCGCCTTTGGTCCAAAGGCAATAAGCGTCGCCGGGGGCCACGCGGCCTGCGCGGCCTGCGCGCTGGGTGGCTTCGGCTTTACTGACTTTTTCGGTCACCAGCCGCGACATGCCAGAGCTTGGATCAAACCGCGCGCGGCGGGCGCGACCAGCATCGACAACCACGCGTATATCCTCGATGGTGAGCGAGGTTTCGGCTATCGACGTGGACAGCACGATCTTGCGGCCTTTGCCCATAGGCGCGATGGCCTTGCGCTGTTCGGCAAAGGGCAGGGCGCCAAAAAGAGGACGGATCGCACAATCCGCCGGAATCCGCCCATCCAGAAGGCAGGCCGTCCGCCGTATTTCGCCCTCGCCGGGCAGAAAGACCAGCACCCCGCCTTCGGTCTTTTCGACCGCAGAAACAACGAGATCGGCTGTCGCAGGCTCCAGCCGCTGAGTTTTGGGTACGGCGCGGTCAAGAAAATGGGTCGTCACCGGGAATGACCGCCCTTGTGATGTGACGACGGGCGCATCATCGAGCAATTTCGCAACCGGAGCGGCGTCCAGCGTGGCCGACATGACCAGAATGATCAGATCAGGGCGTAGGACCGCGCGGCTTTCCCAAGCAAGTGCAAGGCCCAGATCAGCATTTAGCGAGCGTTCGTGGAACTCGTCAAAGATGACCGCACCGACGCCGTCCAGCGCGGGGTCGGACTGGATCATGCGGGTCAGAATGCCTTCGGTCACAACCTCGATCCGCCGTCCCGGTTTGCTGTCGCCGCGCATACGGTAGCCGATGGTCTGGCCGGGGGTTTCCCCCAACCCTTCCGCCAAACGCTCTGCGGCGGCGCGGGCAGCAAGACGGCGGGGCTCCAGCATGATGATCTTGCC
>CAZTKF010000065.1:0-16853 GCA_964614205.1 uncultured Loktanella sp. | reverse complement strand
TTCATCGGGCGCTGGATTACAGGCGCCGTCACACGACTTGCCGATACGACCGATCGACTGGCCGCCGGTGACAATGATGTCGACATCACGGGGACCGGACACAAGCATGAATTGGGACGCATGGCGCGCGCCTTGCTTGTGTTTCGCGATACGCAGATCGAACGGCAGGAATCCTCGGCAGAGCGGGCGGCCCTGCGCGCCCAACAGGATCAGGTGGTCAATACGATGAAGTCGGAACTCGCCAAGCTTGCCGACGGCGATCTGAGTGGCCAACTGCTCCAGCCATTTGCCTCGGAATACGAGGAGTTGCGCAGCAACTTCAACGATGCAGTCAGCGCGCTGCAATCGGCTATCCTTCGTGTTGCCGAGACCGCAAAGCGCATTGGATCAACGGCGGGCGCAAACAATACCGCAACTGCCGAACTCTCTCAGCGCACCGAAAATCAGGCGGCAACGCTGGAAGAAACCGCAGCCGCCCTTGATGAGTTGACAGCCAGTGTCAAGTCAGCGGCGGAACACGCAAAATCTGTTGATCGCTCGGTGACACGCGCCAGATCAGAAGCCAAAAAGAACGGTGAAATCGTGGCGCAGGCCGTCAGGGCCATGGATGAGATCGAGCAATCTTCGAAACAGATCACACAAGTGATCGGTGTGATTGATGACATTGCGTTCCAGACCAACCTGCTTGCCCTGAATGCCGGGGTCGAGGCCGCGCGCGCGGGCGAATCCGGGAAAGGGTTTGCCGTTGTCGCCTCAGAGGTGCGCGCGCTGGCCCAACGCTCCGCTGATGCGGCCAAGGAAATTTCAGGACTGATCGAAAACAGTTCACGCCATGTCACGCAAGGCACACAACTTGTCGGCAACGCGGGTGATGCGCTCTCAGAGATTATCACCCAGGTCAATGAGATTTCTTCCATGACATCCCAGATCGCAACCAGTGCCGAGGAACAGGCCATCGGCCTGTCTGAAATCAACATGGGGGTGAACCAACTTGATCAGGTGACACAGCAAAATGCGGCCATGGTTCAGGATTCGATCACACGTGGGGATGCGCTGGCGCAGGAGACAGAAACACTGGCCGCCTTGATCCGCCGGTTCAAGGTTGGATCAGGGCCCTCCGGATCAAGCGACACAAAGGATCTGTCAGATGACCTTGCCGATGCGATTGCCAGGACCCATGTCCATGCCAAGCCCCGCAATGATGCCCAGACAACGCAGGCAGAACCGCAACCACACCCCCAAAAAGCCGCTGGCATAAACGGATCTGCACAACCCGCCTGGGAGGAATTCTAGCCGCCACATCCGCTGCACCCCCCGCAAGCCCCTAAAGCCGCCCCTTGCGCCCCCCGCGCCGCCGCGGCTGCACCGGCTCTTGAAGCGCAGCATGAAGCGTTGCCAGCATCGGATGGGTCGCTGGCACAATTGGGGCATAATGCGTGATCAACTGCTGCACTTCGGTGCGCACATCACGCCCCGGTGGCACGCCCAATGCCCAATCGAGAAAAATACTCCGGCATTCCGGTGCGCCGATCCCTTCGATCGCAAAGGCCTCGCGGATCAGACCTTTGGGGTCGCATAGCTGTTTATCGGTCATGTTCCCACCAGATAGCGTTCTATAATTGCTTCGGATGTTTCGCGTGCCGCCGCAAGCCGTGACAAGACTGACGAAACATCATCCGCGCCTGTCTCGCGCAAGATCAAGCGCTTCGCCCCTTCCGAGAGGTTTTCCAAATCACCCTCCGCCCCCGCCAAGATACGTAAAGCAGTCTGCAACTGCCAAAAAAGATCAAAAGCGGCTTCAAGCGCAGCCCCGTCAGCGGCATCAAGCCACCCGTCCACGACACCTGCGCGCAGCTGCCCAGGGGTATCGGCAGCAGCACTTGCGACTTTCAGTGCGACGGTCTGCGCAAACAGCTCGATATCCTGCATCCGCCCCGGCCCGACCTTGGCGTCCCACCCGGCATTTTGCGCTTTCTGTTCGGCGATCCGTGCGCGCATCTCCTGCACGTCGTTCAATATGTTCGGCCGGTCCGCCTTGGCTGCCAGCAACGACCGGCGGAATGCCTCGATCTGTGCGCATAGGGTGCCATCGCCCGCAATGGCCCGCGCCCGCGTCAACGCAAGGTGTTCCCAGGTCCAGGCCTCGTTTTCCTGATAGTCCCTGAAGGACGCCAGTGATGTTGCCACCGGCCCTTGCCGCCCCGACGGACGCAAACGCATGTCAACTTCGTATAGCCGCCCTTCCGCCATTTGGGCACTCAGCGCGGTGATCAGGGCCTGCGTCAGACGGGCAAAATAGGTTCGCGTGGCAAGTGGCCGGCGCCCATCCGAACTCTCGACGTCCTGCGCATCATAGATCATGATCAGGTCCAGATCAGAGGTCGCGGTCAACCGCCCTGCCCCAAGAGAGCCCATCGCGATAACAGCCCCGCCCCGCCCCGGCATGGGGCCGTGTTTGCGGGCAAATTCCGCTGTCACGGCAGGCCAGACAGCAGCGACGACAGCCTCGGCCAGATCGGCGTATTGTATGCCACACTGCGCGGCATCAATCAGATCGCGCAAGAAATGCACACCGATACGGAAATGCCACTCCTTGGCCCACCGGCGGGCCGCCAGAAGCTGGGTTTCGTAGTCGCCCGCCTCTTGCAGCAGCGCCTTGAGCTCTGCGGTCAACGCAGCCTTCCCCGGCCAGTCAGCAAAAAACGCCCCCCCGATCACCGCATCCAGTACCCCCGAATTGCGCGACAGGTATTGCGCAAGCGCAGGCGCCGTCGCGCAGATATCAACGATAAGCCGCGTCAGATGCGGGTTCGCCTCAAACAGCGAAAAAAGCTGCACACCGGCAGGCAAACCGGCCAGAAACCCATCGAACTGGGCCAAAGCCTCGTCCGGTTTTGCGGCCTCTTGCAGGCGCGTCATGATTTCAGGCGTAATACGGGCGAAGATTTCGGTCGCACGCGTCGAGCGCAAGGCCGGATAACTGTGCCAGCGCGCCACGACCTCCTGCCCCCAATCGGGCACCTCCGGTCCTGCTTGGGGTTCATCCGGCGCAAAGAACCCTTCGGTCAGGGTATGCACATCCTCCAGCCGATCGCGCAGGGTGTTGCGCAATTGGGCCACGTCCAGCCCCATGAACGCCGCCAGCCGCGCGAATCCGGCGGCATCCGTCGGCAAGGTCTGGGTCTGCGCGTCGTTTATCATTTGCAAGCGATGCTCGACTTCGCGGTGAAAACGGTAGTGATCGTATAGGCGCTCTGCCGCGTCGGCGGGAATCCAGCCCGCCGCCGCCAAGGCAGCCAGCCCTTCACGCGTGCTGCTTGCGCGCAATGACGGATCGCGCCCGCCGGCAATAAGTTGGCGGGTCTGTGTGAAAAACTCGATCTCGCGGATGCCCCCGCGCCCCAGTTTCATGTTGTGCCCTTCAAGTACCAAAGGACCATGCAGCCCCTTGTGGTCGCGGATCTTGAGGCGCATGTCGTGCGCATCTTGAATGGCTGCAAAATCCAGATGCTTGCGCCATACAAAGGGACGCAGGGTTTCGAGAAAACGCGCCCCTGCCTGTTGGTCTCCTGCGCAGACCCGCGCCTTGATGAATGCGGCCCGTTCCCATGTGCGCCCGACGCTTTCGTAATAGCGTTCCGCCGTTTCCATCGACAGGCAAACCGGCGTCACAGAGGCATCGGGCCGCAGGCGCAGGTCGGTGCGGAATACATAGCCCCCGCCGCGCACATCTGACAGGATCGCTGTCATCTTGCGGGTCACACGGATGAACGCGCTGCGGACCTCGTGATAGTCATCGGGGTCAAAGCGGGTCTCGTCGAAAAGGCAGATCAGGTCGATATCCGAGGAATAATTCAATTCGCCCGCACCCATCTTGCCCATGGCCAGAACCACCATGCCACAGGCATCGGCAGGGTCCCCACCCGCGGGAAGTTTGCCGCGCGCAACCTCTGCCGCAACCAGCGCAATCACCGCTGACTGCACAGCGGCATCGGCAAAATCCGTGAGGACTTGCGTGACTTTTTCCAAGGGCCAGACACCGCCAAGATCAGCCAAAGCCGCCAACAATGCGACGCGACGTTTGGCTTGGCGCAGCGCTGCGGGCAGATCGGTCAGTTCGGTCTGGGGTATCGCTGCCAACAGGGCGGCAAAAGCGCTTTCGGGGTCATCAAGCGCCCCTGTGATCCAAGCAGTTTCGCGCTGCAAGAGATCAGCCAGATAGGGGCTGCACCCTGCTGTTCCGGCAATCACCTCTGCAACCGGCGACGCGACGTCGGGAAACAGCGCAAGCGCATCGGCCCCGCGTGCGGGATCGAATGGGCGGGGGGATCGGGTGATACGTGCAGCAAAAGACATGGCCTCACAGTGCGGCGCACATCTGCGCTGGTCAATGCAGATCACGGGGCTAGACTGCCCAAAAAGGACAGGATGACCATGAGCAAAAGTCTCAAACGGGTGATGGCCGCCCTTGCGGATGCGGGCCTTGCGATCACGCCCTTGGAACTGGGCCCCGAGACACGGACCGCCCAGCAGGCCGCGGATGCGGCGGGCTGTGCGCTGGACCAGATCGCCAAATCCGTAATCTTTGCGGGCCAGACCAGCGGCAAGGCTATCCTTTTTGTCACCGCAGGGGGCAATCAGGTGAATGCCGCGAAAGCCAGCGCCGTCGCAGGGGAACCGCTGGGCAAGGCAGATGCCGCCCTTATCAGAGCGCAGACCGGTTTTGCCATCGGAGGCGTGGCCCCTATCGGCCACGTTAATCCGGTTGTGGCGTTCTTTGATCCCAGATTGACCGATTTCCCCGTTATTTATGCCGCCGCGGGCACGCCACGGCATATTTTTCCGATTGATCCAGCCACACTGAGAAAAATTTCTGGCGCGCAAGTCTCTGATTTTACATCCAAATAAAAGTAAATGTAAAAAACATTTACATGTAGGCTTGAAGCGGGGCACCACACCTCCGATATCTGTCATGTGAAAAGCATTCACATCAGTTTCAAACAGACAAACAAGGAGCCCACCATGAACACCGCCACTTCCCAGTCACCGTTGGCTATGGACCACCGCCCCGGGTTTTTTGCCCGCGCCGAGAGCTGGCTTGATGAGCGCGGCAAAGGCGCTTGGATCGCCGCTATGGTTATCGGCTTCATCCTTTTCTGGCCCATCGGCCTTGCCCTTCTTGCCTATATGATCTGGAGCAAACGCATGTTCAATTCTTCCTGCAACGCAATGACCCGCAGCCGTAGCCGCCATATCGGCAAATCTTCCGGCAACAGCGCATTTGATGCCTACAAGGCCGAAACCCTGCGCCGTCTGGAAGAAGAGCAGGACAAGTTCGAAGCCTTCCTCAAGCGTCTGCGCGAAGCCAAGGACAAGGCCGAGTTCGACCAATTCATGGACGACCGTGCCAAAAAGATGTCAGACGCCGCCGACGGCGAAACCGGCCCAGCGACAGCCTAAGCGCGGGCCCGTCCCAAGGGTGGCTTGATTTCCCCGACAGGCCACCCTTTTCCTATATCAAGTCAGTCAAAGAGACCCCAATGACCATGTCGCCCGCATATGCCTCTTACCCCGATTACGACCCGCAGCTTTATGACGGCGTCACCATCAAGCGCGGCATCGCCTGGGTTTTTGATGTTGTGCTGATCGCAATGCTTTGCGCATTGGTGCTGCCCTTCACCGCCTTTACAGGGATCTTCTTCTTTCCCTTGCTGATGCTGGTTGTGGGGTTCTTTTATCGCTGGTTCACACTGGCAGGTGGATCGTCGACGTGGGGGATGCGCATGGTCGGTATCCGCTTTCGCGACCATCGTGGCGCGCCTCTTGGTTCTGGCTTGGCGCTGGCCCATACCATCGGCTATTCGATCAGCATTGCGATCGCGCCACTGCAATTGATCTCGGTGATCCTGATGTTTGTCACAGCACGTGGCCAAGGCCTGACCGACCTTGTGCTTGGGACAGAAGCGATCAATACCAACCGATAGGCCCGCGACATTCCGGGGCTTGGCGTGATGTGAACAGCTTGTTAAGCTTTCGCCAAACCGATCGGATCCTGCATGCGTCACACGCTTCCTATTGCCCCGCAGTTCTATGTGACTGCGCCCCAGCCTTGCCCCTATCTTGCGGGCCGGATGGAGCGGAAGTTGTTCACTGCCCTGCAGGGCGATATGGCGACAAAGCTGAACGACAGCCTGTCGAAACAAGGCTTCCGCCGGTCACAGAACGTGCTTTATCGCCCGTCCTGCGCAGAGTGTTCGGCCTGTATGTCCGCACGGATTGACGTCAGCACATTCACGCCCAGCCGCAGCCAGCGCCGTGTTGCCAAACGTGCGGCGCATCTTGATCGCCGCGCGACCGCGCCCTGGGCCACAGAAGAGCAATACGCCCTGTTCCGCGAATACCTTGATGGCCGCCACGCGACGGGCGGGATGGCCGACATGGATATGTTCGAATTTGCTGCCATGGTCGAGGAGACACCAATCCGGTCGCGCCTGATCGAATACACCGACGCCAAGGATCTGACGGCCGTCTGCCTGACCGACATCCTCGATGACGGGTTGTCGATGGTCTATTCCTTTTTTGATCCGCAGAATGACAAGTTGTCACTGGGCACTTATGTGATCCTTGATCACATCGCCATCGCCCGCGAACTGGACCTGCCTTACGTCTATCTGGGCTATTGGGTGCCCGGCAGCCCGAAGATGGATTACAAGGCCAAGTTCAAGGGGCTTGAGGTCTATCGCGACGGGGTATGGACCCAAGTGACCGATCCCGCGGACTATTCCGCCGATACTCATCCGCTGTCCACCGATCCGATCGCCGAGCAGGTCGCGCGTATTCACCTGCCGGACGGGCGCAGTTGATCTGAAAACGGCAAACGCATAAGGGCGGCGCCATCGGCACCGCCCTTTTTTCCGTCTTGGCTCCTGCCCTAGTTCAGCAGGTTCGGCACAATCGTCACCACGGCCGGGAAGAAGGCAAGCAGCAGCAAGCCAAAGACCTGAATACCGATGAATGGCATGACACCTTTGTAGATTTGCCCTGTCGTGATCGACTTGGGTGCAACCCCGCGCAGATAGAACAACGCAAAGCCGAAAGGCGGTGTCAGGAACGAGGTTTGCAGGTTCACTGCGATCATGATCGTGACCCATTTGGGGTCGAACGTGCCGCCATAGATCACCGGCCCCACAATCGGGATGACGATATAGATGATCTCGAGGAAGTCGAGCACGAAGCCCAGCAGGAACAACACGAGCATCACCAGCAGGAACACCGTCCATTCGTTGTCGAAGGAGCGCAGGAACTGCTGGATGTAGTGCTCACCCCCGAAGGAAATCAGCACAAGGTTCAAGAGTTGGGACCCGATCAGGATGGTAAAGACCATGGACGTCACCTTGGCCGTCTCGCGGACAACCGGCGCCAGAACACCACCGGCAATCAGCACCCAGCAGGACCACAACAGACCGAACAGCGCAAAGAGGAAGCATGCAAAGGCTGCAAGATAAGCCAGACGGTTCTCGAACAGGACCACTTCCTGACCCAGACGCATGTCGAAGTTCACGCCGATCAGCAACATGACCACAATCGCCGTCGCCGTCAGCAGCACCATGCGGCCGGACTTCCCCTGATCCTTGAGCTTGCGGTAAGCAGCAAGCAGGATCGCGCCACCAGCACCCAAGGCCGCAGCGGGGGTCGGATTTGTGATCCCGCCTAGGATCGAGCCCAACACAGCAACAATCAGGACAAGCGGCGGAAAGACCACGCGCAGGATCTCGTTTCCGGCCAGAAGCTTGGCTGCAAAACGCAAACCAAAGAATGCCACCAGCGTTGGAATGGCCAGCAGAAGTGTCGTTTGCCCCGGTGTCGTCAGTGGCGAGATGATCAGGACGTCGGTCAGCAGCACCAGCCCGACGCCGACAGCGCCGACAATCAAGGGGCGTCCATCTGCACTTGGCGCAACCCCGCGGGCAATCGCCAGCATCAGGCCCATAAGAACCGCAAAGATTGCGATGCCTGTGCCAATCGGTGCGGCGGTTTCGACTTTTTGCATCACGCGCTCGGCGCGTTCCTCGGGGGAAAGCTCGCGCGCTTGCTCGACCCCGCCAGCCGCATCAATCGCCGCCTGCTCGTCCAAAGCCTGTTGCCAGGCCTCATCGCCGTGCAGCTCTTGCATGGATGCGGCACATTCCTCGCTCACCCGTGTCCGCAATGAGGCCGTCTGTCCCGCAGCGGTAAAGCTGTCAACGACGACGGATTGGGACCCGACAAGGTTCGTCTGGCCCATGCCAATTGCCAGACCGATGATGGCCACAGGCACGGCAAGGAACCATGTAAAGCTGTCATTGCGGGTGATCACCTCGCCGCCGGTGCTGCCGGCAATCTGCACAGGTGGCGCCTTGGTCGGGTTGATAAGCGCAAAGATAAACGCATAACCCGCATAGAGCACCGCAAGCATGATACCGGGCAACAGGGCCGCCTGGAACAGCGTGCCCACAGATACAACCGCAGGCTCGCCCAGATAGGTCAGCGCGTCAGAGCAGCCAGCAAGCTGTGCGCGTTCTTCCTGTGCGGCGGAATAAAGGTCGCCTGCCAGCGTGCCTAGAAGCACGATCACGATGGATGGCGGAATGATCTGCCCCAAGGTGCCCGATGCGGCAATCACCCCGGTGGAAAGCTGCGGCGAATACCCGTTCTTGAGCATGGTCGGCAGCGCCAACAGGCCCATCGTCACAACCGTCGCACCAACGATGCCTGTGGATGCGGCAAGAAAGGCCCCGACGATGACGATCGACACCGCCAGACCACCTGGCAGCGGGCCAAAGACCTTGGCCATCGTCGTCAGCAATTCGTCCGCAATGCGTGACCGCTCCAGCACGATACCCATCATAACGAACATCAGCACTGCCAGCAGCGTTTCAATCGACTGCCCCGCCAGAACGCGTTCGTTCATCCGATTGACCATAAAGCCGATGTTGCGGTCCAGCGCCACTTCCCACCCACTGGGGAACAGAACGTCTTCGTAGCGCGGCAACTCGGGATATCTGAAGACCGAAATCGCATCCGGTCGCACCCCTTCGGCGATCAGCGCCGCATACTCGGCCGAATTGGTATCAACCGCAGCGTGGATCAACAGACCGGAACTGTCGAGCGCCGCAATGATCGCGAACGAAATGACCGCAGAACCGGAGATTGCAAAGGCCACAGGGAAACCCGACAGGATCCCTGCGAACAAGGTGAGAAAGACGATAATAATACCGACTTCGATGCCATCTAATCCGAAAAGCATGTGTCTACCGCCCTACTTTAGTGAATTTCTGCGACAAGTTCGGCGGTTTCATCGCCCAGCTTGTCTTTGTCGAGGTGTTTGCCTTCGCTGTCGGGCCCTTCTTTCCACTCCAGATAGGAGCGGTAGAAAAACGCGACCGCCTGCAGCAGGATCATTGCGGTAAATACCACCAGCAGGACCTTGAACAGGAAATAGGCGTTAAAGCCGTTGGGCGAGAAACCGATGGTTTCCACATTCCAGCGCAATGCACGGGCTTTGGTCAACAAACGGTCCAGCGTGTCCGAGGCCGAAGGGTTCGGCACCACCAGATGCCGCCATAGGAAGAACCAGCCGTAAAGCCACGTCAGAATGGCCGCCGGCACCATCAGGACAAGCGATCCGATCATGTCGACCATCCGCTTGGCGCGGTAGCTGATCGCGGAATACACAAGGTCGACGCGGACGTGACCGCCTTGAACAAAGGTATATGAGGCACAGAGCGTCACGATCATGGCGTTGTAAAGCTTGAGCTCTTCGGACCACCAGCTGACGTCTTTGGTGAAGGTCACGCCAAAGCCGATCCCGATCTCAGAGACGGCAAAGACGCGTTGCATGAAGATGATCACGATCTGTTGCAGCACCATCAAGAGGCCAGCCCAGGCGGCGGTCCGTCCGACCACATTGGCAAAACCTTCAAGGCCGCGCACGCAGCCCCACATGAATTTGTTATTGATGAAACCGATGATCGTGACGACAAGGAATATCGCAAAGACAACGAAAAAGAACTCGACCGAGGCACCATAGTAGATAAAGCGCATCAGCGCTTCTTTCTGCTCGGTCTCCATGGCGCCGTTGACCGAAGGCAGCCAGGACAGCCATGATCCGGGATTAAAGAGTGCGTAAAAGAAGTTGTAGAATGCGTCGATCAGGTTCCCCAAGAACCACCCTATCGGATTTCCACCCCATGCATCGCCCAGGCCCATGAGAATTCCCCTTTGTGGAAGCTAGTCCGGGTGCCAGCCGGCACCGCTTGGGGTGAAGGCCCGCGATGCAGAACGCATCGGGCCTTCACGCCGTTTTTTCAGATCATGGCTGGCATGATCTGCCGTCTTGGGCTTAGCCCATCACACGGTCGCGCTGTGCGCGGTATGTGCCTTCGGATTCCTGAATCCAGCCGGACGACGCTGCCATGGATGCGTTATAGCTTGCACGGATACGGTCATAGATGTCGTCACCAGCATATTGATCCATTGTCTCGGATGCTGCCACGCCCATTGCGTCCCAGATGGCGTCGTTGAATTCCAGAACCTGTACGCCACCGGCCTGCAGACGCTGCAGTGCGGCACCGTTGTTGTTGAGGAATTGCGCAAGGTTCCACTGGTGTGCTTCACCGGATGCGATCTCGACGATCTTCTGGTGCGCGGGGCTCAGGCTTTCCCAAACGTCAAGGTTGGTTGCAAGCGACAGGCCAGCACCTGGCTCGTGCATTCCGGCGGTGTAGTAGAACTTGGTGATTTCCTGGAAACCGGCTTTTTCGTCAGCCCATGGGCCGATCCACTCGGTACCGTCGATCGCACCAGAGGCCAGCGCCTGATACACTTCTGCGCCTGGCAGGTTCTGTACGGATGCACCCATGCGGCCCAATGCCTGACCGCCCAGACCCGGCATACGGAACTTCAGACCCTGGAAGTCCTCTGGGCCGTTCATTTCGCGTGCGAACCAGCCGCCGGACTGCGGACCTGTGTTACCGGCAAGGAACGACTTCAGACCAAAGATCGAGCCAAGCTCGTCATGGAAGCCCTGACCTTCACCGTGATAGTACCAGTTGGCCAGTTCCTGCGCCGTCATGCCGAAGGGTACGGATGTAAAGAACGCATAGCCCGGATGCTGACCGACAAAGTAGTAGTCTGCACCGTGGTACATGTCGGCCTGACCGGATGTGACCGCGTCGAACACTTCGAAGGCACCAACCAGTTCGCCAGCAGCTTTCAGGTCGATGGTCAACGACCCTTCTGACATCGCGGTGATGCTGTCGGCAACGTGCTGGGCTGCGTCATGCACACCAGCAAGGCCGCGGCCCCACGTCGTGACCAGTGTCAGCGTACGGTTGCCCTGTGCATATGCAGGGGCAGCCAGTGCTGTCGCAGCGGCTGCGGACCCACCAAGTGCTGAGTTCTTCAGAAATGAACGACGATCCATATAAGTATCCTCCCGGGTGTTACATCAATGCGGGACACCTCCATGTGCCCACAGATGGATTTCGTGGCGCGACACTAGCGCGGCGCATGGCTGCGTGAAATACGTAGTACTGCGTAGAAATCACGTTTTTGTCACTTTTTCTGACCAATCTGGCCGATGGTTGGGGCGCTAACATGAATGACGTGTCCGTCAACTGACCCGTCATGGCATTTGATTCGCGGATGATTCTTGGCTAACGATCGGCCTATGACAGGCCTGTTTTCGCGGTTACGCGACATGATCAACATCAGCTATGGTCAGAAGGTCTTTCTTCTGGCCACCCTGCCCCTCATTGCTGCGGTCTTTCTGATTACCTTGGTGGTCAGCGCACAGTCGCGACAATTGGCCGAACGTGAAATCCAGGCGCTTGAAGCGCAGTTGATCGAGACGAAACGCGCGGAACTGCAGAACTATCTTTCAATCGCGCGCACCGCTTTTGTGAACACATATGGACGCGCGGCCCCTGATGACGAGGATGCAAAACTTGCCGTCACCCGCGAACTGGCGGCGATGCTTTACGGGCAGGACGGATATTTTTTCGTCTTTGACTACGATGGCAACAACCTTGTTGCGCCGCGCCAGACCCATCTGATCGGCAAGAACTGGACAGGTCTGAAAGACCTGAACGGCACGCCCATCACGGACGAGTTGATCCGCATCGCGCGGACCGGCGGCGGCTATCACAGCTTTGACTGGCCGAAACCATCGACCGGCGCGACCGAGCGGATGATTGTCTATGTCAATGGCCTGCAAGACTGGCGCTGGGTGGTTGGCACGGGCGTGTTCATTGATGACATCCTTGAAAACGTCGCGGTCGCGCGCGCCGATGTGGAAACACGGATCAGGACAACCAGCTATTACATCGTCGGCATCGCAGTGGCCGCTTTGATCGCGGTTTTCATGACCGGCATGGTCCTGAACCTGCGTGAGCGCCGCCTTGCGGATGCGAAACTGAAACAACTGACGCAGCGGATCATCGACACCCAAGAGGAAGAACGCGGGCGCGTTGCGCGCGAACTGCACGACGGGATCAGCCAGATGCTGGTCGGTGTGCGTTATGCGCTGGAACTGACACGGCGCAGGCTGGGGGGCAACAGCGCCGTCAGCGACAGCCTGAACAAAGGGATCGACGGCCTCGGCTCTACGATCCAGGAAGTGCGGCGGATCAGCCGCGATCTGCGCCCGGGCGTTCTGGATGACCTGGGTCTTGGCCCTGCCCTGCAATCACTGACGGATGACTTCAACAGCCGCACGGGTATCGCGACCGAATTCGAAACGGTCGTATTCCGGAACCGTCTGGACGAAGAGGCGCGGATCGCGCTTTACCGGATCGCACAGGAGGCCCTGAACAACATTGAGCGCCACGCCGAAGCCAAGCACGTCGAGATTGTTTTGAAAGGGCATCGCAATGGTGCGATGCTGCGGATCAAGGATGACGGCATCGGCATGGTCTGGCCCCGCACCGATCGCCGCCAAAGCGAAGGCCTGGGGCTGCGGAACATGCAGGAACGTATCGAGCAACTGGGCGGTTCGCTACGCATCCTGTCCGCCCGCACGGGGCAGACCGGCACTGTGATTGAAGCGCAGGTCCCGTTGAGCCATATGCTGCGCCCACGCAACAAGACAAAGGAAAGCGCATGACAACCCGCGTTCTGATCGTTGATGACCACCCAATGGTGGCTGAAGGCATACAATCCTTGCTGGAAAGCTATGACGATATCGATGTCGTCGGCACCTTGGGCAATGGACAAGAGGCCGTTGACCGCGTGAACGAACTGACACCGGACGTGATCCTGCTCGACCTCAACATGCCCGGCCTGTCGGGACTGAATGCCACCGAAATGATCCTTGAAGAACGTCCCGAAACACGGATCGTCATCCTGTCGATGCATGACAGTCCGGAATACATCTCGACCGCGCTTAGCCACGGTGCGCGCGGCTATATTCTCAAGGATGTGCCAACCGAGGAAATCTATACCGCCATCGAAACGGTCATGGCGGGGGGCGAATACCTATGTACGGGGGCCAAGGGGTCGCTCCAGCCCAAGATCAGCGACGGGCGCGAAACGCTGACCAGCCGCGAACAGACGATCCTGCTGGAACTGGCACAGGGACAATCGAACAAGGATGTGGCGAACACGCTCAATATCTCGGTGCGTACTGTGGAAACCCACCGCAAGAACATCAAACGCAAGCTGGGAATCAGTTCGACCGCAGGGCTGACACGCTATGCGCTGGAGCACGGTGTTTTGCAGGGCACCGGCATCTAGCGGTCGGACATTTTTTCGTGACGGCAAAAGAATGACCCCGCGCCTTGGGACACGCGGGGTCACTTGGGTGCAGTCCGAGGGAAGACCGCTTAGTTTTCGACTGTTTCCTGAATGCTTTCGCGCACGATGTTGAACCATTCACCTGACAGGCGCAGTTCTTCCAGACCTGCATTGATGATCGGCAGCGCTTCGTTGGCGAACGCGTTGTCTTTGGATACGAAGATATGTGACGACACTGTTCCGCGCAGTGGCTCCAGTGTTGTGACAGCATCGACCATGCCAGCAGAACGCATATCTTCTTCGGCTGGCAGCGCGTCATATGTCACAACATCGACCTCACCGTTTTGCAGCAACTGGAAGCAGCCATCCTGGGCCACTGTTGTCACATAGGTGATGTTGGGCTCGACCAGCTGCGCGGCTTCCAGATCAAAGGTGAACCACGCCTCGGGGCGGCACACCCGTGCGCCGAACAGGTCATCAGTGCTTTGTGCATTGGCATATTCGCTGCCGTTCAGCGTGTAGTAGTCAACGATGATCTCGTAGAACGGATCCGAGTGGTTGAACTCGGTGCAGCGATAGGCACTGGACGGGCCAAGGTTTTCAACGCGGTCACAGTCAGGTCTGAACCAAGGGAAGGCCATATCGACAGCGCCGGTCGGCAGCAGCGTTTCCAGATGCGAACCCCAGTCGTTGATAAAAATGATATCGAATTCCTGATCGGGATTGCCCAGCTGCATCGAGCGTTCAACCATCCGGGTGATCATGCCACCGCCGGGCAGGTCTTCATCGGTAAACGGGGCATAGTCTGTGGCCGTCGCGATACGCAACGGACGTGACGGTGTCGAGGTTACGGGCGCAGGCGCTGTCGATGCGGGTACGACCCGCACTGCACTGGAGGGCAATGACCCATCCGCACAAGGAATGGCAATAACCTGTCCGACCTCAAGAAGGTTGGGGCTGGCCAGAATATTGCTGTTGGCGTCAAAAAGCGTGCGGAAGCCGCCGCGAACGTCTGCTGCAGTCGCGATCCCGCTCAATGTATCGCCGCGCACGATTGTGTAAGATGAACACTGCTGCTGGGCCTGCGCCTGTTCAGCTGTCAAAGTTGTGAATCCTGCAGCGGCGGCGACAGCCAGAGCCAGATGCGTGGTTCCTTTATACATTGTCTTTCCTTTCGAGTTCTCAGCGCCGCGGCGCAAATTCTGTGTCATAAAACGGCCCTACCCATAAAATTCGGTTTCCTTGTTCGTCACTATCCCGCAGATCAAGGCGAAATGTTGACGAAATAAGGACGAATAAGCAGTTTCTTTCTGTTAATATTTGCCGCGGAACATCAGCTGTTTGGCGACAGCATTCGATCCAAAGCCACCAAAACCGCGTTATTGTTGCCAAATATGAAATTAACGGTGGTGAACGGGATGGCGGCTTACGGCAAAATTGTGTCCATGGTTTCAAGACGCGGAAACAGGGCACCCATAACCAAGGTGACTTGCCGTTTTCCATCCAGAATCCGACAAAAAACTTGCAGCCATAGGCACGCGCCCCACATGACATAGAAATAGCCTACGCAATGACAGGAGACGACATGTCCGATACCCCCGCCTACATCCCGCCAAAAGTCTGGACCTGGGACACCGAAAGCGGCGGTACCTTTGCCAGTATCAACCGGCCTATCGCGGGGCCGACCCATGACAAGGACTTGCCCGTAGGCAAGCACCCGCTTCAGCTTCACTCGCTTGCGACGCCAAACGGGGTCAAGGTGACGGTCATGCTGGAAGAGCTGCTCGCCGCAGGGCACGCCGCGGAATATGACGCGTGGTTGATCAACATTCAGGAAGGCGATCAGTTCAGCAGCGGCTTTGTAGACCTGAATCCAAATTCCAAGATCCCCGCGCTTTTCGACAAAGACACAGGCGTGCGGGTCTTCGAGAGCGGGGCAATCCTGCTCTATCTGGCCGAAAAATACGGGGCGTTCCTGCCCGAAAGCATCCCTGAACGCACGGAAACACTGAACTGGCTGTTCTGGCTTCAGGGGGCCGCGCCCTACCTTGGTGGTGGCTTTGGCCACTTTTACGCCTATGCGCCCGAAAAGATGGAATACCCCATCAACCGCTTCGCGATGGAGGCCAAACGCCAACTGGACGTGCTTAACCAGCGTCTTGAAGACAGCGAATACTTGGGCGGCGACGCCTATTCCATTGCCGACATGGCAACCGCCCCGTGGTACGGTGCCCTGGTCAAGGGCGAGGCCTATAACGCGGGAGAATTTCTTGATGTGGCATCCTATGAACACGTCAATCGCTGGGCTGATGCAGTGATGAACCGCCCTGCGTATAAACGCGGCAAGATGGTCAATCGCGCATGGGGCGAACCGTCAGCGCAACTACGCGAACGCCACGATGCAGCCGATTTCGACACGCAGACATGGGACAAGATCGGCGATGGTGAATAAAATCAATAGCTTAAATCCTGAATCGGCGCTGTTGGCGCGCGGAAATCCATGCGCGCCACCCCATACCCCGAAATAAAGTTACCAAAAACCGCCCCCTAACGACATTTTCTCCACTTCCCCTGTTGACCCCCCTTTGGCCGCACATTAATGTCCGCCCAAGCAAAGGAACCACCATGACACAGGTCGTACTCATTGTGAGAAATATGCGCATGGGCCGGTAACGGTAATACCATAACGATCCCATGCGCCCCCGACACACTCGGGGGTTTTTTTGTGACTGACTGATAACGGATTGCGATAGGACGCGAGAACAATGACAAAAGCCATGACGGGCGCAAAAATGGTGGTGCAGGCTCTGATTGATCAGGGTGTGGACACAGTCTTTGGATACCCCGGTGGTGCGGTCCTACCGATCTATGACGAAATTTTTCAACAAAACAGCATCAAGCACGTGCTGGTCCGCCATGAACAAGGTGCGGTCCATGCCGCAGAAGGTTATGCGCGGTCCACCGGCAAACCGGGCGTTGCCTTGGTCACATCCGGCCCCGGCGCGACAAATGCCGTGACAGGTCTGACCGACGCGCTGATGGACAGCATCCCGATTGTTGTGCTGACCGGACAGGTGCCC
>CAZTKF010000064.1:0-16874 GCA_964614205.1 uncultured Loktanella sp. | reverse complement strand
CCAGCGGGTCCTGCGTGCCGACAAGGCGGAAGCTGATCTTGGCGTGGGCCTGCGAGGGCAGGACGGTCTTGAAGCCGTCACCTGTGTAGCCTGCCCACATGCCGTTCACTTCGCAGGTCGGTCGCGACCAGATCATTTCCAGAGGGCGGCGGCCTTTTTCGCCTGCGGGTTCAGACAGGCCGACATCACCCAGAAACGCCTTTTCGTCGAACTTCAGATCGTCCCATGCCGCGGCCAGTTCATTCGAGAGTTCCGGTACGCCATTATAGAACCCCGGCACCGTGATCCGCCCATCGTCATCGTGCAGCGCTGCAATGACCTTGGCCAGCACCCTTGCGGGGTTCATGGCAAGGCCGCCGTACATGCCCGAATGCAGGTCTTTGTTGGGTCCGGTTATCGTCAGTTCCTCGCCCAAGAGCCCGCGCAGTTGCGTAATGATGGCAGGTGTGCTGTCGCCATAGAGCCCGGTGTCGCAGATCAGCGCGATGTCTGCGGTCAGTTCGTCGCGGTTTTCTTCCATGAACGGGGTCAGGGAAGGAGACCCCGATTCTTCCTCACCTTCAAAAAAGATCGTGATGTTGGCGGGCAGGGTGCCGTGTTCTGCTTTCCATGCGCGGCAGGCTTCGACGAAGGTCATCAACTGCCCCTTGTCGTCCGACGACCCACGGCCGCGGATTACCTTTCCATGAGGGGTGTCTTCAACCTGGGGGTCGAAAGGGTCGCGGTCCCAAAGGTTAAGCGGATCAACAGGTTGCACGTCATAGTGGCCGTAAAACAGGATGTGCGGCCCATCACCGCCGCTGTGCGCCACAACCATCGGGTGGCCGGGTGTGGGGCGCTTGGATGCTGTGAAGCCGATGGATTGCAGATCGGCAACCAGCCAGTCGGCGGCGGTGTCACAATCAGCCTTGTAGGCCGGATCGGTCGAGATCGAGGGGATGCGTAAGAGTTCAAGCAGGCGGTCTGTCGCTTGGGGCAGGTCGGCATCGATACGGGCGAGGACGGGGTCAAGGGTCATGGCTGTGGCCTATCTATGGGATTTGCCGCGAAGGTTGTCCTTAATCGAGGGAAGGTCAAGGTCGTCCGGTCTACAGGTCCAATTGAAAGTAGATCAGTTCGCTTGCGACAGCAGGATAATGAAGCACTGTATGGCTTTCGGGATAACGCGGGATCTGTCTGAAACCCAAATCTCGGTAGATGCCATGCATCGTTTTGCTGGCCACCAATGTGTCGGCGAAGATAGATCTTATGCCAAGGTTGCGCGCGGCCTCCATGCGCTTTTCGATCAGCAAGCGCCCGATGCCCTGTCCGCGCCCTGCCGGTCGTACAAACATGCGTTTGAACTCGGCGGCATCAGGGCGGATTTTCCGCATCATGCCGCACCCCAAGAGCGCACCCTTGTCATCATGAGCCAGCGCAAGGGCGCCATTTGGTGCAAAATACGTGTCGATTTCTTCCCAGAAATCCTGTGTGGCACCTTCCACAGAGACTTGGGCGGCCACCTCCTCCGGCAGCAGTTTGATTTGGTGGGTGTAGAACGCGGTCACCAGATCGTGCAAAGCGTCGCGGTCAAGGTTCTTGTCTGCCAAGCTGATAGTCACCATTGAGCGGGCCCTTTTCTGACTGTCTAGAGATCGAGCTGAAAGTACAGCAATTCCTGTTCGAGCGCGGGAAAGTGGATCGCGGAATGGCTTTCTGGATAGCGCGCGATGGGGCGAAACCCGAAGTCCTTGTAAAGCGCCTGCATTGCGGTGGTCTTGCGCAGGGTGTCGGCGAGTACAGTCTGCATCCCGGTCTTGCGTGCGACCTCGAGCCGCATTTCGATCAGTTTGCGCCCCAAGCCGAGCCCACGCCCCTCTGGTCGCACAAAAAGGCGTTTGAATTCGGCCACGCGGGGTCGGACGGTCCGCATCATGGCCCCGCCGATCAGCGTATCATCGTCGTCGTGCACCAAGGCCATGCAGCCATCGGGCGGCAGATATTCGTCCACCTCTTCCCAGAAGCCTTGCGCAATGGTCTCTGCGTCAAGCTGGGCAGCGATCTGCGGGGGATTCAGTGGAATCATCGTCGCGTAATAGTCGACAAGCAGCGGGTGAAAGACTGTCTTTTCCGGTGCTTCGGACGCAAATGAGAATGTCACCATGTGAAAACCCCGCCATTGCGGTGAGTTTGCCATAACCGACAGGTTTTACCTAAGGCTTTCTGTCTGCCGTTCGCAGTGTCTTGATGCAAATCAAAGAAGGCTGTGTGCCGAAACGGCATGACTAAGGCTGTGGGGTGACATTTTGTAACGTCTTGTTCGCGGCAGTGACGCCCTATATGAGGCTTAGAACGATTCAAAGTCTGCCCGAAAAACAGGCTTTGCGACGAACAAGAGGACGACCGACGTGGATTACAACGCCCAACTGGACACTGCGATTGAACGTTTGCACCAGGAAGGCCGCTATCGGACCTTCATTGATATCGAACGCAAGCGCGGGCAGTTCCCCCATGCAACATGGCGTAAACCGGACGGATCGGAAGCGCCTGTGACCGTGTGGTGTGGCAACGACTATCTGGGCATGGGCCAACACCCCGCTGTGCTGGCGGCGATGCACGAGGCGATCGAGGCAACCGGCGCGGGGTCCGGCGGAACCCGGAATATTTCCGGCACAACGGTTTATCACAAACGTCTTGAGGCCGAGCTGGCTGATTTGCACCGCAAGGAAGCGGCCCTGCTGTTCACGTCAGCTTATATTGCCAATGACGCCACCCTCAGCACATTGCCCAAGCTGTTTCCGGGTCTGATCATCTATTCCGACGCACTGAACCATGCCTCGATGATCGAAGGTGTGCGCCGCAATGGCGGTGCCAAGCGTATTTTCCGCCACAATGATCTGGCGCATCTGCGCGAGTTGCTGGAAGCAGATGATCCGGCGGCACCGAAGGTGATTGCCTTTGAATCCATCTATTCGATGGATGGCGATTTCGGCCCGATCAAAGAGATCTGTGATCTGGCCGATGAGTTCGGCGCGCTGACTTATATCGACGAAGTGCACGCGGTGGGCATGTATGGGCCGCGCGGTGCGGGTGTGGCCGAGCGTGATGGCCTGATGGGCCGCATCGACATTATCAACGGCACATTGGCCAAGGCATACGGTGTGATGGGCGGCTATATCGCGGCTAGCGCGAAAATGTGTGACGCGATCCGCTCTTACGCGCCGGGCTTTATCTTTACTACATCCCTGCCACCGGCTGTTGCGGAAGGTGCTGCGGCCAGTGTCGCACATCTGAAAACAGATCAGGCGCTCCGTGAGCAGCACCAGACGCAGGCCAAGATCCTGAAATTGCGCCTCAAGGGGATGGGTCTGCCGATCATTGATCACGGCAGCCATATCGTGCCCCTGATCGTGGGAGACCCTGTGCATACCAAGCAACTGTCGGATATGTTGCTGGCTGATTTCGGGATTTACGTGCAGCCGATCAACTTTCCCACCGTGCCGCGCGGAACAGAGCGCCTGCGCTTTACGCCGTCGCCGGTCCACGGGCCGCGCGAAATGGATGCATTAGTGGGCGCTTTGGACAAACTCTGGTCACAATGTGCGCTGAATCGTGCTGAGCTGGCAGGTTAACCCCAGAACACCTGTGCATAACTTTGCTGAACGTGTTATTTAAGGGTCAGGCGACCTTACTGTTTCGATTCGTTGCATAAAGGTGGCTTAGGGGCATTAAGCGACGGGACAGTCGATGATCGGGAAGACCTTCAAGCGCGCTGACGCATCGGAGGACGTGCAGGCCACAGGGTTTGACGCGTATGATTTGCGTCTTGGTGACTTGATGCGGGGCGAACGTGCGACCATGGGCAAAAGCCTGTTGGATGTGCAACGCGAACTCAAGATCAAGGCCGCCTACATCGCTGCCATCGAAAATGCCGATCCTTCGGCTTTCGACACCCCGGGTTTCATTGCAGGCTACGTGCGGTCCTACGCCCGTTATCTGGGCATGGACCCTGATGACGCGTTTCAGGCCTTCTGCGAGGAAAGTGGCTTTGCGACAGCTCATGGTATGTCGGCCGAAGCGTCTTCGTTGAAGGGCAAGACCTTTGATCCGGCCGCCGCGCCTTTGGGCAAGGATATTTTTGCATCCTCTGCAACACCATTCATTCCGGCGGGCGAGGCTGTCTTGTCGGGCGTGGAACCCCGCGCAATCGGGTCTGTCATGGTGCTGGTCGCGCTGATTTGCGGCTTGGGCTATGGCGGCTGGACCGTGCTGCAAGAGGTGCAGAAGGTACAGTTCGCCCCGGTCGAGCAAACCCCCGTTGTTGTCTCTGATCTGGATCCTCTGGCGGGCGCGACCAATGCAATCCAACCCAGCGATCCGCTGGCCGGATTTCAGGCACCTGCATCGCAGGCATTGGATCGGCTGTATCGTCCACAGGCGCTCGATGTGCCGGTTCTGATCGCGCGTGATGCGCCGATCTCGACGCTGACTCCAGGTACAATTGGTGCATTGGTGCCTGATGCAGGTGTTCCGGCTGGTCCTGAATTGACTGTCGCCGAAGCAGACCCGCCAGCGGCACCCGCGATCCAGGTTGTCGAACCTGATGTCCCCGAGGTGCAGCTTGTTGCGGTGCGCCCCGCATGGGTGCGTGTGCAGTCGGCAGACGGCACCGTGATTTTTGAAGGTGTAATGGCACCGGGCCAGAATTTTGTTGTGCCGTCCACTGAAGAGCCTGCGACACTGCGTGTCGGTGAAAGTGGCGCATTGTATTTTGCCGTCAACGGTGTGCATTATGGTCCGGTCGGACCGTCGGGTGTTGTCACGTCGAATGTCGCCCTGACAGCACAAAACCTGACCGAAACCTACACGGTCGCTGATCTGGCGGCTGACAGTGATCTGGCTGAAATCGTCAATGTGGCCGAGGTTGTGGCGGACGAATAACCGCAGGACGCACTGCTTGATGATGCGGCGCGCGCGGCATAGGTTGGGGCCATCAGATTTGCAGCCGAAAGCCGAAACCTCATGTCTTTGAACCATATCCGTCCGTGGCGAAACATCTACCGCCGCAAATCGCGTCAGATCATGGTAGGGAAGGTGCCTGTCGGGGGGGATGCGCCGATTTCGGTGCAAACCATGACAAACACGCTGACAACGGATGTCAAAGCCACGATTGCACAGGTACAGGCCGCAGCCGATGCCGGCGCGGACATTGTGCGTATTTCGGTGCCCGATGAAGCCTCCAGCGCGGCGTTGAAGCAGATTATCCCAGAAGTCTCAGTCCCGATCGTGGCGGACATTCATTTCCACTACCGGCGCGGAATCGAAGCGGCAGAGGCGGGAGCGGCCTGCCTGCGTATCAACCCCGGCAACATTGGCGATGTGGCCCGCGTCAAAGAGGTTATTCAGGCCGCACGCGATCATAACTGCTCGATCCGCATCGGTGTGAACGCGGGCTCGCTTGAAAAGCACCTGTTGGACAAATACGGCGAACCATGCCCTGACGCGATGGTCGAAAGCGGTCTGGACCATATCAAGATCTTGCAGGACAACGACTTTCACGAGTTCAAGATTTCCTGCAAGGCCTCGGATGTGTTCATGGCTGCTGCGGCCTATCAACAACTGGCCGAGGCGACAGACGCCCCTATACACCTTGGGATCACCGAGGCGGGGGGGCTGACCTCTGGTACGATCAAGTCGGCTATCGGACTTGGCAACCTTTTGTGGATGGGGATCGGTGACACCATCCGCGTCAGCCTTTCCGCCGATCCGGTGGAAGAAGTGAAGGTCGGCTATGAAATCCTGAAATCACTCGGCCTGCGCCATCGCGGTGTGAACATCATTTCCTGCCCGTCCTGCGCGCGGCAGGGCTTTGACGTGATCAAGACCGTGGAAGAACTGGAAAAGCGGCTGGAACACATCAAAACGCCGATGTCGCTGTCGATTATCGGGTGTGTTGTGAACGGGCCGGGCGAGGCGCTGATGACGGATGTAGGCTTCACCGGCGGCGGGGCAGGGTCCGGCATGGTCTATCTGGCTGGCAAGCAGAGCCACAAGCAATCGAATGCAGATATGGTTGATCATATCGTCGCGCAGGTCGAGAAAAAGGCCGCTGAACTGGAAGCGCAAAAGGATGTCGCGGCAGAATAAGCCTGACAGGTCTTGCAGCAAGGAGCCGCGATGGACGTCTTGAACCTGGACAACCCTGTCTTCGTGACATTTGTGATATCGGCCGCCCTGATGGTTCTGAAGGTGATGTTGCAGGGCTGGATGACCGTCTATCGTATGCTCAAGAGCAATTCCGGCCTGGCAAGCCCGGAAGATCTGCGAAAGGGTCTGCTTAACAAAGAACCGAACGCTGCACAGACAGATATGAACGACTATGTTGATCGTTCGCGCCGGATGCACCGCAACGATCTGGAAAATATCCCCGCCTTCTGGGTCGCTGCTTTCCTGTTTGTCCTGACCGATCCCGCTTTGTGGCTTGCGCAGAACCTGATGTACGGGTTCGTCGTAGCGCGGCTGGCACATTTCGTGGCCTATGCCACAAAGCAAAGCCACGAGATACGGGCGACATTTTATACGATCGGCTCGGTCATCGTCATGTTCATGGCGGTCTATGTTTTGTGGGTTGTCATGGTGTCTTGATGGCGCGCAGGATGGTTGCCCATTGACGCCACCCGACCTGCACAGGCAAACAGGCGGCAAAACAGACGAGGCAGGCGATGCGACTTTCGAACAGAGGCGATGTTGATCCGTTTATCGTGATGGATGTGATGGAAGCCGCCCGCAAGGCCGAGGCCACAGGACGCCACATCATCCATATGGAGGTAGGCCAGCCCGGGACCGGTGCACCACAGGCCGCCAAGGCCAAGCTGATTGCCGATATGGCCGACCCGCTTGGCTATACCGTGGCTCTTGGCCTGCCAGAGTTGAAGGACCGGATCGCGCAGCATTACGCAGACTGGTACGGCGTGACGCTCGATCCGGCCCGTATTGTGATCACCAGCGGCGCCTCGGGGGCGTTCCTGCTTGCGTTTTCGGCGCTTTTTGACAATGACGCGCGGGTAGGTTTGGGAACACCTTGCTATCCATCCTACCGGCAGATCCTGCGTGCTGTGGGCCTCTCACCCGTTGATATTCCGACAACATTCGCCCAGCGGTTTCAGCCTTTGCCAACGGATGTGGCCGATCATGAGCTGGACGGTCTGATTGTGGCGTCTCCGGCGAACCCGACAGGCACCATGCTGGACGCCGCAGGGCTTGCCGCCTTGGCCGAGGCCTGTCAGGCGCAGGGGGCCGCGCTGGTTTCGGACGAGATATATCATGGCATTGACTATGACACCGCGCCGGTGACGGCCTTGCAGGTCACCGATGACGTCTACGTTGTGAATTCGTTTTCCAAGTATTTTTCCATGACAGGCTGGCGCGTTGGCTGGATGATCGTCCCCGAAGATCATGTCCGGCAGGTCGAGCGTCTGGCCCAGAACATGTTCATCTGCGCGCCACATGCCGCCCAGCGTCTGGCCCTGCATGCGATGGATTGCACCGATGAACTGGAGGCGAACAAGGCGGTCTACAAAGCCAACCGCGATCTGATGATCGCAGGGCTGCAAGCGGCTGGCCTGACCCGCTTTGCGCCGCCCGATGGTGCCTTCTACGTCTATGTCGATGTGTCGGACCACACAGACAATTCCTTGGAATTTGCAGCGGAAATTCTTGAAACGGCAGGTGTGGCCGTGACCCCCGGTCTTGATTTCGATGCCACCCGCGGGCGTCACTGGCTGCGCTTTTCCTATGCCAGATCGACAGCCGACATTATCGAAGGTCTGGACCGCTTGGCGCTATTCATGCAGGGACGGCAGCCGTGATCCGCTGGTTTGTGGCATTTCTTCTGACGGCCAATATTGCCACTGCACAGGTTGCCGTCGATCCCGCGCGTACCAGTGTCAGCGACGGCTGGTGGACGCTTGAGGTTGCGGTCGGTCTGGACCGGATCACACCTTACCGCGTCTTCACGCTAGATGATCCGCGCCGGTTGGTTGTGGACATCGAAGGTGCTTCTTTTGCCGGATTGGACGCCGCGAACATCCTTTCGGGCGATCGGGCAGCGGATGTACGCTTTGGCCCTTTGCGGCCCGGATGGTCGCGGATGGTTATTGATCTGACCGAACCACTGGTGATCGCACAGGCCGGCATGGCTACGGTCCCGACCGGGGCTGACCTGACCATCACGCTGGAACGTGCCAGCCCCGCAGTCTTTGCAGAGAAGGCGGGCGCGCCACCCGATCCGGGTTGGGACGTTGTGACAGGCTTTGATCCCAAGGTTGCCGCTGATCTGGCGGCAAGCGAGGATTTTATCGTGGTCATAGACCCCGGTCACGGCGGAATTGATCCCGGGGCCGCGCAGGGCGGCATCAAGGAAGCGGACTTGATGTTGCTGATGGGGATGGAACTGGCGGTCATGCTGAACGCGCAAGAGGCTGTCCAAGCGGTTCTAACGCGCGATGCGGATGTGTTCGTGCCTCTTTCCGCAAGAATGACTCTCGCGCGGCAGGTGGGGGCCGATCTTATGATCTCGCT
This sequence comes from uncultured Loktanella sp., assembly GCA_964614205.1. Classification (GTDB taxonomy): domain Bacteria; phylum Pseudomonadota; class Alphaproteobacteria; order Rhodobacterales; family Rhodobacteraceae; genus Yoonia. The sequence continues at coordinate 8,315 of CAZTKF010000064.1, read as the reverse complement.
CCATGCCGACGCGCTGGAAGAAGACGATGTGCGTGGTGCCTCGGTCTATACGCTCTCTGCCGATGGCGGCACCGAGGCAGCACAGCGCAACGTGGAACGGCATGAACGTGGCGATCTGTTGGCAGGTGTCGATCTGCATGCAACAGAGGATCGCGTTGCCACCGCCCTGATGGATCTCGCGCGGGCCAAGACGGGCCCCGAGGCGCGGCGCATTGCAGATGCACTGGCGTCATCCATGCAAAGCCAAGGTGTTCTTCTGAATGCAAATCCGCGGCGCGAAGGGCAGTTTGCCGTGCTGACTGCGGCGGATTTCCCCAGCGTATTGATCGAAGCAGGGTTTCTGTCGAATGCGCAGGATCGCGCGGTCTTGGCCACTCCTGAAGGGCGGGCAAGGATTTCGCGCGCGATCCGCGACACCGTGATCCTATTGGCCCGCTAGAATACGGTGTTGCCCTACTGAAAAAGTGATCAAATGGACGGCATCATCTGGCCAAAGCTGCCAATTGGCCTTTTGACCAGACAGCCCGCGCCGCGTATAAGCGGATGAAACAGACAGGACTGGGTCCATTTCCGTGTTGCGCTTGATCACCTCTTTCTTTGGCGGCCTCTTTACGCTTCTTACCCTTGGCATGTTCATGGGCGCGCTGGGCATCGGCGGGGTGCTTTACATGTACGGCCGCGACCTGCCCAGCTACGAGACCCTGTCGCAATATACCCCCAAGACCATCAGCCGGATTTATTCGGGCGAAGGGCAGATCATCGACGAATTCGCGGTCGAGCGGCGTTTGTTCACGCCTGCCGAGGAAATCCCCGATATCGTCAAGCAGGCGTTTATTTCTGCCGAGGACAAGAACTTTTATACGCATTCCGGTTACGATGCGATGGGGATGGTCGCGGCTGTTGTCGATGCTGTTGAATCGCGCGGCGAAAACGTGCGCGGTGCCTCAACCATCACCCAACAGGTCATGAAGAACTTTCTGCTTGACGGGTCGCGCTCGATCGAACGGAAAATCAAGGAAATCATTCTGGCAGTCCGCATCGAAGGCGCGATGCCCAAGGAACGTATCCTAGAGCTTTATCTGAACGAGATTTTTCTGGGTCAGAACAGTTTTGGTGTGACTGCCGCCGCGCTGACCTATTTCAACAAACCCCTGACCGAGCTTACCGCCGGCGAGGCCGCCTATCTTGCCTCATTGCCAAAGTCGCCCAGCAACCGCCATCCGGTGCGCGACAGGGAAGCAGCAGTATTCTGGCGCAATAACACCCTGCGCGAGATGTTCGAGAACGGCTATATTGATCAGGCGACCTATGATCGCGAACGCGAAGCGCCGCTTTTGTCAGTGCAGGGCGGCGACTACGCGGACTTCCGCGAAACCCTGCCAGAACGGGACTATTTCACAGACGAGATCCGCCGCCAGCTTAGCCAGAACTTTGGGGAAGAGGAATTTTTCTCTGGTGGTCTGTCGATCCGCGCAACCGTTGATCCCGAGTTGCAAGTCACCGCGCGGCATTCGCTGCAACGCGCGTTGGAGGACTATGATCGCGAACAGGGCGTCTGGCGTGGCACAGGTGAAGTGATCGCGCAAGATGTGCTGGCTGATGAGACCGCATGGCGCGCCGCACTGGCGGCGGTCAACGTACCGCGTGATGTCGATCTTGACGGGCAGTGGTATCCCGCAGTGATCCTTGAGGTGGCCGAGAATACGCTGACCATCGGGATCGAAGGCGTCACGGAAACCGCAAGTGAACCCTTTGTCGTGCCCCGCGTCGATATCCGCTGGCTGGTGGGCGATTTCTTTGACAACTTCACCGCTGGTGACGTGGTACATGTGCGCCGCCTGCTGGATGCTGACGGCAATTTCGAACGCTGGTCCTTGCGGCAGGTGCCAGAGGTGCAGGGCGGTTTCATGGCAATGGACGTGAACACAGGCCGTGTGATCGCGATGCAGGGCGGGTTCAGCTATCAGCACTCGGTGTTTAACCGCGCGACACAGGCACAGCGGCAGCCGGGCTCTTCATTCAAGCCGTTTGTGTATGCCGCAGCCCTTGATAGTGGCTATTCGCCAGCGACAATCATCGTCGATGCACCGATCACGATCAATACGCCACAAGGCACGTGGCGCCCGCGCAATGCCTCGAACCAGTTCTACGGCCCCACGCCGATGCGGACAGGGATCGAGCGGTCACGGAACCTGATGACCATTCGACTGGCACAAGAGATCAGCATCGATACGGTCGGGCGCTATGCCGAGCGTTTCGGTGTCTACGAGGATATGAACCGCGTGCTCGCGGCCTCTTTGGGGTCCGATGAGACGACATTGTTCAAGATGGTCGCGGCCTACGCTATGTTTGCCAATGGCGGCGAGCGGGTAGAGCCCACTTTGGTGGACCGTGTGCAGGATCGCTACGGCCACACCGTTTACCGCCACGATCAGCGCACCTGCCTTGACTGTGACCAGACCAACCTGCCGCAAGGCGATGCGCCGCGCATCATGACCAACCGTGACCGTGTGATGAATGAAATCACTGCCTATCAGCTGACCTCGATGATGCAAGGCGTGGTGCAGCGCGGAACCGCCAGCGGCACAGTGAACCTGCCGGTGCCGATTGCCGGCAAGACAGGCACAACGAACGATGCCAAGGATGTCTGGTTCATCGGGTTTTCGTCGAACATCGTGGCCGGTTGTTATATTGGCTATGATACCCCGCGCAGTCTGGGCCGTGGTGCATCGGGCGGTGGCTTCTGCGGACCGGTTTTCAATCGTTTCATGCAAGAGGCGATCGAGAAATACGGTGCAGGCCCGTTCAACGTGCCCGCCGATTGCCAGTTCATAAACATCGATCGCTTTAGCGGTGCACGTCTGCCCCCTGATGCCACCGGCGAAAACGTTGTGCGCGAATGTTTCCGCCCGGGCGAAGAGCCGCTCTTTGGCATCATGTTTGACGGCGGCTTTGCGATGGCTGCGGATTTGCCTCTTTTTGATGAAGCGCAAAGCGCGCAGCGTCAGGTTACGACCTCGACAGGTGAAACCGCAACTGTCGGCGAAAAGGCGACATTCGGAACGCTGTCTTCGGGTGGTCTTTACTGAGCATGCGCTTGTAGCGCGCCATCGGGCGCGCTAAGACCGCCCCACATAATCACGAAAAATGACAGGTGCCCAATGCGCGCGGAAATGCAAAACACTGTAGAAGCGATTGAAAAGTCGTTGAATCTGCTGGCACAGCGCATGGATCGCGAAACGGCCCCGCACCGGCTCGAGGAATTCAACGCCCGCGTCGAGGACCCGACACTCTGGGATGATCCTGAAGCGGCGCAGAAACTCATGCGCGATCGGCAGTTGCTGGTCGATGCAATGGCCAACTATGACAGTATCAGCCAAGAGCTGTCGGACAATGTCGAACTGATCGAATTGGGCGAGATGGAGGACGACGCCGAAGTCGTGGCCGAAGCGGAAGCCGCCCTGACAGCTCTTGCCAAAAAGGCCGCCGAGAAAGAACTGGAAGCCTTGCTGGATGGCGAGGCTGACGGAAACGACACCTTTCTGGAAATCAACGCCGGGGCCGGTGGCACGGAAAGCTGTGATTGGGCCAGCATGCTGGCGCGCATGTATGTCCGCTGGGCCGAAAAGAAGGGTTACAAGGTCGAATTGCAGTCCGAACAGCCCGGTGATGAAGCGGGCATCAAATCCGCCTCTTACAAGATCAGCGGCCACAACGCCTATGGATGGCTGAAATCCGAAAGCGGTGTGCATCGTTTGGTGCGGATTTCACCCTTTGACAGTGCCGCCAAGCGGCACACCTCGTTCACCTCTGTTAAGGTTTACCCTGTCGTGGATGACAATATCGAGATTGAAGTGAACCCTGCCGACATCCGCATTGATACCTACCGCTCTTCCGGCGCGGGCGGGCAGCACGTGAACACGACAGATTCGGCGGTGCGGATCACCCACGCTCCGACTGGTATCGTGGTAACCAGCTCTGAAAAGTCCCAGCACCAGAACCGCGACATCGCGATGAAGGCGCTCAAATCACGGCTATATCAAATCGAGTTGGACAAGCGGTCCGCCCTTGTCAATGAGGCGCATGAGAACGCGGGCGATGCGGGCTGGGGCAACCAGATCCGGTCTTACGTCCTGCAACCCTACCAGATGGTCAAGGACCTGCGCACCAACTACGAGACATCCGACACCAAGGGCGTTCTTGATGGGGATCTCGATGGTCTGATGGCTGCAACGCTGGCGATGGATGTGTCCGGCAAGAGCCGCGCAGAGGCGAACGCAGAGTAACAGACCTCTTGCCAACCGCGTGGGCTTGGAGCGATGATATCTTCACGTCAAGCAACGCGGGGAGGCGTGGTATGACATCAACCGATACGCTTAGTGGCGGTGCGCACAGGCCCGTCATCCAGACGATCAGAATGGCTGACATTATCGCAAGTCTGCGGGCGGGTTTGGATGATTTTCGCCGCGCCCCCCAGTTCGGGATATTCTTTAGCGCCGTTTATGTCTTTGGTGGCTTTTTGATGCTGTGGGTCGGGGCAGGACATGTTCCATGGACCCTGGCGACGTCGCTGGGCTTTCCGCTGGTGGCACCCTTTGCCGCAGCCGGGCTTTATGAGGTTAGCCGCCGCATGGAAACGGGACAACCTTTGGACTGGCGCGGTGTGCTGGGTATTGTCTGGGCCGAACGGACGCGACAACTGCCGTGGCTAGGTGCGATCATCGTAATCTACTTTCTGTTCTGGACCTTTCTGGCCCATATGATCTTTGCGCTGTTCATGGGGCTGTCGACCATGACCAACGTCAGCCAGAGCCTTGATGTGTTCCTCACGCTCAACGGTTTGACGATGATCGCGGTCGAACTGGGTGTTGGCGCAATTCTTGCGTTCGTGTTGTTTTCGATGACGGTGGTGAGCCTGCCACTGGTGCTGGATCGCGAGGTGGATTTTGTCACTGCCATGCTCACCAGCATGAAGACTGTGCGTGACAATCTTTTTGTGATGTCGATCTGGGCATGGATCATCGCGGTCCTGTCGCTGCTGGCACTTCTACCGTGGTTTCTGGGGCTGATGGTCGTGCTGCCGGTGCTGGGTCATGCGACATGGCATCTTTATCGCAAGGCTCTTGCCTGAACGAAGAAAGGGCGCCCCATTGGACGCCCTTTCGCAAACGGTGTGTCGCGCTTTACGACTTGGTGTCGGCGGCCGCCGTTGGCATCTTCTTGGAACCGGTTGCCAATGGATCGTCCTGACGTTGAACAGAGCCTTCAAAATGTGCGCCCGATTCAATCGCGATTGTCTTGTGGATGATGTCACCCTCAACACGCGCGGTTGATGTCAGGCGGACCTTCAGGCCACGGACGCGGCCAACGATGCGGCCATTCACGACAACGTCATCGGCGACAACCTCGCCCTTGACGGTGGCGCCTTCGCCGACTGTCAGCAGATGTGCGCGAATGTCACCCTCGACCTGACCTTCGACCTGAATGTCGCCGGATGTCTTGAGGTTTCCCGTGATCAGCAGATCAGACGACAGCACAGATGGTGCGGGCTTGGATTTGGGCGCGGCAGATGCCTTGAAATCAGAACCTGCGGGCTTGGCGGCCTCTGTACCCTTGGGTGTTTCGGTCTCGGACGCTTTGGGTCCGGGTTCGTTGATTTTGGATTTAGAAAACATCTTGTCCAGCTCTTATGTAAGTCATGGGGTTGACGGGGTTGCCGTTCACACGGACCTCGTAGTGAAGGTGGGGACCGGTCGAACGACCAGAATTCCCCATAGCACCAATTCGTTCACCGCGCGAGACCCTTTGGCCGACGCGTACATCCATCGCGTTAAGATGGGCATATCGCGTTTCGATGCCAAAGTCGTGGCGGATCTTGATCAGGCGGCCATAACCGGACGACCAGCCTGCATGGGTAACGACACCATCCGCTGTTGCGTAGATGGGTGTGCCGATGGGCCCGGCAAAATCAGTGCCTGCATGTAACCGCCCCCAACGCGGCCCAAAGCCGGAGGTGTACCGAAAGTTCGCTTTGACCGGAATCGAAAAGGGCGCCTTTTCGGCTGCTATTCTGTAAAGGTTGATCCGGTCCATTGATGTCAGGATGGCATTTGCACGCAGCGCATCCGGGTCCGGATCGCCGCCGCGGGTCGAAAACTGGATCGGTGTCAAAGGCCCGCCAGTGCCGGAATAGCCGCGGCGCACCTGATCAATCAGGTTGTCAGGGTTCATGCCCGCGGCACGGAACATTTCATCCAAAGGTTCGACCGAGACCAGCATCGCTTCTTCCAGTTGGCGGAAGATCTGGTCATTGCGTTCCTGCAAGAGCCGCAGCTCCAGTTCCATTTCCTGCGCCTGTGCGATGGCAGATTCAGCATCGGCCGCGATCTGGTCACGCTGGGATGCCGTATCTGCAAGGGCCGAGGACAGCAAACCAACTGTGCTGGCTTCATCAGCACTGATCGAAGCAGTGCCCTCTACATTGTCGTCTGATGAAAGGGCGGCAACCTGCTGGCGGGCTTCTTCGCGGGCGCGCATCGTGTCACGCAATGTGGCCTGCACCACTTCTAGGCCGGTTTCCAACTCGCGGCGTTTCTCTTCGGTCGCCAGCAGTTCGGACTGCATGATCGAAATTTGTTGCAGGGCAGAGTTGAACCGCTCTTGCGCGGCCAAGGCTTCCATTGCGCGGGCATCGCGTTCGGCGGACAGGGCATTCAGACGCTGTTCATAAGTCAGTTGGTCGCGCTGCGCCTGCGCGCGGAAATTGCCGGCACCGATGCTGTCCATGAGCAAAATAGCCGTCGCAATGATTGTCCAGGCGACAACGATGATGCTGCCGGTCCAGCCGACAAGCTGGGTTTCCGGCGTAAGCCTGATGAAACGTGTTTCGCTGTCTGACCGCAGAAAGAGCCGTCTTTCAGGAAAAAAGCGTTCGAGAACGCCATGAATGCGTGCTGTCAGTCGTGATCTCACGGTGTTGCGTATCCTGTCCCGTTGCCTCTGTCAGGGGCCCTGCCGGTTTTTCCCTGTTACCGTTTAAGTGCCCCGGTGCATGCCTGCAAGAAATATGCGCGATTCTTAAGCAGATATCCCGCTTTCATTGGGGGTTGGGCGGGGAATCGCCTATTTTTTGGCAGCCCCTGATTTGATCGGCACTGTCCCTGCGAGTGGCCAGTAGAAATCCGGCGGTATCCCGGCCTCGGCACGTTTTTCTTCGTTGAAAGGGGGCTTGAGCGGGCCGTGAAAATACTTGCGGACCAGATCATGAAAAACGCCAGTCGGGTCCAGATCATGCCGCCCGCAAAGGAAATGGAACCACTTAGTACCATAAGCGACGTGGTGGACCTCTTCGGCATAGATGACTTCCAGCGCTTCGACCGCTTGGGTCAGTTTGGCCTGTTTGAAAATATTGATCATACCCGGTGTCACATCCAGCCCACGAGCTTCCAGCACCATGGGCACGACGGCCAGCCGCCCCATCAGGTCATCGACAGTATCTTCGGCGGCGCGCCACATACCCGCGTGAGCAGGCAATGCGCCGTAATGGCTGCCCATCGCCTCAAGACAGTCGCACATCAGGTTGAAATGCTTTGATTCTTCATCTGCTGCCTTGACCCAGTCGTCGTAGTAGCCCAAGGGCAATCTCGTGTCGGCGAAGCGGGCGATGATGTCCCAGTGCAGATCCACCGCGTTCAGCTCGATATGGGCCACCGCGTGCAAGAGGGCGATCCGGCCGGCCTCGGAGCCGGGCTTGCGATGTGGGACATCACGCGGATCAAGAAGGTCCGGTTTATCGGGGCGGGCGGGCCGCAAAGGTGGCTTTGCGCTACCGATCGCGATCGTCTCACCTGCCTTGCGCGCGGCCTGCCATGTGGCCGCATGGTGCCGCGAGAGTGCCGTCTTTTCGCGGCCGTCGGCGGTAGTCAGCACCGCGACGGCCATTTCTGTCAGTGTCACAGCACGCGCACCGCATCCAGAACGGCCTCGACGTGGCCGGGGACACGGACCTTGCGCCAGACCTGCGCAATCTTGCCATCTGTATCAATTAAATAGGTGGCGCGTTCGATGCCCATATAGGTCTTGCCGTACATATTCTTTTCCACCCATGTCCCATAGCGTTCGCACACGTCGCCTTCCTCGTCGGAAAGGAGGGCGATCTTAAGCGCGTGTTTGGCCACGAACTTGTCATGTTTCTTCACGCTATCTTTGGACACTCCAAGGATCACGGTATCCAGCGCATCAAAGGCATCAACGCTTTCGGTAAAGCCGATGGCCTCTTTCGTGCAGCCGGGTGTGTCGTCCTTGGGGTAGAAATA
>CAZTKF010000063.1:0-17619 GCA_964614205.1 uncultured Loktanella sp. | reverse complement strand
TGACCTGCCGTTCTTTGCCGGTGAATGCATCCTCAAACCCAACGGCAAACCCGGTGGTGCGAACAAGGCCGTGATCGACAAACTGGTCGAGGTCGGCGCGCTGCTGGCGCGTAAACGCATCACGATCTCGGACGCGCATAGCTGGCGGTCCAAAGCGCCTGTCATCCGTCTGAACCGCCCGCAGTGGTTTGCCGCCATCGACAAGCCTGTCGGCGACGGGCAGGATACCTACGGCACCACGATCCGCGAACGCGCCCTGCGCTCGATCGACGAACTGGTGACATGGACGCCCAAGACAGGGCGCAACCGCCTTTATTCGATGATCGAAGCACGGCCTGACTGGGTGCTGTCGCGCCAGCGCGCCTGGGGTGTACCCTTGACCTGCTTTGTCAGGAAAGACGCGCAACCCACAGACCCTGATTACCTGCTGCGCAATGAGGCTGTGAACGCGCGGATCTTGCAGGCGTTCGAGGAAGAGGGCGCAGATGCGTGGTATAAGGAAGGTGCGAAAGAGCGTTTCCTTGGCAATGACGTGAACCACGACGAATATGTGCAGGTCTTCGATATCCTTGACGTGTGGTTCGATAGCGGTTCGACCCATGCTTTCGTGCTCCGCGACCGTCCCGACGGATCAAAGGACGGTATGGCCGACCTGTACCTCGAAGGCACCGACCAGCACCGCGGGTGGTTCCATTCGTCCATGCTGCAGGCCTGCGGGACCATCGGCCACGCGCCTTACCGCGGGGTGCTGACGCATGGGTTCACGCTCGACCAGAATGGCATGAAGATGTCCAAGTCGATCGGCAACACCATCGCGCCCGAACAGGTTGTCCAGCAATATGGCGCGGATATTCTGCGTCTCTGGGTCGCTCAATCCGACTATACGGCTGACCTGCGGATCGGTGACGAGATTCTTAAGGGTGTGGCCGACAGCTACCGCCGCTTGCGCAATACCATGCGTTATATGCTGGGCTCTTTGTCCGATTTCAGCGAGGCCGACCGCATCGCGCCAAGCGAGATGCCCGAACTAGAGCGTTGGGTGCTGCACCGTCTGGCCGAACTGGACGCACAGGTGCGCGCGGGCTATGCCAAATATGATTTTCAGGGCGTGTTTCAGGCGGTCTTTACCTTTGCCACGGTCGACCTGTCGGCGTTCTATTTCGACATCCGCAAGGACGCGCTTTATTGCGACGGTGATACCACCCGCCGCCGCGCGGCCCGGACGGTGCTGGACATTCTGTTCCATCGTTTGACCAAGTGGTTAGCCCCGATGTTGACCTTCACGATGGAAGAAGTGTGGCTTGAGCGGTTTGGCGCGGACGACAGTTCTGTCCATCTGGAAGACTTTGCTGAAACCCCTGCAGAGTGGCGCGATGAAGCACTGGCGGCCAAATGGGCCGAAGTGCGCAAGGTGCGCCGCGTCGTGACAGGTGCGCTGGAAGTAGAACGGACGGCAAAAGTGATCGGCGCGTCGCTGGAAGCAGCACCGACTGTCTATGTCAGCGCGGAAACTGCCACACTGCTTGGCACCGTCAGCTTTGATGATCTGTGCATCACATCAGGAATTAGGGTTACAACAGATCCGGCCCCTGAGGGCGCATTCCGCCTCGACGATGTTGCTGATGTAGCGGTCGTCTTCGCCCGCGCCGAAGGCGAGAAATGCCAGCGCTGCTGGAAAATCCTGCCCGATGTCGGCACCCATAGCCATGCCGGTGTCTGCGGACGCTGCGACGAGGCGCTGGGCTGATGGACTACTGTGATCCCCAATCGGTCGCACGCATGAAGCAGGGTTTCGACCGTCAGGGTGCGATGGCCGCGATGGGGATCACAATTGCAGATGTAGCGCCCGGGCGCGTGGTTTTGGAAATGCCATTCAACCCGGCGTTTTCCCAGCAGCACGGCTTTGTGCATGCCGGCGTGATCACGACTGCGATGGACAGCGCCTGCGGCTTTGCCGCCTTTACCCTGATGGACGCAGAGAGCGAAGTCCTGACGGTTGAATTCAAATGCAGCTTCATGGCGCCCGCACGGGGCCAGTTGTTCCGCTTTGAAGGTGAAACCATCAAATCGGGCCGCACGCTGACGTTTACAGAAGGCCGCGCTATCGCCATTGACGATTCAAAGGAAACCACGGTCGCGACGATTACCGCGACAATGATGGCGGTGCGTGGGCTCAGAACGTGATTTGCACCGCGTCGCCGGTTGGTCCGCTGGGTGCCAATGCCGCGTCCGGAGCTGTGACTGAACTGGTCTGGGGGCATGCCGGAACCCTGACCTCTGGCCCGTTGCATCGGCAGCTTCAGGATGAAATGCGGGCCTATTTTTCGGGCAAGCTTCGGGATTTCAAAACACCTGTTGCACCACGGGGCAGCGCATTTCAACAACGCTTTTATGCCGCACTCTGCGCTATCCCTTACGGGGAAACACGGACTTACGGCGAACTGGCAAAGGCGCTGGGGGTTTCGGCTCAGGCGATCGGTCAGGCGTGTGGTGCCAACCCGATTGCGATCATCATTCCCTGCCACAGGGTCTTGGCCGCAGACGGTTTGGGCGGCTATTCCGGCGCAGGCGGCATCGAGGCAAAGGTTGCTCTGCTACGCCTTGAAGGTGCGGCAGGTTTGTTGATCTAGGCCGACTTGCGCTCCGGCACGATCTGCTGCGTGACACCGGCAAACAGGAGATAAACAGAGGTCAGGATCAGACCCCAATGCGCCCAGCTATTGGGATGGAAATCAACCCAAGCTGCCCAGCCTGCGAAAAACGTCCATCCCAGTGCCATCGGCAACGTTACCTTGCGCCAACGCTCGGTCCGCACAGGGTGCACGAACTTGAGCGGCAGGAACATCGTGATGGCAAGGCTGCCAACCAGAACAAGCGATACCCAGAAGTTCGGTTGCAAGGCAAAGATCACCAAGACGAGCATGTTCCAGCAACCCGGAAAGCCGGAAAAGGAATTATCCTTCGTTTTCATACGTGTATCGGCAAAATACATGGCCGAGGCGAAGGTGATAATGATGATCGCGAACCACCCGGTCCACCCGGGCAAGAGCCCGGATTTAAAGAGCGCATAGGCCGGTACAAAGACATATGTCAGGTAGTCGATGATAAGGTCGAGAAGGACACCGTCAAAAGCAGGCGCATTCGTTTTGACATCGTACTTGCGGGCGAGCGGCCCATCGATGCCATCTACTGCAAAGGCCACGACCAGCCACAGGAACATCAGGCTCCATTGCTCTTGGACGGCGGCCAGCATAGCCAGCATGGCGAAAACGGCACCTGTCGCTGTGAGAAGGTGAACAAGAAGGGCTTTGGTGCGAAGTGTCATTGCTCTGTCATGGGGGAAAACTGTCTGGGGGGCAACCGATTGTCAGGCTTTCGGATGCGCCTTTTCGTAGACCGACATCAGATGTGCGGCATCGACTGCGGTATAGGCCTGCGTGGTGGAAAGTGACGCGTGTCCCAGAAGTTCCTGGATCGCGCGTAGATCACCACCGGCGGCCAGCAGGTGCGTCGCAAAGGAATGACGCATGGCGTGGGGTGTCGCTGTTGCGGGAAGGCCCAACTGCAATCGCGCTTGCTCCATGACTTTCTGGATTGCACGCGGTGAAAGCACGCCGCCGCGATTGCCCCGAAACACCGGTTGATCTTGTGCCACGCGATAGGGGCAATGCCGCAGATAGGTGTCAACAGCAGCACGCGCTTCCTCAATGACGGGAACGATCCGTTCCTTGCCGCCTTTCCCGACAATGCGCAGCACCTGAGGCAGGGGGACATCCGCGCCAGTCAGGGCCAGCGCCTCTGAGATCCGCAGGCCGCAGCCATAAAGCAACGTCACGACAGCGGCATCGCGTGCGGCGATCCATGGCTGGGATGACTGCAATTCAACGGTGGCGATCATGGCGGATGCGGCATCAACCTCGAGCGGGCGGGGAAGCTTGCGCTGAAACTTCGGCGCGCGCGTAGAAAGGACCGCCGTGGGTTCAAAGCCCTCGCGCTCTGCCAGCCACCGGTAGAAGGATTTGACGGCGGATAAGGACCGCGCCAAAGACCGCGCGCCGACACCGCGCCCGCCTTCATGTGCCATCCACGCGCGCATGTCGCGGACAGTGACACGGGCAATCGGCGCCAATCCTTGACTGCCGCCATTGTGTCGGGTCATGAACGCCAAGAACCCCAATACGTCGCTCTGATAGGCCTTGATGGTATTCTCGGCCGTGCCGGCAAGCGCACGTTGGCCTGCCAGCCAAGCCCCCAAAGCGTCTGACAAAGCAGGCGCAATCATACCTTATGCCAACCAGCGGCGCACAACCCGTTCGAAAACACCGACAAAGAATGTCAGCAGGTCCGTGCCTTGTTGCGGCGTGAATTGTTGGGGGTCTTCACTGCCCATCACCAGCATTGCGGGCAGGCGATCAGGGCCAAGATCGACTTTCAGACAGGCTTCGGACTTGATGAATTCGGCGCGCGGACCATAGAGACTGCCGCCGACCTTGTGGAATGCGCGCAGGGTCACCTGTCGGGCGGGCATGTTGCGACCGAGGGTGATGTAGCCCTCGACAAATCCTTCGGGCATGATCGCGACCGCATCACCAGCGCTTTTGTGCGAATCTTGCAAGTTGCTTTCCAGCACCAACCTAACGGCATCGACCCGCAGAATATCGGCAACTTCGCCTGACAAATCGGCCAAGAAGCGTTCGAACGTACTGGCATCCAGCATGCGCAGAATGGCGCGGTGGATCTGATTGGTGCCAGCCAAATTGTCATATGCGGCAGCGATGACGTTGCGGTGGGTGTCCTCAAGGCGGTCGAAACGGGCTTCAAGACGTTCCATCGCGACGGACCGGAGATCGACGATATTGCCCTCGTTCTGCCCTGCATCCGCGCCCACAAGGGCGCGCATGACGTCGGCATCTTCCAAAAGAACATGGGGGTTTGCGATGATCTTCTTGCGAAGGTCATCGGCCATCATTGGTTTATTCATGAGCCTGCTCTGCTTTTGTTTTTTGTCACGTTAGCAGAGGGTTGCAGGCTTTGTCGCAGGGTTTTTGCGTACAAGTTGCGGGGCGTGGCACTTTTGCCCACCCTTGCGGGGGGGGTAAGGTGGATCGCGACCCACCTGACCTGATCCGCTCTTACATGATCTTGATACCTGCCTTTTCGGCATCGGCCATGAACCCAGCCAGACCTTTGTCTGTAAGTACGTGGTTTGCCATCGCCTTGATCACATTCGGCGGGGCGGTGGCCACATCTGCACCGATCTTGGCGCATTCGCTCATGTGGTTGGCCGACCGGATCGAGGCGGCGAGAATGTTCGTTTCAAACCCGTAGTTGTCATAAACCGTGCGGATATCCTCGATCAGTTCCAGTCCATCGAGGTTAATGTCGTCCAGACGCCCGATGAAAGGGCTGATGAAGGTTGCGCCGGCCTTTGCGGCGAGCAGCGCCTGATTGGCAGTGAAGCACAAAGTCACGTTGACCATGATACCTTCGTCCGACAGCGTCTTGCAGGTTTGAAGCCCCGCCCATGTCAGCGGCACCTTTACGGCGATATTGTCGGCGATCTTGGCCAGTTTGCGGCCTTCGGCCAGCATGGTTTCGGCGTCGAGCGCCACTACCTCGGCAGAGACAGGTCCGTCGACCATGTCGCAGATTTCTTTTGTGACCTCCAGAATGTCGCGGCCTGATTTCGCGATCAGCGACGGGTTTGTTGTGACCCCATCGACCATCCCTAGGTCATTGAGTTCCTTGATCTGGTCGATCTCAGCTGTGTCTACGAAAAACTTCATCTCTTCACTCCGCGCATGGGTTGGTGTTTGTTGGTTCAGCGTTTACCTGATCCGCAACACGGCGGAAACCCTCAAAGGCGGATATGACGGACAGCTTTTTTCATGAAGGTGACCTTGTTGGGGTTCTTACCACCCAACCACTGGATCGGCTGCTTGATTACAAAGCACCGGAAGGCGGCTGTCACCTGGGGGCATTCGTCGAAGTGCCGCTTGGGCCGCGGAAGGTTCTGGGCGTGGTCTGGGGGGCAGGTAAGGGCGATTATGATATCGCCAAGGTCCGTGCCGTTGTCCGGGTCCTTGACGTTGCACCGATGCGTGAAGAGATGCGCGCCTTTCTGACACGTGCGTCCGAATATACGCTGACACCGTTGCCCGCGATGTTGCGACTGGCGACCCGCGCACCCGGACTTGGTGATGCGCAGGCGATGCGCAAGGTCTATCGGCTTGGCGATAGGGTGCCCGACCGGATGACAGGTGCCCGCGAAAAAGTTCTGGGCGTGCTGCGCGACTATGGGGGCCTGTCGTTCACTTTGGGTGAAATCGCAGAGATGGCAGGTGTGGGCACATCTGTCGTAAAAGGCCTTGTCAAACTGGGTGCGGTATCCGAAGAGGACGCGCCCCGCGACACGCCATATCCGCAGCTTGATCCGGACTATGGTGGCAAGGAACTGAGCGCCGATCAGGCGGCCGGTGCCGCGACCCTCCGCGCTGCACTGCGCAGTGACGGCTATGGCACAACGCTGCTCAAAGGTGTGACCGGATCGGGCAAGACCGAAGTCTATCTCGAGGCTGTTGCCGAATGTCTGCGCATGGGGCGTCAGGCCCTGGTCCTGCTGCCCGAGATCGCGCTATCGGGCGAATTCATCAGCCGGGTCGAGGCCCGCTTCGGGATGAAGCCCGCCGAGTGGCATTCCGGTGTGACCATGACTGAACGCCGCCGCTGCTGGCGCATGGTGGGGCAGGGGGATGCGCAACTTGTGGTTGGTGCGCGGTCGGCGCTTTTTCTGCCATATCGGAGCCTTGGACTGATCGTCGTCGATGAGGAACATGACACCTCCTACAAGCAAGAGGACGGGGTGCTCTATAACGCCCGCGACATGGCGGTCCTGCGGGCTGCGATAAATGGTGCGCAGGTTGTGCTGGCCTCGGCGACGCCAAGCCTTGAAAGCTGGGCGAATGTCGAAGCGGGCAAGTATCAGCGGCTTGAGCTGACCGCGCGCTTTGGTGCGGCCGTGATGCCGAAGATGGCTGCAATCGATATGCGCATGGAAGATGTGCGGGGGGGGACGTGGGTTTCACCCACTCTACGGTCCGCAATACAGACGCGGCTTGATAAGGGTGAGCAATCATTGATTTTTCTGAACCGGCGGGGCTATGCACCGATCACACTATGCCGTGCCTGTGGTCATCAGATCGGCTGTGATCATTGCGATGCACGGATGGTGGAGCACCGGTTCCTCAAGCGGCTGATGTGCCACCAATGCGGCGAGACAAAGCCGATGCCTACGGTTTGCCCCAGTTGTCAGGCCGAAGACCGGCTCAGCGCTGTTGGTCCGGGTGTCGAACGCATGGGCGAGGAGGTATCGGCCCTTTTCCCTGATGCGCGGATCGCTGTCCTGTCGTCCGATCTTTACGGCTCGGCCCGCGCGATGAAGGCGCATATCGAAGAGATTGCCGAAGGTGGCACCGATATTATTATCGGGACGCAGCTTGTAGCGAAGGGACATAACTTTCCCCTTCTGACCTTGGTGGGAGTGATTGATGCCGACCTTGGCTTGCAGGGCTCTGACTTGCGCGCTGCCGAACGCACGTTTCAGCTGATGCGTCAGGTCGCTGGTCGTGCGGGGCGCGCTGAAACCCCCGGAGAGGCGCTGCTGCAAACCTACCAGCCCGAGCATCCCGTGATCCGTGCTATTCTGGCAGGTGATGAGGAAAGTTTTTGGCGGGCAGAGGCCGAAGAGCGAAAGGCGGCGGGCGTTCCGCCCTACGGCCGGATGGCAGGGATCATTCTAAGCAGTCCGAATGTGCAGGAAGTCTTTGATCTGGGGACGGAAATGGCCCGGCTTGATGCGCCCTTGCGCCAGATCGGGGCGCAGGTTTTTGGCCCGGCACCTGCGCCGATCGCCCGCGTGCGCGGGCGTCATCGTGTCCGTTTGCTGGTGAAGGCTGACAAGACGGCACCGCTGCAACAGGCCCTTGCCAAATGGGCGGGGCAGTTCCGCTTGAGCGCCAATTTGCGCATGGCGATCGATATTGATCCTCAGAGCTTTTATTAGCGCGCGGAGTTGCGGATTGCACGGTCAGGAGCCACCGTCGGGAGTTTTTGGGCCAAGATGAAGCAAGTGACTAGTCCGGCGTTTCCGTCCACGGCTTGCGTTCACCAATTTCCTCGCGCCAGTGGCGGCGACACAGCGATACATAGCGGTCATTCCCGCCGATCACGACCTGATCACCCGATGACAGCACATTGCCCTGATCATCCTTGCGCACCACCATCGTAGCCTTTTTCCCACAATGGCAGATTGTCCGGACCTCGCGCATTTCGTCGGCCAGTGCGAGCAGGGCGGCAGAGCCGGGGAACAGTTCGCCGCGGAAATCGACCCGCAGCCCGAAGGCCATGACAGGTACGTGCAGGTCATCGACAGCGCGGGCCAGTTGCCAGACCTGCTGCGCTTCGAGGAACTGTGCCTCGTCAACAAACACGCAAGCACAGGGGCCCGTGGCAAGGCGGTTCTCGATCTTGGCAAAAAGGTCTTCGCCGGCGGCAAAAGTATCAGCATCCGCCCCGATCCCGATCCGGCTGCCGATCCGGCCTTCGCCGGCGCGGTTGTCGAATTGTGCAGTGATCAGATAGGTCTGCATCCCCCGTTCAATATAGTTGTGGGATGCCTGCAAGAGCACAGTCGATTTGCCCGCGTTCATGGTGGAATAGTTGAAATACAGTTTGGCCATAGGGTGTGATTAGCGCCGGCGTCACCATCTTGGCAAGGCCGACACACAACGCAAATGCGCAGCGGATAAAACAGAGGGCAGGTCACCCGAGGCAGTCGGGCGGATCGCGATCCTGAACCTGTCGTGCCGCGCAGCACGACTACTCGTTAACACGTCTCAAAAACACGAGACTGGATTATTGCTAGCAATCAGGGCATTTGCAGAACATGGGAATGGAAAGATGCTTTTCCCCTGCCGTAGTGGCAGCAGAATGATAACGGAGCACACGCATGGCGGGACATGGCAGTTACCTCAAAAAGCACACCGAAGCATTGGTCAAAGACGTCGGGATCGAGGCAGCCTGCGCGTTGACAGGTAAATCCAAGGCCACGCTCGGGCGCTACTATTCCGACAGCGACGAACATGCGGACCGGTTCATGCCGGTCGATGCTGTAGCCCAACTTGAGGCGGCTGCCTCCTATCCGCATGTCACCTCTGCGCTTGCAGAGTTGAAGGGTGTGACCATGTCCTATGATACAGCGCGCTCAAACAGCAAAGGTGAAATCAATTCGGATGTCATCAAGCTAAGCCAACGGTTCGCAATGCTGATGGCCGAGTATAACCAGTCGATTGCGGACGGCGTGATCACTGTCAACGAAGCCAAACGTATGCTGCGGGAGACGACAACGCTCCAGCAGGTGCTTATCGATATGAAACTGCACCTGGAAGAAACGGCCTGAGAGAAAGTCTGGCACAATCTGCCATCCTGAGCCACGCTCTGGAAGGGTATTGAGCGACCGCTGTTCAGACGGCCTGCGTCTAGGCCTAGATCAGCGGCACGAACGGCACGCCGCAGGCGGCCAGTACGAGTAACGACGCGAAGACGATAATGCTCTTCATGGTTCTCCGCTTTCTCTAGGCCCGTTCGACGATGACCGACCCGACAGAATAGCCCGCCCCGAACGAACAGATCAGACCCTTGTCACCCGGTGCCATGTCATCGGAATGTTTGGAAAACGCGATGATCGACCCTGCCGAGGATGTATTGGCGTAGTCTTGCAGAATGTTGGGTTGCTCACCGGGTTCCGGTGTTCTGCCCAGAACCTTCTTGCCGATGTAGTCGTTCATCGTCTTATTGGCCTGATGCAACCAAAGGCGGCGCAGGTCACTGGCCGCGATAGTCTCGTCGGCAAGATGATCGGCAATATGTTTGCTGACCAGCGGCAGGACTTCCTTGAACACCTTGCGGCCGTTCTGCATGAACTGCATGTCGCGCCGGTCTTCCATGGCGTCGATCGTGCGGCGCAGGTATCCGTTGTTGTTCCGGATATTATTGCTGAACTGGGTGGCGCAGCGTGTGGAGAGGACTTTGAAACGCGGGGCTGTCAGGCCCTCGTCGCGTTCCAGAAGCGTGGCCGTGGCTACATCGCCGAAAATGAAATGGCAGTCACGGTCGCGCCACTCCAGATGGGCGGAACAGATCTCTGGATTGATCACCAGAGCCCGGCGGATGGAACCTGCGCGGATCATATCGGCCGCAGTCTGAATACCGAAGGTCGCGCTGGAGCAGGCGACATTCATGTCGAAAGCAAAGCCCACCGCGCCCAGAAGCTGTTGAATTTCCACCGCAATCGCGGGGTACGCGCGTTCCATATTCGAGGCAGCGCAGATCACCAGATCAACGTCGGCAGCTTTCACGCCTGCCGCAGAAAGCGCCTTTTGGGCGGCATCAACACCGATTTCAGCCATGAAACCGGGCTGGTCATCGGGGCGCGGGGTAAAGCGGGGGAACATACGGCCAGGGTCGAGAACGCCTTCCTTGTCAAGAACATAACGCTTTTCGATTCCCGAAGCGGCCACGATGAAATCGCTTGATGAATGGGTTTTTGCCTCGACCTGCCCGGCTGCGATGGCTGCCGCGTTCTCGGCGTTCCACAAATCAGCGTAGGTATTGAAAGCTGCCACCAGCTCATCATTTGTAATGCTTTCGAGCGGTGTAAAAACACCCGTGCCCGTGATGGCGACATTGTGCATGGGGGCCCCCTGAATTGGTCCGGCTACCCTAGGGCGCGCAGGGCGGGAATGTCCACCGGAACGCAGCGTCCTGTCGATGCGCGTTTCGCATCTCTCCGCTGCGTCGATCATCACACCCCTTGTCTCTTCGGAGTATGGTGTTGAATGGGACAGTCACTGCTGTCTACCGGCACAAAGGGACCATCGTATTCACCGTGTGGTATAAGTGGGCAGCGCCCACATCTGCCCCGCAGATTACGCAGCCTTATGGAGTGACTTTTGGGGTTAACCCTGCAAGCTTCTCACCCCGACATCCCCCTCGACCCGCGCCTGCATCGCCAGAACGGCGGCGTGTGATGCGGCGGCTGTCGTGAAGTAGGGGATTTTGTCATAAAGCGCGACGGCGCGGATGTCGCGGCTGTCCTCGACCGCTTGTGCCCCTTCGGTGGTGTTGAAGACCAGTGCAATGTGCCCGTCCTTGAGCCGGTCGACGATAGTCAGGCCGCCTTCGTAGACTTTGTTGACGACTTCGCAATCAATCTGGTTTTCACTCAGCCATGCGGCGGTGCCGCGTGTGGCCACGATGTTGAAACCAAGCTGCCGCAGGGTTTGACCAGCTGCAATCATATCCGCCGTCTTGTCGGCGTCCTTGATCGAAATAAAGACGGTGCCTTCGGTGGGCAGGTTGGTGCCTGCGCCCAACTGCGCCTTGAGGAAGGCGCGCGGGAAGGAGCGGTCCCAGCCCATGACCTCGCCGGTGGAGCGCATTTCGGGGCCGAGGATCGTGTCGACGCCGGGGAAGCGGGCGAAAGGCAAGACGGCCTCTTTCACGCTGAACCACGGTGTCTTGGGGTCGGCAAGGGTGAAAGCATCGCCCAAGGGCAGCACGTCCATCGGGTTTTCGGTTGCGGGGTAGGGCGCGCGCAACGGGAAGTTCGACAGCGGCTCGCCTGCCATCAGCCGCGCGGCGATGGAGGCGATAGCTGAGTCGGTGGCTTTGGCCACGAAAGGTACGGTGCGCGAGGCGCGAGGGTTCACCTCGATCAGGTAGACGGTTTCGTCCTTGACCGCGAACTGGATGTTCAACAGGCCCACGACATTCAACGCCTTGGCCAGTGCCTCGGTCTGGGTGCGGATCTCGGCGATCATGGCATCGGACAGCGAATAGGGCGGCAGCGAACAGGCACTATCGCCTGAATGAACGCCGGCCTCTTCGATGTGCTGCATGATGCCGGCCACATGGGTTGCGGTACCGTCGGACAAACAGTCGACGTCGACTTCGACCGCACCGGACAGATAGCTGTCAAGCAAAACGGGGCTGTCGCCCGACACGACGACGGCGTCGGAAATATAACGCTCCAGCTGCGCCTGATCGCGGACGATCTCCATGGCGCGTCCACCAAGGACGTAAGACGGTCGAATGACCAGTGGAAAGCCGATATCTTTTGCGATTTCAAAGGCTTCCTGATCGGTCGAGGCGATGCCGTTGTTCGGCTGCCTTAGCCCCAGTTGCTGCACAAGCTGCTGAAAGCGTTCGCGGTCTTCGGCAAGGTCGATAGCATCCGGTGTGGTGCCGAGGATCGGGATGCCTGCGTCGTTCAGTGCATTGGCCAGTTTCAGCGGCGTCTGCCCGCCGAACTGGACGATCACCCCGTGCAAGGTGCCGTTTTCCTGTTCGACCCGCAGGATTTCCATCACGTGCTCGAAGGTCAGCGGTTCAAAGTAAAGACGGTCGGAGGTGTCATAGTCTGTCGAAACCGTTTCGGGATTGCAGTTGATCATGATGGTTTCATAGCCCTGATCGGTCAGGGCGAAACAGGCATGACAGCAGCAATAGTCAAATTCGATACCCTGCCCGATGCGGTTGGGGCCGCCACCGAGGATGACCACTTTCTTGCGGTCCGATGGCCGCGCTTCGCATTCCGCATCGCCCATCACGGGGGTTTCATAGGTCGAATACATATAGGGCGTCTGCGCCTCGAACTCGGCGGCACAGGTGTCGATCCGTTTGAATACGGCGGTGACCCCAAGGTTATGGCGGGCGCGGCGGACCTGATCTTCGGTACGGCCTGTCAGTTTTGCAAGGCGCGCGTCGGTGAAACCAAGCATTTTGATGGCACGCAGGCCGGCTTCTGTCAGGGGCAGGCCGTTTTTGATGATGGTGGCTTCTGCCTCGATGATTTCGCGGATGCGGGCAAGGAACCACGGATCGAATTTTGTGACGGCAAAGATATCGTCGTTTGACAGGCCATGCCGCATTGCCTGCGCAATAACGCGGAGCCGGTCGGGCGTTTGCATCGCCAGCGCCTTGGTAATCGCAGCGGCGTCGGGCGCACCCGGTATGGCGATGTCGTCAAAACCGGTCAGGCCGGTTTCCATCGAAGCCAGTGCCTTTTGCATGCTCTCGTGGAAGGTACGGCCAATGGCCATCGCCTCGCCCACGGATTTCATCGCCGTTGTCAGGTGCGGTTCGGAGCCAGCAAATTTCTCGAATGCAAAGCGCGGGATTTTGGTGACGACATAGTCGATCGTTGGCTCGAATGATGCAGGGGTCACGCCGGTGATGTCGTTGTCGAGTTCGTCGAGTGTATAGCCCACGGCCAGTTTCGCGGCGATCTTGGCGATCGGGAAACCTGTGGCTTTGGACGCGAGCGCCGAGGAGCGCGACACGCGGGGGTTCATCTCGATCACCACCATGCGTCCGTCAACGGGGTTGACCGCCCATTGCACGTTCGACCCGCCGGTTTCGACGCCGATTTCGCGCAGCACGTTGATGCTGTGGGTCCGCATGATCTGGTATTCTTTGTCGGTCAGCGTCAGCGCGGGCGCGACGGTGATCGAATCGCCCGTGTGCACGCCCATGGGATCGACGTTTTCGATGGCGCAGACGATGATGGCGTTGTCGGCCTTGTCGCGCACGACCTCCATCTCGAATTCCTTCCAACCCAAGAGCGATTCATCGACCAGAATCTGACCCACGGGCGAGGCGTCCATGCCGGTGCGGCAATAGTGCTCATATTCTTCGCGGTTGTAGGCCACGCCGCCGCCGGTGCCACCAAGCGTAAAGGCGGGGCGGATGATGGCGGGCAAGCCGATTTCTTCAAGCGCCTCCAGCGCAAGCGCCACGCCTGCAGCAAGGTCCCGCTTGCCGTCTTTTTGCGGCGCTGTGACGATTGTGGCCTTGGGGTTTTCAATCCCGAGGCGGTCCATAGCTTCGCGGAAAAGCTTGCGATCTTCGGCCATTTCAATGGCTTCGCGCTTGGCCCCGATCATTTCGACACCGTATTTTTCAAGCACACCCATGTCGGCGAGGGCCAGTGAAGTGTTCAGGCCCGTCTGCCCGCCCATGGTTGGCAACAACGCATCGGGGCGTTCTTTCTCGATGATCTTGGCAACAACCTCGGGGGTGATCGGTTCGATATAGGTCGCATCCGCCAGACCCGGATCGGTCATGATTGTCGCTGGGTTGGAGTTGACGAGGATGACGCGGTAGCCTTCTTCGCGCAGCGCCTTGCAGGCCTGAGCGCCCGAGTAGTCGAACTCACAGGCCTGTCCGATAATAATGGGACCCGCGCCGATGATCATGATCGACTGGATGTCGGTACGTTTTGGCATGGCAGGCCCCCAGAATATGCAAATTGTCGTGGGTTATAGGGATGGCGCGTCCGGGTGCAAGAGGGAGTTCACCTTTGTTCCGGATTTGATGCCCGCGTGGACCGGAAACCCCCCATTTGATCTGTGTCAATAAAGCTAGACAGTACATGTGTAAGTTAAACTAGACATATGAGGGAGTCAGCCATGCGCATTCTGTTCGTTCACCCCAATTACCGCTCGGGTGGGGCCGAGATTGCGGGCAGCTGGCCACCGGCTTGGGTCGCCTATCTGACAGGGTCGCTGCGCCGCGTTGGTTTTGACGATATCCATTTCATCGATGCAATGACCAATGACCTGTCGGATGATGATCTGGCAGGCAGGATCGCGGCATTGCAGCCCGATGTCGTCGGTGTCACGGCGATCACGCCGTCGATCTACAAGGCAGAAGATGTGCTGCGCATCGCGCAAGAGCAGACGCCCAACGCGTTGCGGATGATGGGCGGGGTGCATGCGACCTTTATGTACAAGCAAGTGCTTTCCGAAGCTCCGTGGGTTGATGTGATCGTCCGCGGCGAGGGCGAGGAAATCGTCACCGAGCTGATGTGCGCGGTCCGCGACGGCCGCTGGCCTGCCGACAAGCGGCTGATCAAGGGCCTGGCTTTTGTGGACGGGGACGAGATTGTTGCGACCCCGGCGGCAAGCACCGTCAAGGATCTGGACGGAATCGACCCCGATTGGACCATTCTGGAGTGGGAGAAATATATCTACATTCCGCTGAACACGCGCGTGGCAATTCCCAACATGGCGCGCGGTTGCCCCTTTACCTGTTCCTTCTGCAGTCAATGGAAATTCTGGCGCGACTACCGTGTGCGCGACCCCAAGAAGGTTGTGGACGAGATCGAGCGACTGGTGAACGAGCAGGGCGTCGGTTTCTTTATCCTTGCCGACGAGGAACCGACCATCAACCGCAAGAAATTTATCCAGTTCTGCGAAGAGTTGATCGCGCGCGGCCTGCCGGACCGCGTGAAATGGGGGATCAATACACGGGTTACGGATATTTACCGCGATCGCGAGCTGTTGAAGTTCTACCGCGAGGCCGGTCTGGTTCATGTCAGCCTTGGAACCGAAGCCGCAGCACAAATGAAGCTGGATCAGTTCAACAAGGAAACCAAGGTCGAAGAAAACAAGACAGCCATTCGTCTGTTGCGCGAGGCCGATATTCTGGTCGAGGCGCAGTTTATTGTCGGGCTGGACAATGAAACCCCCGAGACCCTCAATGAAACCTACAAGATGGCGTGGGACTGGCAGCCTGATCTGGCGAACTGGGCCATGTACACGCCTTGGCCCTTCACGCCGCTGTTTCAGGAACTCAAGGACAAGGTCGAGGTCTTCGACTTTAGCCGCTACAATTTTGTGACCCCCATCATGAAGCCCAAAGCGATGGAGCGGGGCGAACTCTTGGATGGTGTGATGAACAACTATCGCCGCTTTTATATGAAAAAGGCGTTGTTCCATTATCCGTGGCGCGGGACCGGTTTCCGGCGGCGCTATCTGCTGGGGTGCCTGAAGGCGTTCATGAAGGCGGGTTTTGCGCGGACGTTCTATGATCTGGGCAAGGTTGGCTATACGGGGCCGCAATCGAAAAAGAACCTCGATTTCCATTTTGACGAGACCCGCACGATTGCCGAGGCGCAGATGGAAGATTGGGAAGCCAGCGCCGACAAGGCGGCCAAAGCCGCCGAACGGCGTGCAGCCATTCGCGCACAGGGCAAGGAACGCGCGGCAGAGCGCAGCGCCGGCTTCAAGATGCCGAATGGTGCCGAAGTGAAGGTTTGTGGTGGCGGATCTGACCAGATGGAGGACGCCTAGGGATGCAAATCACACAACCGGATTGATCGGGCCGAATGCGATCCTGCAACTGCTGCCCGTTCTGGAGCGGGCAGGTGGAGCCGCCCTGCGTGATCAGGTGATGGCTGCGGCGGGGGTGTTTGAGGCACCGCGCGATGATGCGATGATGCCCGAAGCTCCGGCCGCCCGCCTGCATCAGGCCTTGCGCCTGATCGAGCCGCAAATGGCGCCTTCGCTGGCGTGGGCCGCAGGCGCGCGGACTGGGCAGTATATCCTTGCACACCGCATTCCTGGACCTGCGCAAGCTGTGTTGAGGATGATGCCTGCCGGACTGGCGGGGCCTCTGTTGTCGCGGGCGATCGCGAAACATGCCTGGACATTTGCAGGCTCTGGCAGGTTTCGGCTGGCCGGGGCGTTGGCGTTTGAAATTGAAGACAATCCGATCGTGCGCGGTGAGGTCAGCGATGTGCCCTTGTGCGACTGGCACCGCGCAGTGTTCGAGACCCTGTTCCGCACACTGGTTGATCCGGCATTGCGATGCGAAGAAGAGACTTGCTGCGCGATGGGGGCGCCGGCCTGCCGGTTTGTGCTAAGGCGCAGCGCGGCGTTCTAGTTTTTTGATGCCTCCGGCGGGAGTTTTTTGGCCAAGATGAAGGGAATGGTTGACTTCATCGGGGCAAAGATGTGTATCGGGCCGACCAATCGCGCCGACTTAACGCCCTGAGGAATTGACCCATGCACGCCTACCGCAGCCATACCTGTGCCGAACTGACCGCCGCCAATGTTGGTGAAACCGTGCGTTTGTCGGGGTGGGTGAACCGCGTGCGCGATCACGGCGGGATCCTGTTTATCGATTTGCGCGACCATTACGGTATCACGCAGGTCTTGTGCGATCCGGACTCGGCGGCTTTTGCGGATGTTGAAAAGGTACGATCCGAGTGGTGCATCCGGATTGACGGCGAGGTCAAGGCGCGTGACCACGAACTGGTGAACCCTAAGCTGCCGACTGGAGAGATTGAGGTTTTCGTCCGCGATATCGAAGTCTTGGGTGCCGCCAAGGAACTGCCACTAATGGTTTTCGGTGATCAGGATTATCCCGAGGAAACCCGCCTGAAGTACCGCTATCTGGACCTGCGTCGCGAGGCGATGCAAAACAACATGAAGCTGCGTTCGGATGTTGTGGCCTCGATGCGCCGCAGGATGTGGGACTCTGGGTTCCGCGAATACCAGACGCCGATTATCACCGCGTCGTCCCCTGAGGGCGCGCGCGATTTTCTGGTGCCGTCCCGCCTGCACCCCGGCAAGTTCTACGCCCTGCCGCAGGCGCCGCAGCAATTCAAACAGCTGATCATGGTGTCGGGCTATGACAAGTATTTCCAGATCGCGCCCTGTTTCCGCGACGAAGACCCGCGTGCCGACCGCGCGCCGACCGATTTCTACCAGCTCG
>CAZTKF010000062.1:0-17732 GCA_964614205.1 uncultured Loktanella sp. | reverse complement strand
CGCGCCCGGCATTCTTGCGCATATGCATCGGCGTCGATCCGGTGTGGCTTTCCTTTCCGGTCACGGTGCATTGAATCCAGCGCAGCCCCTGCCCATGGGTGACGACACCGATATCCTTACCTTCAGCCTCCAGAATCGGCCCTTGTTCAATGTGCAATTCAAAGAAGGCATGCATCTTGCGCTCGCCGACCTTTTCTTCGCCCTTCCAGCCGATCCGTTCCAACTCATCGCCGAAGCGTTTTCCCTGCGCATCCACGCGGTCATTGGCCCACTCCAGCGTATGCTTTCCTGCAAAGACACCGGATGCAAGCATGGCCGGGGCATAGCGCGTGCCTTCTTCGTTCGTCCAGTTTGTCACGACAATCGGATGCTTTGTCTTGATCTCCAGATCATTCAGCGTGCGGATGATCTCAAGCCCGCCAAGAACCCCAAGGACACCATCATACTTGCCGCCCGTCGGCTGGGTATCCAAATGCGAGCCAACATAGACCGGCAGCGCATCAGGGTCGGTACCTTCGCGGCGGGCAAACATATTGCCGATCTCGTCCACACCCATAGTGCATCCCGCTGCCTCGCACCATTTCTGGAACAGGTGGCGGCCCTCGCTGTCTTCATCGGTCAGTGTCTGGCGGTTGTTTCCGCCAGCGACGCCGGGACCGACCTTGGCCATTTCCATCAGGCTGTCCCACAGCCGTTCTCCGTTAATACGCAGGTTCTCTCCGGGGGCTGGCATGAGGGCTCCTTCACTTGCATTTGACCAACTGGTCAAAACAACGCTAACAGAGGGAAAGCACCAGTCAAGTTCTCCGCTCGGATTACAGGCAGATGCGGACAAAGCTGGCATATCGGGGCGCTGCGGCCCAACTTTTGCCCGTATTTTGAGCAAAGGATCGGCATGACCAAAACACCTACCCGGATCCAGAAGCGCAATCGCGCGGCAATTCTGTCAGCGGGACTGGATGTCTTTTCTCAATTTGGCTTCCGCGGTGCGACACTTGACCAGATTGCTGACGCGGCAGGACTCTCAAAGCCCAATCTTCTCTATTATTTCCCATCCAAAGAGGCGATCCATTCCGCGCTTTTGGAGCGGTTGCTTGACACCTGGCTTGACCCTCTCAAAGCGCTTAATCCGGATGGTGAACCACTGGAAGAAATCATGGCATACGCCCAGCGCAAGTTGACAATGAGTCGCGACTTTCCGCGCGAGAGCCGCCTTTTTGCCAACGAGATCCTGCAAGGCGCGCCGCGCATTGAGGATATACTAAGGAGTGATCTCAAGGCACTTGTCGATGAGAAGGCGGTGATCATTGAGGCATGGGCGAAGGAAGGCAAAATTGCCGCAGTCGATC
This sequence comes from uncultured Loktanella sp., assembly GCA_964614205.1. GTDB lineage: Bacteria > Pseudomonadota > Alphaproteobacteria > Rhodobacterales > Rhodobacteraceae > Yoonia. The sequence continues at coordinate 16,383 of CAZTKF010000062.1, read as the reverse complement.
CGCATCATCTGATTTTTTCGATCTGGGCCTTCACCCAGCACTATGCCGACTTTGACGTGCAAGTTCGCGCCGTCCTCGGAGAAAAAGACCCCTATGACGGGGCCAGCGTCTTTCTAGATACGCTCTACGCAAAACTGTTGCTGCCTTAAGCAATTCTTCACCATGACAACGGAAAGTGAGGCATGCAAATTATCCATGCAGCAACCGTCCGACATCTGAACGCAAACCCAAGCTGGTGCGCGCGGATCTTTGACGCCAAAGCCGCGCGAACAGGCGGCATCGTCCGGCGCGCCGTCAAGGATGTCGAACGTGAAATCGGTCGTGCTGCCTTTGTCAGCGAAGTCAGCCGCCGTGGTTTTCACCTCGTCGAATGCGGCGGCCAATTCATTGTTATCTGCAATGCGGGACAACTGACAGTCCACACGTGAGGGCGAAAATCTTCGTACGAAGATTTTCGCATTGACCCCAAGAATTTTTGGCAAAAATTCTTGGGTCTATTCCGCAGCAACAGCTCCTGGATTATTGGGATGCGTGGTCCAGTTTGCGTATTCCTCCTCAACCACCTTCCCCGTCCGCGGGTCAATCTCGCCCGGGGCCAGGGCTTCCATCGTGATACAATTCTCGACCGGGCAGACGTCGACGCAAAGATTGCAGGCCACGCATTCCTCATCAATCACAGTAAATGTCCGATCCTCGGACATCGCGATCGCCTGATGGCTGGTGTCCTCGCAGGCCGCATAACAGCGGCCACACTTGATACAATCATCCTGATTGATCTTCGCCTTGGCCACATAGTTGAGGTTCAGATACTGCCAATCCGTCACATTGGGGACGGCACGCCCAACGACTTCTTCGACCGACGTATAGCCCTTCTCATCCATCCATTGGGACAACCCGCTGATCATCTCCTGCACGATCTTGAAGCCATAGGTCATTGCCGCCGTACAAACCTGCACGTTGCCTGCGCCAAGGCTGATAAACTCTGCTGCATCTCGCCATGTTGTGATCCCGCCGATCCCGCTGATGGGCAAATTGGCAGTTTCCGGATTGCGTGCGATCTCAGAGACCATCGACATGGCAATCGGTTTCACAGCCGGGCCGCAATAGCCGCCATGGCTGCCTTTACCATCGATCGAAGGTTCGGGCGACATGGTATCAAGGTTGACTGATGTGATTGAATTGATCGTATTGATCAGGCTGACCGCATCGGCCCCGCCACGCATCGCTGCTGCTGCCGGTTTGCGCACGTCAGTGATATTCGGCGTCAGCTTCACGATGACGGGTTTGTCGTAATACTGCTTGCACCAGCGGGTCACCATTTCGATGTATTCAGGAACCTGCCCAACAGCCGCCCCCATCCCGCGTTCCGACATCCCGTGCGGGCAGCCAAAGTTCAGCTCGATACCGTCTGCACCAGTGGCTGCCACGCGGGGGAGGATGTCTTTCCATGCCTGTTCTTCACAGGGCACCATGATCGACACGATCATTGCGCGGTCGGGATAGTCGGCCTTGACGCGGGTGATCTCTTCGAGGTTCACCTCAAGCGGGCGATCAGTAATCAATTCAATGTTATTGAGGCCCAACAACCGGCGGTCTGCACCATAGATCGCGCCATAACGTGGGCCGTTGACATTGACGATAGGCGGACCTTCCGAACCGAGGGTCTTCCACACGACCCCGCCCCAGCCAGCCTCGAAAGCGCGGCGGACATTGTATTCCTTGTCCGTCGGCGGGGCAGAGGCCAACCAGAATGGATTGGGGCTTTTGATTCCCAGAAAATCAGTCGTCAGATCGGCCATTTATTCGCTCCCCATCAATACGTGATGAATATCCATTGCCGCATCACGCCCTTCGGCAACGGCAGTCACCGTCAGATCGTCGCCTCCGCTGGCGCAATCTCCACCAGCCCAAATACCATCACGACTTGTCCGGCCCGCGCCGGTGACCGCGATCTTGCGCCCCTCAAGGTCCAGCCCCGCATCGGTTGACAGGGCCTGCCCGATCGCCTTGAACACCTGATCTGCGGCAAGGCGGATGGTTTCACCAGTCCCTGTCAAAGTACCGCCATCATCAATGGTGTATTCCAGCTCGATCTCGCGCACCGCGCCGTTCCCATGAATGGCAACCGGCTGGGCGTTGAAGATCAATCGCACTCCTTTCGAGGCCGCGAGATCCTGTTCATATTCACTGGCACTCATCGCTTCGCGCCCGCGACGATACGCGATCGTAACGTTCTGTGCACCAAGCAGTTTGGATTGTACGGCAGCATCGATTGCAGTCATGCCTCCCCCGATAACAACCACATCGCGCCCGATAGGGAGTGTGGAAAGATCACCCACCTGCCGCAATTCCTTGATGAAATCGACCGCATCACGCACGCCGTCCTTGTCTTCGCCATCACTCCGCAAAGCGTTTACGCCACCAAGTCCGACACCAAGAAAGACAGCGTCAAAGCCATGGATCAACGCATCCAGTGTCAGTTCATCACCCAAACGCATTCCGGTTTTGAGTTCGATCCCCCCGATCCCCAAGAGCCAGTCCACCTCGCGCGCAGCAAATTCATCGGTGGATTTATAAGCGGCAATACCAAATTCGTTCAGGCCCCCCGGCTTGGCTTCGGCATCATAGAGTGTCACGTCATGGCCATGCATAGCCAAACGGTGCGCACAGGCCAGCCCCGCTGGCCCAGCGCCGACAACCGCGACTTTCTTGCCCGTCTGAGGTGCACGAACATAGGGGTGGCTTTGCTTGGCCATGAGTGTATCTGTCGCATAGCGTTGAAGCCGCCCGATTTCGACCGGCTTTCCTTCCGCCAACTCGCGGACGCAGGCCTGCTCACACAGATCTTCGGTCGGGCAAACCCGTGCGCACATGCCACCAAGAATGTTCTGGTCAAAGATCGTTCTTGCAGCCGCCTCTGGTGTTCCTGTGCTGATCTGCCGAATGAACAGCGGGATGTCGATGTCTGTCGGGCAGGCCGTGACGCAAGGTGCGTCGTGGCAAAAGTAGCAGCGGTCCGCGGCGACCGCGGCCTCGTGCGGTGCGAATGGTGCGTGCAAATCAGTAAAGTTGTCAGCAAGCGTCTCTGCTGGCAAGCGCGCTGGGGCAATACCTGGGGTCATGGGGCTGGACATGGCTTGATCCTGTCGTGACTTCTCGCGGCCAGCCTGCCACAGTTTTATTTTTTATCAAATGGTAAATTTTTTGCAGTTTATAAAGACCCCTGTCTGCGCCCGCGTTGGAGGTCAGGATGCCTCCGGCGGAGGTATTTTTGCACATGCGAATCAATGGCTTAGGCTAAAAATAGAAGGCGTCGACAGTCATCCGTTTTCCCAGTGTCAGCGCATCTGCTACGTGGATCATTGGTGACACATCCACGTCGGATGCGCCATTTTTGACCAGTTCGGCCATGCAATCGTAGAGAGCGGGATATTCGCGATTATTGCCGGCAACTATCTCTTTGCCGTCAACAAAAAGTCTGTCACCGCCATCATGCAGGTTCAATGTTCCAGCCGTCGTTTCCACGGTGATATCCCAGCTTTGCGGGCCTTCCTGCCGCCAGTCGAAATCACCGGAGACATTCTGTGTCCACTGCATCTGTGCTGCGATAGGTGTGTCGCGGTTTGCCGGAAAATACAGGTCGGCTGCCCGCAAATGGATCGGAATCGGCAGAATTTCCGTAATGATCGAAAGGGCGTTGCTTCCCGGATCGAATACCCCCATGCCACCGGGCGCAAACACCCAGTCCTGCCCGGGGTGCCAGCGCCGCACGTCTTCTTTCCAGCAAATATGCGCGGCCGTGATTACCTTGTCCGCCAGCCAAGCCTTGGCGGGCGCTACGCCCTTGGCCATCCGGCTGTGCCATGTGGTATAGAGCGTCACGCCTGCCTTTTGCGCCATATCAGCCAGCGCATAGACTTCGGCCAGCGTCGCGCCGGGCGGTTTTTCCAGCATCACATGCCGTCCCGCCGCAATCGCCTTGGCCGCGTAGTCGTAGCGCGGGACAGGCGGCAGGCAGAGCGAAATCACAGGGATATCAGGCCGGTCTGCCAGCATCTGATCAAAATCGGTGAAGGATTGTACACCCTCGACGGTGCCTGAGCGGCTGACTGTTGCGGCCAATTCCCAATCGTCGCTACCTGCAATCGCTGGCACGTGCTGGTCCACAGCGATCTTGCCGATCCCTACAAGACAAATTGGTGTCATCAGTGTGCTTCCTTGCCGACGGCATTGCCGCGATGACCAACAAGGAAATCAAAGTCGGCACCGGTATCGGCCCCCATCACACGATCATGATAGAGCATCGCATAACCACTTTCAGGCCGCGGGTTCGCACCGGATTTCTCTGCTGTCCATGCGGCCATACGGCTGGACAGTTCCTCATCCGAAATTTCCAGATGCAGGCGGCGTTCGGCCACATCAAGCTCGATCATGTCACCGTCTTGCACAATGGCCAGCGGTCCGCCGACCGCCGCCTCGGGCGACGTGTGCAAGACCACCGTGCCGAAAGCGGTCCCCGACATGCGCGCATCCGAAATGCGCACCATATCAGTAATCCCTTTCTTCAGAATCTTGGGAGGCAGCCCCATATTGCCCACTTCGGCCATTCCGGGATAGCCACGCGGACCGCAGTTTTTCAGGACCATAACGCAGGTTTCGTCGATGTCCAGATCCTCGTCGTTGATCCGCGCCTTATAGTCGTCGATATCCTCAAACACGACAGCACGGCCCCGATGTTGCATCAGGTCTGGTGTTGCCGCAGAAGGTTTAAGCACCGCCCCGCCGGGCGCAAGGTTGCCGCGCAACACTGCGATCCCACCTGACTGGGTCAGTGCCTTCTCAACGGGGAGAATGACATCCTCGTTCCAGTTCTTGACGTGCTTTACCTCGTCCCACATGGACCCGCCCGACACTGTCAGCGCATCTTTATGCAGGAGTCCTGCCTCTCCAAGCCGTTTGATCACGACAGGCAGGCCGCCCGCGTAAAAGAATTCCTCCATCAGGTATTTACCCGACGGCATCAGGTTCACGATTGTCGGCACATCGCGCCCCAACCGGTCCCAGTCATCCAGTGTGAGTTCTACATCCTTCAGACGCCCCGCCATGGCAAGCAGGTGAATCACCGCGTTAGTGGACCCGCCAATCGCCGCATTGGTACGAATTGCGTTTTCAAAGGCCTGCTTGGTCATCACATCGGATGGTTTCAGATCATCCTTGACCATCTGTACGATACGCCGCCCTGTCAGGTGTGCCATCACACGGCGGCGACTGTCGACCGCCGGAATCGCCGCATTGCCCGAAAGAGCCATGCCAAGCGCCTCGGCCATGGAGGCCATGGTGCTGGCAGTCCCCATCGTATTGCACGACCCGGGAGAGCGGGACATTGATGCCTCTGCCTCGACAAATTCCTCTGCGGTCATCTCACCCGCTCGCACCGCCTCAGAGAATTTCCAAAGGTGGGTGCCCGAGCCAACCCTTTCGCCACGGAAATGGCCGTTAAGCATCGGACCGCCAGAAACGACGATTGCAGGTAAGTCAACAGAAGCAGCCCCCATCAAGAGCGCAGGCGTTGTCTTGTCACAGCCAGCCAGAAGAACCACACCGTCCATCGACATGCCGCGGATCGCCTCTTCCACGTCCATCGCACAAAGGTTGCGGTACATCATCGCGGTCGGGCGCAGGCTGGATTCGGCAGGCGAGAACACCGGGAATTCGACCGGAAAACCGCCGGCTTCGTAAATTCCGAACTTCACCTTTTCGGCCAGATCGCGCAGGTGCGCGTTGCAGGGGGTCAGCTCTGACCATGTATTGCAGATGCCGACCACAGGCCGTCCGTCCAGCAAATCCGCAGGCAAACCCTGGTTCTTCATCCATGACCGGTGGTAGATTGCATCCTTCGACGATCCCCCGAACCATTCCTGAGACCGCAGTTTGCGGGGCCACTTGGCAGGCTTGAATGCCATTTTGAACTTCCTTTGCGATGCTGATAGCGCCATCATTAGCTTGTCCGTCTGGCAAATCCAAGGAGCCGTCATGAACAGCCACCCACAAAATATGAGCCACTGGACAGAGCGGGTTGATCTGGCCGCGGCCTTCCGCTGGACAGCAAGACTGAATATGCATGAAGGCGTCGCCAACCACATCAGTCTGGCAATCAATGACGACGGCACGCGGTTTCTGATGAACCCCAACCAGATGCATTTCAGCCGGATCAAGGCCAGTGATCTGATCACGGTGGATGCCAATGACCCCGAAACGCTGTCAGGGCCGGATGCACCTGATCCCACCGCATGGGGGCTGCATGGGGGTATTCACCGGCTGGTTCCCCACGCCCGCTGCGCGATGCATGTCCATTCGATCTTTGCCACTGTGCTGGCGTCACTGAAAGACAGCCGCCTGCCACCGATTGACCAGAACTGCTGCACCTTCTTCAACCGCTACGTCATTGATGAAGGCTATGGCGGGCTGGCGTTCGCGGAAGAGGGCGAACGCTGCGCGGCCCAATTCACCGATCCGAAGAAAAAGGTCATGATCATGGGCAACCACGGTGTCTTGGTGATCGGGGCCAATGTGGCCGAAACCTTTAACCGGCTTTACTATTTCGAACGCGCCTGCGAGACGTATATCCGCGCCCTGCAAACCGGCATGGAGCTGCGGGTGCTACCGGATGACATTGCCGAAAAAACGGCACAGGAACTGGAGAGCTATCCCGAACAGGATGTGAGACATCTGGCCGAGCTGAAAGCAATCCTTGATGAAGAGGGATCAGACTACGCCAACTGATCCGCTTTCTTCCGCATCCGAAAAAACGCACGCCCGCGCGAACCTGCATCAACGCACTTCAAGACCCCTTGCAAAACCGCAGCGGCTGGGCCACCTGACCTTCATGACACAGACCCTGCTTTCTTTCGGCCATGGCTATAGCGCCCGCGCCCTGTCCCGTATCCTGCTGCCACAGGACTGGCGGATCATCGGCACCACCCGTTCCGAGGACAAGGCCCCGCGCCTGATGAACGAGGGGATCGAACCGCGCATCTGGCCGGGCGCCGATATGGTCCCTGCACTGAATGCCGCGACACACGTGCTGATCTCCGCAGCCCCTGATGATGCCGGTGATCCTGTGCTGGCCGAATTGCGCGATGAAATCGCCAAGCGCGCCGATCAGTTCGCTTGGGTCGGCTATCTGTCCACGACAGGTGTATATGGCGACCACGGTGGCGATTGGGTCGATGAAAATACCCCCCTCACCCCCGCGACCAAGCGCGGCAAGGCGCGCGCCGAAGCAGAGGCGGCTTGGGCCGCGATCCCCGGCCTGCCGCTGCACATCTTTCGGCTCGCGGGCATTTATGGCCCCGGTCGCGGACCATTCTCGAAGGTACGCAACCGCACCGCGCGGCGCATCATCAAGCAAGGTCAGGTCTTTAGCCGCACCCATGTCGCAGACATCGCGCGGGTGCTTGCAGCCTCGATCAGCAAACCGAACCCCGGTGCGGCCTACAATGTCTGTGACGATGACCCGGCCCCGCCACAAGATGTGATCGCCTATGCCGCTGAATTGCTGGGGATGCCGATCCCCGAGGCCGTGGATTTCAACACTGCCGAGCTGTCGCCAATGGCGCGCAGCTTTTACGCCGAAAGCAAAAAGGTGCGTAACGACCGCATCAAGGACGAACTGGGGGTTGAGCTCCTTTATCCCGACTACAAATCCGGACTCAGAGCGTTGCTGGCGCAGGAAATCGGCGCCTGAAACCCCAGGCAATGGCAGCGTAAAAGAGCAAGAGCACGACCCCCGTTGCAAAGTTGCTGCCATAAAAGACAACGCGATCTGCCAATTCCAGATTGTTGAGAAATGGATAGGGCAATCCGCTTGTCACTGTGCCCGAGGGGCTGGTGTTGAGGGACTGGAATACCAGTTCGGCCAAGAGGACGTAAAACCCGATCACACCAAAGAGCCATGCCAAGGCGGCACCCAAGCGGCGATAGCTGCGATGGATGAAAATCGTGTCGACCACCTGCAAGAGCGGACCAACCAGATGTAGGTAAATCTCCAGATGCCATGCAGCCAATTCGCCATCAGGTGTGACGGACGTCGGATCCGCAAAGAAGAGCCGCCAGTACAGAAACACCACCATCGTGTTGATCACGGCCGTCATGCACACAAATCCGTCCCAACGACGGTCACTGCGCCCTTCTTCGATTGCCATCATCCGGCTAAACGCAAAGAAGGAACAGAACAGCGCCCAAACGGTCAGAAACCGGAATGGGCCACCGATCTCGTCCCATCCGCCGAAAATCAGCATACGGATACAGTAGCCCCCTGCCAAAAGAAACGCGGTCCAGCGGAAAATCAAACGAGTGTTCATCGACATTTAAGGCTCACTTTTTAAGCAGAGCATGCGCAGGGGCCGCTATTTGCGTCCAGCATAACCTCGCCTCCGGACATCCTCTTGCCCAACTGTTGCAAACAACCCATATCAGGGGCGCTCCTGACCAAAGGCCAAACCCATGACTCTTCGCCAGAAAACTGCTGATTTGCTTGCCGCCCCGTGGGTCGGGAATTTCATCGTCGGTGTGATTGTCTTCAATGCGATTGTTCTGGGCATGGAGACATCGAAATCCGTCATGGAAACAGCAGGACCGCTTATTCTGCTGCTTGATACGCTTTGTCTTACGATCTTTGTGATTGAATTGGCGGCCAAGCTATTTGCCCAGCGCGGTCAGTTCTTTCGCAATGGCTGGAATCTTTTTGATTTTGTGATTGTCGGTGTGTCACTGGTACCCGGCAACGGCGGACTGTCAGTCCTGCGTGCGCTGCGGATCCTGCGGGTATTGCGGGTCATATCGGTGGTGCCCTCACTGCGGCGCGTGGTTGAAGGCTTTGTAACCGCACTTCCCGGCATGGGATCGGTTTTCCTCTTGATGGGGATCGTCTTTTATATCGGCGCGGTGATGGCGACCAAGCTGTTCGGTGATGCCTTTCCCGAATGGTTCGGCACCTTGGGGCGCTCCGGCTATTCCCTGTTCCAGATCATGACGCTGGAAAGCTGGTCAATGGGCATCGTCCGCCCTGTCATGGAGATCTATCCTTATGCGTGGGTCTTTTTTGTACCATTCATCATGGTGACGACATTCGCGGTAGTGAACCTTTTGGTCGGTCTGATCGTGAATTCCATGCAGGACGCCCATGCTGAAGAGGGGAACGCCGCAACCGATGCCTACCGTGACGAGGTCTTAAAAAAGCTTGAGGCCATCGAGGCGCGCCTGGATCGGGACAGCAGAACTGGCTAAACCTCTTGGCATGCCCGCCCATGTTAGGGAAACGCGCGGTTATATCGGTACGCGTCATCAAGGTGGATCACGTCGGCCCGCTGGCCCGCAATGAACCGACCAGCGGACCCCGGAATACGAAGACATCGCGCAGGGGCGGAGGTTGCCATCCGCAAGGCCTGCGTCGTTGAAACGCCGACCTTCCGAACAAGGATTGCGATAGCGGTTGCAAGATCAATATCTGCCCCCGCGAGCGTGCCATCTTCGAGTGTAAGCCGACCGTCCTTACGCACGACCCTGCGACCATTCAGCGTGAACGCATTCATGGGTGAACCAGCGGTCGCCATTGCATCCGTCACAAGGAAGATCCCGTCCGTTTCCTGTTTGGCAGACACCGCGACACGCATACTGGCGGCATGCACATGATTATCGTCGGCGATCAGGCCCGCATTCACGCCTGATGCCCCCAATGTCGCGCCAACCAGCCCCGGTTCACGGCTACCAAGCTGACTCATGGCGTTAAAAAGATGGGTGACGCATCGGGCACCAGCAGCAAAAGCGGTCTGCGCCTCTGCAAAGCTGCAATCCGTATGACCAAGCGAGACAATCACCCCCGCATCCGAAAGCCGCCTGATCTGTGCCGGTGTCGTACTTTCGGGCGCCAGAGTGACCATGACATTCGGAAGCCGCCGGGCGGTATCCAGAAGAAAGACCTCATCGGCAACCGTCATCGGACGGATCAGCGCAGGGTCATGGGCGCCCTTCTTGGCAACACAAAGATGTGGCCCTTCAAGGTGGATCCCGATAATCCCCGGCACTTTGGCGGAAATCGCCTGTTCCACCGCATCGACGGCAGCACGTTGGTGCTCGGGCGTATCCGTGATCAGCGTCGGTAGAAATGCGCGGGTCCCGGCACATGCGTGTGCCTTTGCAATCGTCTTTAGTCCAGCAACAGTCGGGTCGTCGTTGAACATGACCCCGCCGCCGCCATTGACCTGCAAATCAACAAACCCCGGCAGGATTGTGCCACCTGCGACGCCTGACACTGCGTACTCAGCGGGAATGTCCGCTGTCGCCACGACACCGGCGCAGACTTCGCCATCCAAAAGCAAAGCAGCATCGTAATGGATGTGCGATCCGTCAAAGATCTGTGCTCCGCTTATCGCACGCTTCGTCATGGCCTGTCTGTCACTCTCTTTGCGTATTGTGCGCTATGTCGCGCAACTTGTTTCCTAGAGAAGTTCATGCGCAAGATGAACCGCACCATCCAGCGCGGTCCCTTTTGGAGGGTGAATGCAGGATTGAATCTCTGCATCAAGGTAAACCGCATAGTGCGGTCCGATCCCCCCGACCATGCACAACCTGTCGTCTGGGGCAAACTCCAGCTTTTCCAGACAGGACAACAAATAGCGCGCGCCGTCTTGCATAAGTTGCATGCCATGCGCATCGCCGCTGCGGGCTGCCTCGATCACACTTGGGGCAAGGGAGGCATAGTGAATTGGCCGCGCGTCCTTGGCAAAAGTCAGCATGTCGACAGCTGTCCCGCCACATTGGTCAAGAATATGCTGTGTCAGATCAGTTTGCGGGACCAAGGCATCGCAGGCCAAGATAGTCAGACGCAATGCCTGCACTCCCAGCCATGCCCCAGAGGCCTGATCACCCAACACATGCCCCCAACCGCCAAGAAAGCGCCGTACACCGCCACGCTGTGCGGCGGCAAATGATCCGGTGCCTACCGATAAAAGCACACCATCCGCAGCCCCAAAGGCACCAGCAACCGTTGTGGCCCTGTCATCGGTAACAGCAACGCGCGCAAAGGGCATCGCGGCCGCGATTTCGCGGACATCAGTCTTGTTCATCACACCAGCAAGACCGATATGCGCGACACTTTGGGTCAAGTCCGGTGGCGAACCTGAGACAGAAGAACAGGCGCTCTGGATCGTGGCCAAGACGCTCTGGACCGCCGCCGCCGGATCGGTTGCATAGTTTGCAGCTCCGCCTGTGGCTTGCCCGAGCGGGTTTCCCGCCCTGTCACAAAGCGATACACGGCATCCCGTACCACCCCCATCTATGCCAAGAACATACTCAACCGACGTCATGCGCTGTTCGTTCTCCTTCCGATTGTCGGGAGACTCTGCACTTGAAACCCTTCTCATTCCAACAAGAAAAAAACCCCGCCATCACATAGGGATGGCGGGGGAAAAGTTAGTGCTCGCGGGCCTGTCCGGAATTGAACAGACTTGCCGCAGGCACCGGCGGTATCAACTTTGGTGAAACTTAGTGCTTCGCCATCTCTGAGCGGATCTGCTGGCGCAGCAGATCAATGGGCACCTTTTGCCCGTCGCGTTTAAATTGCCAATAGGTCCAGCCGTTACAGCTTGGTGCGCCTTCAAGATAAGCGCCGACCTGATGGATCGATCCTTTGATGTCGTCACCGATCAACGTGCCATCGGCACGGACCTTGGCTTTGTGACGGCCATTCATGCTCCACAATTCCTCGCCGGGGCGCAGCATGCCGCGCTCGACCAACACGCCGAAGGCAACACGCGGTTCGGCACGTTTCGAGGTCGAGACCTCCAGTGCTTCCTTGTCGAATTTGCGGGTATTCTTGATGCGCTTCTCGGCCACCTTGCGGTAGGCCTCTTCGCGCTCGATCCCGATGAAATCGCGGCCCAGCATTTTTGCGACCGCGCCCGTGGTGCCAGTCCCGAAGAAGGGGTCAAGGACCACATCGCCGGGGTTAGTGGTGGCAACAAGGACGCGGTGCAATAGGGACTGCGGTTTTTGCGTGGGATGCGCCTTTTCGCCTTCGTCATTCTTCAGCCGCTCATGACCGGTGCAGATGGGCAGAACCCAGTCCGACCGCATCTGGACGCCCTCGTTGAGGGCCTTGAGCGCTTCGTAATTGAAGGTGTACTTGCTGGCCTCTTCTTTCGAGGCCCAGATCAGTGTTTCATGGGCGTTGGTCAGGCGCTTGCCCCGGAAATTCGGCATCGGGTTCGATTTGCGCCAGACAACATCATTGAGAATCCAGAACCCCTGGTTCTGTAGCTCAGCGCCCATGCGGAAAACGTTGTGGTAACTGCCAATGACCCAGATCGCGCCGTTTGGTTTCAGCAGGCGGCGGGCCGCCTTGAGCCAAGCGCGTGTAAACTGATCATACTTCTTGAAGCTGTCGAACTGGTCCCATGCGTCGTCGACGGCATCAACCTTTGAATTGTCAGGGCGATGCAGATCACCCTTCAATTGCAGGTTATAGGGCGGATCAGCGAAAATCAGGTCAACAGAACCCTCTGGCAGGCTGTTCATCACCTCGATGCAGTCACCATCAACAATCGTATTGAGCGGGAGCGCGGAAGCCCCCTTTGTTTTCGTCTTGGTCGTCATAACTTGCCTCTAAGCCCCGGCGGGTGTTCCCGCTCTTTGGTTGAGCCCAATGTGAGTCAGAGGCGATTCCGTGTCAAAATCTTTATTGATTCAGTCACTTACGTTTTTATCTTGATACAAGATATTGTGTATCGGCCTAAACGAACGCCTATGGTGTTCAGACACGCCAAACTGCTCAAGCCCCAATTTATGTTGGGCTGTGGGGTATCCGGCGTTGTTTTCCCAGCCGTAGTGGGGGTGCTGTTGCGCCAATGCCACCATGTGTCTGTCACGCCACACCTTGGCGACGATGGAGGCCGCCGCGACGCTCAGACTGCGCGCATCACCCTTCACCAGAGTTTCAGATGAAATGGTCAAGTCACGCGGTATCATGTTGCCGTCAATCAAAGCGTGGTCTGCCTTTTGGGTAAGCCCCGCAATCGCACGCACCATTGCGATATGTGATGCCCGCAAAATGTTGTGACCGTCGATCTCGGCAACACTTGCCGCAGCGATGGAAACATCGGCCACGGAATGCAATTCGTCATAAAGCGCATTGCGCCGCTTGGCAGTCAGCTTCTTGCTGTCATTCAGTCCGGCGGGGATGTTTGCAGGATCAAGGATCACGGCTGCCGCCACAACAGGCCCCGCTAACGGGCCGCGCCCGACTTCATCAACACCTGCGATATAGGTAAACCCACGCGCCCGCGCGGCTTGCTCAAAACTGAAATCGGGTCTGGTCATATGTTCAGTGATCAGAACGAAAGCATCACTTCAAGGAAAAAGGGGCAGAGAGCCATGTCCATCCTCTCTGCCCCACACTGGGGGTTTTGCCTTTTCACACGCTAGGTGGCGTACTCATGACAAGGCAAACACCCAAGGTGGCGCGGCAACCGGGGCAATGAAACCGCGCTGAGTGTCGGCGCTTTAGTAGCGCCGATCAGAACGGTAGCCCTGCTCGCGGAGGCAAAGCGGGTCATAGCCGCTGCGTGGGCCGTCAGTTGTGTAAAGCCGCACCGCGCAGCGATCAGGCAGGCGATTTACGTGGCGATAGTTGCGCTCCAGACAACGCTTGCCAAAGAGCCGCTGACTTCCGAAACGGGTCTCGACTGTCCGAAGGCAGGCATGCGGCAACACTCGACGGCTGTTCTGGCTGCTTTGGTGTTGTCGGTTCAGGTCAGACCAGCTGTTATTGCGATTGATCCCACCCCACTGGGGCGTTTCATGCACCGGTGTGCTGTTGCTGCGATCACGGTCGCGGTTTTCCTCGATCGCCGCGCCGATCACGGCCACGACCGCGAGCCCAATCAGCAATTTTCCCATGTCATCGCGATCCAGACCCTGAGCCTGAAGCGGAGTTGTGGAGGAAAGGGTCAGCGAAATTGCCGTAATCCCTGCGAGCAATGGCTTGAACATGTTTGCGTCCTTTCGGTTCAGGTGCCTGCTTATTGGCGATGAACTGAAATTGGTGCGACCGGTGCCTGCCAAGCAATAACGGGGGATGGTTATGCGATTGCCATCGCGATAACATGAGGCGCTATTGAATATCAGACCCTTCTTGCATCATGTGAATCCTATGAAACATCTTTTCTTCTCATTCATGGCTCTGATGCTTAGCGCGACGCTTGCACATGCCGCCTGCTATGCCGACTATAAGGCCAAGCAAGATAATCCTTTGCGGCTCCATTACGGGGTTGCCGAGGTGCGCGGTGAATGTTCCGTCAGTTCTGCCGAAGGCCAGTTGCGCGACCGTTTGGCTGGAAACGGGTGGCAGCTGTTGAATGTGCTGGGTGTCTTTGATGACGCCGGCCTTGATGAAAGAAAGGACAGCGCAGGTGAATTCTTCCTCCGCTACTGAAGCGCGTGAAATCGGCAACAGGATTGTTGTCGCAGGGATCGCGGCAATTGTTCTGATCCTCGCGATTGCGGCTGTACTGCTCTTTATCAATCTGCCTGACGCCAACGCATTCAACATGCGGGTGGAACGGCTGTTCGTCGAAAATGATAACCTGACCAGCAATGCAGAGATCAAACTGCTTGAAATATTGGCGGGGTCAGGCACCGCCTTTTCTGACACGCTGGCCTCTTACCGTTTTGTGATCTTCGTTCTGTTGATCTTTGCGACCGCGCTTTTGATTGCCGCTGTTGCCTTTCTTGTGATGCTGATCGCGCTCAACCGCCGCATGGGACGCATTGAACGGCAGGGAATCGAAGTGAACTCCCTGACCATCAGCCGCGATCAGAAGGCTGTTTACCTCAACGATTTTGAATTTAAGTTGACTGACGCCGCCATTGAAACACTCTCTGTTCTTGCCGAAGCGCGGATGGACGACGAGGTGCTGACAGGTGCAGAAATCGAGGCTGTGATTTCTGGCAGGTCCGCCGCCGACTGTGATGAAGCGGCCGGTGCTACCCGCATCAAACGGCTACGCGACACATTGGGCAATCAGATGATGAGTGAGCTTCTGGTCAAGAACATTGCGCGTAAAGGCTATGTTCTGGCAATCGACAAGACCGTCATTCGCATGATCTAGGTGAAAGCGGTTCTAGCGGCGCAGCGTATCACCCGCAGCAAGCTTGGGCTCCAGCGCGATGATCGGGCCATCAGGCACTGTTTCACCCGCGTTCAGCGCTGCGATGATCTGGGCTGCCTTTACGCCGATCTCACGTCGGCACGCATCCATCGTTGCTAGTTTCTTTGGCAGCCCGTCCAGCAACTCGACCCCGTTGAACGCCGCCAAACCAATACGCCCAGGTACATCAATACCTTGTTCAAGCAGGTACAATAGCCCGCCTGCGCCAATCATGTCGTTGGAATAATAAAGGAAGTCCAGATCAGGGGTACGTTCAATCATCTTGGCCGTCATCTCGCGGCCTTTGGCAAGCGCAGACCCACCGGAGTAAAACTCCTGATCGGCAATCTCGATCCCGGCCTTGGCAAGCGTGCGGGTAAAGCCTTCGAACCGTTTGCGCGCCCGGTGGTCAAGCGGCATCTTCGTGCCCATGAACCCGATGCGTTTGTACCCCGCCGCAATAATCTCTTCGGCCATCTTGCGCCCCGCGCGGCGGTGCGAAATACCGACACAATGGTCGATCGGCTCTCCGTCGGTATCCATGATTTCGACAACGGGAATACCGGCCCGTTGCAGCATGGCCTGCGACGCCTCAGAATGCTCCAGACCCGCGATGATGACGCCGGATGGCCGCCAAGAGAGCATCTCGAACAGAACCTTTTCTTCTTTTTCAGGCATATAGTCCGTCACACCAACCACAGGCTGCAGGTCGGTATCTTCGAGCGTTTCGGATATCCCCGACAACACCTCAGGAAACACCATATTGCCCAATGACGGAATGATCACCGCAACAAGGTTCACCCGCTGGGACGCAAGCGCACCTGCGATCTTGTTGGGCACGTATCCCAAACGCTTTGCGGCATCCTGAACCTTCTGGCGTGTTGCGGCACTGACGTCGCCCTTGTTACGCAAAACGCGGCTGACAGTCATCTCGCTGACACCGGATGCCTCGGATACATCGCGCAGCGTCAAAGGGCGTTTGGGCGTATTGGTCAAATGAGCGGTCCTGTCAGTCGTTTTCCCATTGTTAGCGGTGCTTTCTCACAAAAGCCAGAACAGCGTAACCGTTGACCCTTGCTACAAAGGCAGGCATTCAAGCGGAAGAAAGGCCCCGTGGCTCAACTGGATAGAGCAGCCCCCTCCTAAGGGGCAGGTTGCAGGTTCGAATCCTGCCGGG
>CAZTKF010000061.1:0-17740 GCA_964614205.1 uncultured Loktanella sp. | reverse complement strand
AGGCCGCCTTGATCTGGTCGTAGTAGTTGCCCCAGTCGGTGGGCAGCGTGTTGATGCTGATACCGTCCAGTTCCGCATCGGCTGCATTGATGATCGACTGAATGATGCAAGCCTCGCCCGCACTTGTCGTGGTGTCTGTACCTGCATCCTCGCAGGCGCCGAAGAAACGGCCCAGTGTAATTTCCTGCGCCACGCTTTCGGTGGCGATAATCGCGGTTGCGGCCGCGACGAGTAGCACATGTTTCATGGTTTCCTCCCTTATGTGCGATTAGCCCTTTGATCCGCCTACGGTCATGGCTTGCACCACGTACCGCTGGAAAATCAGGAACAGGATGACAACCGGAAGGGACGCGATAACGCCCGAGGCCATGACACGGCCCAGCCCTTCCGATTGCGCGAAGTTGGATTGGATGGATGCAAGGCCCAAGGTGATGGTGAAATATTCCCGCTGCTGGGCGCTGACGAGCGGCCACAGATAATCGTTCCACGCATAAAGAAACGTCAGGATCGCCAAGGTCATCATGGCAGGCCGCGCGAGCGGCAGCATGACGTACCAGAAAATCCTGAGCCATGTGACACCATCAAGCCGTGCAGCCTCTTCGATGTCTTTCGGGATCGCGCGAAAGAACTGCATCATCAAGAAAACGCCGATCGGCACGGCCATGCGCGGCAGGATCAGCGCGTGATAGCTATTGTGCCAGCCGAAATCAGCGAACATCGTGTAAAGCGGAATGAAAACAGCCTGTTCCGGGACCATCAGCCCGATCAGGCAAATCACGGTGATCGTCTTTTTGAACGGGAACTCTAGCCGCGCAAGCGCGTAACCGGCTGTCGTTGAGACCGCAAGCACGCCGAGCGTCATGCCGACGGCAACGATTAATGAATTCAAAAACCATGCAGGTGTTTGCCCAAAGCTGAAAAGGGCGGCGTAGTTGTCCCATGTAAACGGCAAAGGGATCAGCCCGAAGGCGGTGGAGGACGTCGTCCGCGCCAGAACATCATTGGGCTGGAAAGAGAGTGAGACCATCCAGATGGTCGGGACAAGCCAGATGAAAGCGGGAATGGCGAGCGCTGTGACGAGCCAGTAATATGAACGGTTCATTCCTGTTTCTCCCGTCCCACAACAAACTGGATGATGGAAAAGCAGCCCATGATGACAAATAGAAAGACCGCCATCGCACTTGCCCGGCCAAGTTCGCTATCGCGGAACCCCGTCTGGTAGATGTAGCGGACAAGGACCTGCGTGCTGTCATTCGGCCCGCCTTGGGTCATCAGATGCGATTGCCCGAAAACCTGAAAGTGCAGGATGATCTGCAAGATGACGACCACGGTAATGGTGCGCTTGAGGTTCGGCAACGTGATATACCAAAACGCCCTCGCACCCGTGGCGTTGTCCAATGCGGCGGCTTCGTAGAGATCTTTCGAGATATCCTGCAAACCTGCGAGAAAGAGGATCATCGCGATTCCGAGGCTCCACCAGATTGTGGCGATCACAATGGCGGCCATGGCGAATTGCTGGTCGGTCAGCCAGTTGATCGGCGTGCCACCTACGGCTTGCGTGATGTTTGCAATCAGGCCCTGACGGGGCGAAAACATGATCTGCCAGATCAATGTCACAACAGTCACAGAGAGAACCTGGCTCAGAAAAAACAGCGTGCGCAGCATGGACATGGCGCGGGTTTCACGATTGACAGCAGCCGCAAGCAAGAGCGCGGAGATCGTCACACCAGGCACTGCCAAACCGACAAAGACGAGCGTATTGCCAACGGTGGGCCAAAACCTGCGGTCAAACCAGCGACCGCCCTCGCCCGCGTGAAAACCGGGAATAACAATCAGCAGTACCGACGCCACACCAAGGGCAATTGCATTCAAACGGCTTAACTTGTCCCCGAGGCGCAACAGGACCGACAGCGCCAGTCCAATCAGGCCGAGGACCTGCCAGAATGGCGCTGCAAACAGCGACCATTCGATATTGCGACCCCACATCACGCGCTCGTAGTTGCGCAGGCCAACAAATTCCTTGGCATCAGGGTTGAACGCGACAGCAAGCAGGTTCCAGTCATGCAGGCTGATCCAGACCCCACGAAAGAACGGATAGATCAGGAACAGGGCATAGACCGCAAGGAAGGGCAGCAGCAACGCATAGGCCGCCTGCGTCTGCGTCATCCGTCGTGATCCGCTTTTCGGCATCTCCCCTCCCTTGAGCTATGCTGATTCCTCTTGCGCTAATATTATTAGCAATATTTATTAGCATCCGACAAGGAGTTTCGGGTTTATTATGAACACGGTTGATAAGACAGGGAAATCCCGGGTCACGATGAAAGATGTCGCGCTTCATGCGGGCGTGTCTCAGTCCACTGTGTCATTCGTTCTGAACGGCCTAGAAGACATGCGCATCAGTCGGGAAACCCGCAAACGCGTCATGCAGGCGGTTGAGGAGTTGGGCTATCGGCCACGCGGCGCGGGACGTCCCCCCAAGCCCAACAGGACCGGTGTCATCGGCTTGATGTTCGACGAGATTGCAACCAGCCCTTTTGCCGCGATTTCTATCGAAGGCGTGCAGGAAGAGGCATGGAAGAACGATCTGATCGTTGAAGTGGTGATGACCGGCGGCGACAAATCCTATGAAACCGAGGTGCTCAAGAAATGGTCTGGCGACAACGCCGTCGGCGTTGTCTACGGGTCGATCCTGACGCGCGAATTGGTCCCCCCGCAGGCGTTGGCACGCCACCGTGCTGTCCTTCTCAACTGCTACGACCAGGACAGGCAATATTCCTCGGTTGTTCCCGCCGAGCGCCGCGGCGGAGAGGTTGCAACAGAAGCGTTGCTGGCCTCGGGACACCGCCGCATTGCTTTCATCTCGGGCGAGCCTTGGATGGAAGCGTCGGATCAACGTATGGAAGGCTATGAACGGGCGCTACGTGCGGCACGTATTCCGGTCGATCCTTCGCTGATTGTCGAAGGCAACTTCTTACCCAGCGGCGGACGCGAGGCGACGCTGAAGCTGATGGCCGCCCCGACGCCCCCTGATGCCATCTTCTGTGCAAACGACCTGACCGCAGTTGGCTGCTACGAGGCGCTCAAAGAGCTTGGAGAGCAGGTTGGCAAGTCTGTTGCCGTGATGGGTTACGACGATCAGGAAATCGCGCAACATCTTTCACCAGCACTTTCGACTGTTCTGTTGCCGCACCGCGAGATGGGACAGTGGTGTGTTGAACACCTGCTTGGCGCGCAGCAAGGCGTGGTTACCGAACGGATGGAGTGTCCGTTGATCTTGCGTCAATCGCATCTGTCGCACGGTCTAGCGGCACAATGACAGCCAGTGCATTTGCCGCCACAAGCGGCAAGCTGCGGTTGGCACCGCCCAAACCATTTGTGTTCACAGCGCATACTACGTGAAATACCCGAGCGACAAGCCGGGCGGTCAAATTCAGGTCAGTCCGTATTGCAGGGGTTCATGGCTCGAACTGATCAATCACGTCGACCTGAATGTTGCCCTGCACCGGACCTGTCCACTGGCTTGTCCGCCAGATCCGCCCCGTTGCGGCATCAAGATAATGGACATTGTTGAACGCCTCCCCGCCTGCTGTCTTGCAGGTTTCCACGACTTCAGTCACCCGCCGGTTCGCCCCGACGACATCAATCTGCAATTGTCTGCTGACTTGGTTGCGGCAAGTGGTCGTGATCTGCGCAAACTGCGTACCCCGCTGCGCAAGGTGATATGTGCGCGTCACCTCAGAGGGCCATGCACCGGCCTTGGCTTCGGTCACCAGAGGGTCATTTGGCTGTGTCGTTACGGCCTGCAGATTGGTTCCAAGCCCCAACGTCGCATAGATCAGGCCGCCATCAAGCGTCACGCCGCGGTTCTCGTTCGAGTTATAGATGATCCTGTTGTCGCGCATCTGAATGGCGATGCCTACAGTTGCGATCCCGGCTTCCGGACTGATCATAAGAACGGCGGCAAGATCGGCTTGCTCAATCGCTGCGCGATTGACCTGCGGGATCGTCAGTTCCACTTCGGGATCGGGGTTCATGATCGCCTCACGCACTTGCCCGAGCGTTCCCAGACATCCCGAAAGCGCCATGATCAGCCCTGCAGAGAAAACACCTTTGATCAATTCCAGAACTCCCCAAAGCCGTCTTCAATCCGTCTTTTGTCAGATGCCCGCAGTTCGTCATAGAGCAGGCCTGTTCCGCTCACACGCGAGCCGAAATCACCTGATTGCCCGCCAACCGCCAGATTGGTCGCCCCGTTTCCACCATCAGGCGATGTCCATGCAAGAGGGATCGCAATCTCGGCTCCGAATTTGAGTGCAGAATCGCGTTCCTCGCTCCAACCCGTCGATGCCGAGATGCGCCAGCCATTGGTGTAGTTGCGCCCAACCGTTAGCCCCACAGCAAAATCGCCGGCAAGATGTTGGCCTGCGTCAAGGATAACATAATTTCCGTTCTGCCCGACATTGGCATAAAGGCTGCCGATCAGGGTTGACGCGTCGGCATCTTCAAAACCGAACCAGCCTTCATAGGCCCGCTTCTGGACAAAGGTAGCCTCCAGTCCCAAGGCAAAATTCTGCTCCGGATCGCGCCAGAACACCTCACCGCTTACGCCGCCATAGGCCCGTTCGAAAAGACCAGCCGAAACCCTGCCATAGATTTCTGGCGCGACGCGAAACCGGTGCCGGACACCGAGTGACTGCAAGTAGGGGACATCCGGCGCATAGGACGTAAAATCGCTGCGCGGTTGCGGTTCCGCCGGAGGATCTTCCTGTGTCCACTGGTTGAGAAACCGGTACCCGACAGTGCCTGACACAAAGGTCTGGGGTGAAAAAGTATACCGTGCATTCGCATTGAATGTGCCGGTGAACTCAAGCGTATCAGATGTAATGAAATCTGCCTTCAAAATCGGGGTAAAGCCATAGCTGAAGTTTGGCTGGAATTCGCTCTCTCCCAGCGCCGACGGACGTACTAGCGGGCTTGCTTCAAAAGATGTGGCATCCCAAGCCAGTTCGGATGCATTGGCGGCACCGACCGCATTGTCCAGCCCCGACCGGTCGAGAACCACAACGTTGCTGTCGAACGCGCCTGTATTCTGCGTGACGCGGAATGTCGTTATGTTTGCCGGCGCGACAGCAGACAGGACACGGGCGACCCGACCGACAATACGGGCGAAGACCGGATCTACGTTCGAAGATGCGGTCACATCAACCGTGTCTCCGCGCATCGCAAAACGCCTGATCTGGATGCTCTCTTTCTCAAGCCGCTCTTTGAGGACGGCAAAAACCTGCGCTTCGTTCAACGGCGGCTGCCCCGCGCGCGCTGGCGTGTTTTCAACGTAGGGATGCGGGCCACGGCCGATGTCCGTCTGGTCAAAGGGGCGCGTCGGGTTTGCTGCAAAAACAAGCCTGATGCCTGCGCTGCCCTGATTGTTCACAAGCCCTGATACTGTCAGCCCTTCAAGCACTTCATAGGATAGGCTGGCCGCGATTGTGTCATCTGCGTCGGGGCCGGCGACACCGCTATACTCTGCCGCCGCAATCAGGCCTTTGAAGCCGGTGTCCCAAACAATATTCGCAAAAGGCTCTGTGTCGCCAACAAACAGGTGGTCGGTGCGAATGATACTCTCGTCTTCACCCCGGTCTTCCGCAATCGCCTGGGCATAGCGCCCCCACCCAAGACCTGCCGACGCCTGCACGGACCCGATTGTCTTGCTGGCCAGTACGTATTCTCCTGAGCCGCGATCATCACTCCCGAAACCGACAACGCCAACTGTCAGTCCAGGCAGATAAGTGCTTTCCTGCAAAAGCCGCAAGCCAAAGCTCAGTTCATTCCCGCTCGAACTGCCGCCGCCCTCGTCATAGGTGGGAAAACTGATCCCGATCTCCAGCCAGTCACTCGGCTGCAATCCGAATGACAACGCACGATAGTCTGCGCGGTAATCCAGAACGACAGTCAAATCATCAGCGATCCCGCTGGCTGCACGCGGTGTATCAATGGCTTGAGACAGGCCTCCGATACCCTCGGCCATCAAACCAGAAGCAAGGCCGGTCGACAGCAATACGGTTAACGCAATCCCGTGGGTCTTGTTTTTCATGCAGTGCCTTCCACCCGTTGGGCTTATCATCAAGAACGTCCTCAGTGAACCTACCCAAGGTTTCAGACCAATGTCGAGGAATTTGCCCGAGATTTCAGGACTGATTTACCTCTTTCGTGCCGCGCTCTGATGTCGTGGAAAAATGTGCGCGTCTTTACGCGAAATTAAGCCGCAGCCGGTCATATCCCCAAAAAGCACTGTGAGGATCGTCAGGTCCCGTAATCGGAGTGGTTCTTAAAATGAATGACGATACCGCGATCTATGCACTTCCCCCGCTCATGAAGATGGAAGACTCTGAAGAACTGCATGCGTTTCTCTTGGACGCATGGGACAGGGATATCGAAATTGATTGCAGTGCAGTCGCGCGATTGAACGGCCTGACGGCACAACTGCTGGTCATGGCGCACAACAGCTGGCAGCTGGCCGGAAGGACGGTGACGTTTTCAAATCCCTCCGACGGTTTCTCTTCCAGTATCACGTTGCTGGGGCTTTCACATCTTCTGACGTCAGAACAGGTGACAGGATGAGTGCGCATATCCTTGCCATTGACGACTCGCGCACCATCCGTGCGTTACTGACCGCGACGCTGGAAAAGGCTGGCTTTGCAGTTACCACGGCTGTCGACGGCGTTGACGGGGTCGCCAAATTTCAGAGCGCCGACGCAGATCTCGTCATTACGGATGTCAACATGCCCAAGAAGGACGGTTTTGGCGTGATCGAGGATATTCGCCAAGGAAATGTGAATCGTGCTGTCCCGGTCTTGGTGCTGACCACCGAAAGTGGCGCAGCCCTGAAAGACCGCGCACGCAAGGCCGGTGCCACAGGCTGGATCGTCAAACCTTTTGATGATGATGCGCTTATCTCGGTCATTAAACGGCTGACGGGAACCTGATCCATGATGGATAGCGCAATTCTCGACGCCTTTTTTGAAGAATGTGAAGATCTGCTGGTCGCTTTGTCGGACGGTCTTGCAGACATGCGTGACGGGCGGGCAGACAGCGAAACCGTCAACGCGGTTTTCAGGTCAGTCCACTCGATCAAAGGTGCGGCAGGCGCATTCTCGCTCGAGGATCTGGTCGGGTTCGCGCATATTTTCGAAACCGTACTTGATGAAGTCCGCGCAAATAGACTTGCGACAGATGATACCCTCTTGCGCGTCTTGCAGCGGGCCGGTGACACGTTGGCCGGTCTTGTCGAAGCCGCCCGTGACGGGATTGCGGCGGACCGCACTCTGGTTGATCCGGTGCTTGCGGAACTTGAATCCTTTCTCACGGCAGAAGACTTGGTCGAGGAAGAGTTCGTATTCGAGGCTTTAACGCTGTCTTTCGATGACGAAAAGGCTAGTGGAACTTTTAAAGTAGAATTTCACCCGAACCGCGCGTTCTATGCCGCCGGAAACGATCCTGTGCTGTTGCTTTCGGCATTGCAGAATCTGGGGCCTTGCCAGACTGCCGCTGAAGCCTCAGAACTCCCGAAGAACTATCAGGACTTTCACTGGAACGAGGGCTATCTGACCTGGCGGGTTGCCGTGTCAGGGCAGCAAAACGACCTCGCGATCAGGGATGTGTTCCAATTCACGGACGATCTGTGCAACCTGCAGATAGAAGAAGTCATTGAAAGCGGTGAACTCCCCCCAGAGGATTTGCTGAAAGACAGTCTGCCGGAATCCATAAACGGCGCCGTGTCCGCGCCAGAGGCGCCACAAACCACGCAGCCCAAGGCAGATAAGCCTTTCAAGAAGCCAGCAAGCACCCTGCGTGTAGATCCAGAACGTGTTGACCGGTTGATCAATGCCGTTGGCGAATTGATCATCAATCAGTCGGTCATTTCGCAAAGAATTGACGAGGCATCACTGCCCAATAGCGCTGAACTCTACGGTGATTTGGATGACTACAAACTGTTGGCACGGGAGATTCAAGAGGGCGTGATGGCCATTCGCGCGCAGCCGGTCAAACCCTTGTTCCAGCGGATGCTGCGAATCGCGCGCGAAGCAGCGGATGCGACAGGCAAGGACATCACCCTTGTGACAGAAGGCGAAACCACCGAAGTCGACAAAACCGTGGTCGAACGTCTGGCGGACCCGCTGACACATATGATCCGAAACGCGATCGACCATGGCATCGAAAAACCCGAGGAGCGCGCAGCGACGGACAAGCCGAAAGCAGGCACATTGCGCCTGACCGCCAGCCAGAGATCGGGCAGCATTGTCATTGAAATCATTGATGACGGCAAAGGCCTTGATCGTGACCGCATCAAAGAGATCGCGGTGCGCAAGGGACTTGTTCCGGCGGATGTCCAATTGAGCGAGCAGGAGATCGACCATCTGCTTTTTGCACCGGGTTTTTCGACAGCATCGGAAGTGACAAACCTCTCTGGACGGGGTGTCGGGATGGACGTGGTAAAAACCGCAATCACTGCGCTTGGCGGAAGGATCGCGATCAGTAGCGTTGCAGGGCAAGGCACAGCTTTCGCGATCACGCTTCCGCTGACGCTTGCCGTAATGGACGGCATGATCATCCATGTCGGCGGACAAACCATGGTTGTGCCTATCAGCAGCATCCTGGAAACGATCCGCCCGAATTCTGCGGATCTGGCGTGCATCGGGCTCCACAACCATCTCTTGCGGATCCGTGGCGACTACGTCCCGATCGTGGATTTGGCAGAACGGCTTGGACTGCAACCACAATCCGGCTCGCTCACCGATCGCGTGCTGCTGCTGATCGAAACAGAGGCCGTCAGCCAATGTGCAATGGCAGTTGATGATATTCTCGACCAGCGTCAGGTCGTGGTGAAAAGCATGCATGGCACCTACGGCGACATATCAGGCATCTCCGGGGCCACGATCCTGGGCGATGGCAAGATCGCCCTGATCATCGACCCGGACACGATTGCCGCTGGCCCAAGTGGAGAATTCAAAAAACAAATGCAACGCAAACAGGAGGCCATTCATGCAGCAACATGATGATCCCAAGGCCGACAAACAGATGGAGTTCGTGACACTTGTCGCAGGCGGCCAAAGCTTCTGCATCGAGATTACGCAGATCCGGGAAATCCGCCGTTGGTCACCGGTGACGCATCTGCCTCATTCACCCTCCTACGTGCTTGGCGTTATCAATCTTCGTGGGGCCGTCATTCCCATTCTTGATCTCGCGGCTAAGCTGGGGTTCAGCGCTATTACCCCGACAGAAAGGCATGTGATCATCATCACCGCGATTGAGGAACGTATCGTCGGGCTGTTGGTTGAATCCGTGTCGGAAATACTTGGCGTACGGACCGACATGGTGCGCGAAACGCCACGCACACAAGAAGATGCCTCAACGCTTGCGGTCGAAGCAATCATTCCTGTCGGAGACGACATGATCAAGATCATCAGCCTAGACGCCCTGTTGCCTGCCAATCTGGCATCGGCCGCGTGATGGTAACCACATCTGACCCGCCGACCTCAGCGCAGCGTGATTTCTCGTTTTCAGACCGTGACTTTCGGATGATATCTGACTTGGCAAACCGTCGGTACGGCTTGTTTCTGCAACCTCCGAAAAAGGCGCTGGTTCATTCGCGCCTTGCGAAACGATTGCGGGCATTGAATCTCCCAAGCTTCGAAGCCTACTGTGATTTGCTGGGCCAAACCGAGGGATACGAAGAGCAAACCCATCTCCTATCCGCGCTCACAACCAATGTGACGCATTTCTTCCGAGAGGCGCATCATTTTGAGTATCTCAGGGACAAGATCGCACCCGAACTTGTCAAGAAGGCCCAAAGCGGGTCGACGGTGCGGCTTTGGTCTGCGGCCTGCTCAACGGGTCAGGAGGCCTACTCTATTGCAGCGGCGCTAATCGCCGCCGAGCCTTATGTGCATCAATATGACATCAAGATACTTGCAACCGATATTGACACCAACGTTGTCCAAGTCGCACGCGAGGGGATCTATCCATTAGAGCAGATTGCCGCCATTCCGCCAGAGTGGCGCAGTCTGTTGGTCGGCACGCCGGTCGTCGGTGATGGCGACATAACCATGAACGACAAACTTAAAACGCTGATTTCATTCGGAGAGTTGAACCTCGTCGCAGATTGGCCGATGCAACGGAAGTTTGACGTCATCTTTTGTCGAAACGCAGCCATCTATTTTGACAAGGCCACGCAGGCCCGTCTTTGGCAGCGCTTTGCCGACGCATTGTCAGATCGCGGCTATCTTATGATCGGCCATTCTGAAAGGCTCAGCGGCCCGTCCGAAACCGATTTCAAGAATATTGGCATCACAAGCTATCAGATTCAGCGCCATAAAGGAGACAAAACGTGAGCTTGAAAGACTCTTTGCGGGTGATGATCGTCGACGATATGGGCGTCAGCCGTGGCTTATTGGTGCAAGCCATCGAGGAGATGGGCATCTGGAAGAACCAGGCCGAGAATGACGGGCGTGCGGCCTATGACAAGCTGGTCAATGATCCGGTGCACCTCGTGCTGTCAGACTACAATATGCCGGGCATGGACGGGCTGCAGCTTTTGCAGGCGCTCCGGCAGAACCGGTCCACCGCACGGATCGGTTTCATCTTGGTCACGGGCAACCCTACCCCTGATCTGGTCAGCAAAGGAAAGGCGCTTGGGCTGAACAACATTATCAAGAAACCATTCACAACGGCCAGTATGAAGCAATGCATCGAAAGTGTTGTCGGCCGCTTATGACGGCGCGAAGTGAAAGCCGCGGCGATATGCAACTTGGTCTGGCGGACACCCTGCGCCAGTCCGGGTCCTGTCTTGGTCAACTGGCGCATACCCTGTTGGAGCTTGAGGATTGTGTGTTGGCTGCGGCAGATCCGTCTTCCAGCACTGCCGCCGAAACGCGGACCCTACAGTCGCTCGATTATATCAAGCAGGCGACAGACGACATTGCGGGACTTCTCCTGCGTTTGGCCGAGAGCGTGCCCGACACTGCAACCGTAAGCCGGAACGCGGTGATTGAACCAATGAAGCTGCAGGCCCTCCGGCGGAGGATCGCTCAAGATATCTCCGGCGAAAAAATAGATAGAACACTCTTTGAAGGAAAGGAGATTGAGCTGTTTTGACGTGACCCATCGTGTCAGGCGACTTTGCTGATGGCCGCCTGCCAACGCGCGCTTCTGGATACCACGCCCCCATAAAGCAATGCCTGAGGAGCCGCGCATGATGTGCCGCAGTTCGCAAATACGCCATGGCTTTCTGGCTCGGACTGTCTTTGGTTTCTCCGCATGGTGTACCGCTCTTGACGCTCAATTATTTCAGAACGTGATATGAGAATTCTCATCGCAGATCAGTCCCAGTTGCGGCTGGCGCGAATGCGGCGCCAGATCATTTCAGCACTCCGTGACTGGGAAATCCTTGAAGCGTCGACGCTGACTGACACCTACCATCTGGCCGAGCATAACGCTCCTGAGTGCTTGGTCATTGCCAAGGCGCTTGCGGATCGTCCCGAGTTTGAACTTCTCGCATCACTGCTCAAGATCATGCATATTCGCTGTCTGGTTTGGTCCAATGACGTCTCTGGTTCCCATCCTCACCCGGCTTTGCAGAATGCCATCATCCTGCCGGAAAGCGAAGTCTGCGCGCAACTCAAGTGTACTGACAGACCCACGTTTGACACACAGAAAACGGCAAAGGCCACCCAACCGCCAGATGGTTCATCGCCCGCGTATCAACGCGACCGGCTCATACTGGTCGGCGCATCCACTGGTGGGATCGACGCACTTCTGACGGTCACACAGCATTTCAACGAAGACTGCCCGCCAATGCTTGTTGTTCAGCATACGGGTGGCAGTTTCGCGCAAAGCCTTATCAGGTTGCTGGATCGCGCCTGCCCCGCCAAAGTCCTTGCTGCCGAAGACGGGATGCCCGTTGCGCAAGGATGCATCTATCTTGTCTCTGACAATCGGTCCCATCTGACGCTCGCATCCTCGCGGGATGCGAGCGTCAGGCTCCAACAGACCCCGGCCATCATGGGGCATCGGCCTTCGATTGATGCGCTATTCACATCGGCCTTGCCGCATGCGGCAAGGGTGAGCGCGGCTCTTCTGACCGGCATGGGCAAAGACGGGGCCTGCGGGCTTGCGCGATTGCGGAAGGCTGGCGCTTATACAATCGGACAGGATCAGCGGACAAGCGTTGTCTACGGGATGCCACGTGTCGCAATGGAAATGGGCGGTGTTTGCGCGCAACTCCCTATTGGTCGGATTGGTCCGGCCTTACTTGCCTCTTGTCAGAGGAAACGGTCCGCATGAACACACCAGATAAAACCATCACGATTATCCAAGGCGATTTCGCAGTCTCTGGTGACCCGGCAGTGGTCATGTCGACGGTGCTGGGCTCTTGTGTGGCGGTCTGCCTTTATGATCCGGATGCTGGCGTCGGGGGCATGAACCATTTCCTTTTGGCCGGCAACGGTGACGCACGCAGCGATGACATGCGCTATGGCGTCAATGCGATGGAACTGTTGATCAACCAGCTTTTGCGGGCCGGGGCCGCGCGCGACAGGCTGTCGGCAAAGCTGTTTGGGGGTGCGCGCATGACCACGCATGCGCGCGATATCGGGCTATCCAATGCGACCTTTGCGCAGACTTTTCTGAAGGACGAAGGCATTCCTTGTGTTTCGCAAAGCCTAGGGGGCGCCCAGGCCCGCCGCGTTCAATTCAAACCTGTATCGGGCGCGGCAAGGCAGTTGCAGATTGCAGGCACCGCGCCTGATCTCTTGATTGAAAGAAAGCCAAAACCACCAGCGGCAGAGATCACTCTGTTCTAGCGACAAGGATTGGCCATCATAATGCGACCGGAAGACTGATTATCCAATCGCTTGCAAGCGTTTGAGCAACGATGACGTATCCCAGCGTCCGCCCCCCAATTTCTGCACATCCTTGTAGAACTGGTCGACCAACGCTGTGACCGGCAAGCTGGCCCCGTTTTGATCCGCTGTATCCAGACAAATTCCCAGGTCTTTGCGCATCCAGTCGACAGCAAAGCCGTGATCCCATTTGTCGCCCAACATCGTTTTGTAGCGGTTGGACATCTGCCAGCTTCCCGCTGCACCTTGACTGATGACTTCCACAACCGCTTCACCGTCCAATCCGGCTTTCTGTGCGAAATGCAGTGCCTCTGACAAACCTTGAACCAGACCTGCAATCGCAATCTGGTTGCACATTTTTGTCATCTGCCCTGCCCCGCTCTCACCGATCCGGCGGCATAGTTTTGCATAGGCTGCGATCACTTTTTCCGCTGTCGCATAGCTGTCTTCGGCACCGCCGCACATCACTGAAAGCGCGCCATTTTCAGCGCCGGCCTGTCCGCCAGAGACCGGCGCATCCACGAATGCGATCCCTTTTTCGGCAGCGATGTCATGCAATTCACGTGTCACAGCTGCCGAAACTGTCGTGTGGTCCACGAAAATGGAGCCTTCTGGCATACCAGCGAAGGCACCGTCATCGCCCAAGCAGACAGAGCGTAGATCATCATCATTGCCAACACATGCCATCACCATCGCCGCATCTTGGGCAGCCTTGCGCGGCGTTTCACCCAGTGCACCGCCGTGTTGCGCAACCCATTTTTCGGCTTTCGCTGTTGTCCGGTTGTAGACCGTCACATCGTGGCCGGCGGCCTGAAGATGGCCCGCCATTGGATACCCCATGACCCCAAGACCCAAAAACGCAAGTTTTGTCATCGTAGCTGTCCTTTATTGCTTTGCTTGCACGCTAACCTAGTCCACCAGATCCCAAGGTATAGTGTAAGCGTTCAAAGCCTTGCCGATTTCTTCATCCGCCACGTCGCCCGTTTTTGCGATATGGGCCACCAAGCCACGTTTCTTGTCTTCGCTCACATGACGGACTTCCGCTGCAATATCGGCCAGAGCCGCATTATAAATTCGCGTGATAGCCCGCTTGCGCAAGTCAGGTTTAAATATTTTACCAACGGCTGTCTTGGGCAATTCATCCAGTATTTCCAGATGTTTGGGGTGCGCCGCGCGTTCATGGATATGCTCTTTGGCAAAAACCATCAGCTCATCTTGGGTCACCTCGGCGCCCGCGACCAGTTCGACATAAGCGCAGGGAACTTCGCCGGCGTGTTCGTCAGGCTGACCGATAGCCCCGGCAAAGGCCACGGCATCATGGCCAGCCAGCGCCTCTTCGATTTCGGCAGGATCGATATTGTGACCCCCACGAATGATCAGGTCTTTGGCACGCCCTGTGATCCAAAGATAGCCGTCGGCATCGACACGCCCCAGATCGCCGGTGCGCAGGAATTGCGCCTGTGAATTGGGTCCCGGATAGAAGAGATCCGTGTTCTTGTCGGCCTCTGTGTACGTTTGCCCATCAAACACACCGGGGTTTGACACACAGATTTCACCAATTTCATCAATGCCCAAGATCTCACCGTCGGCGGCATCAACAATCTTGACCTGCGTATAGGGAAAGGGGACGCCGATCGACCCGACGCGTTTCTCACCCAATGGCGGATTGATGGATACCAGACAGGTTGCTTCGGTCAGCCCATAACCTTCACAGATTGTCACACCGGCGGCCTCTTCAAAACGGCGGTAGAGCTCAAGCGGGAGAGGCGCAGACCCGCAGAAAGCCAGACGCAACGTCGAGATATCGGCATCGACCTTGCGTTGCATCAGCGCCGACATCGCTGTCGGCACAGTGATCATGAAGGTCACCTTGTGCTTTTCTACCAGCTTCCAGAAATTATCAAACACGCCCTCGCCCCGGTACCCTTGCGGTGTCGGCAGCACGATTTGCGCGCCGGACCCCAATGATGCGCCCAGAGACACGATCGTCGCAAAAACATGAAACAGCGGCAGAGGGCAGATCTGCACATCTTGTTCAGTAAAGAGCAGCCGGTCCCCCAGCCACGCATTATAGACAATGCCCGAATAGCGATGCTGGACGACCTTGGGCATCCCTGTGGTGCCGCCGGTATGAAAATACGCCGCGACGCGGTCGCCCTTGCTGTCTTCAAAACTCAGGGACTTGGGCTGTCTGTCCAGCTCGGCGTTGAAATCAAGAACCTTCGCTTTGTGGGCCACCGGGTTCTTGGGCCGGATCAAAGGGACGATCAAACGCTTGAGACCGGTCAGATACCGGTGCAGATCCACCTCGAGAACATGGGTGACATTCGGGGCAAGCCGCACGGCCTCTGCCGCTTTCTGGGCAACATCCGTTTTCGGGAACGCCCTGAGTGTGACAAGCACTTTGGCATTGGTTTCACGCAGGATCGCCGCGATCTGCTCGGCATCTAGCAAGGGGTTGATCGGGTTCACAATTCCGGCCACTTGCCCGCCAAGGTATGTCAGGATTGTTTCTGTCGCATTCGGCATCAGATAGGCGACAACATCTTTCTCACCAACACCAAGGCTTCTGAACATATTGGCCGCCTGCGCCGTCTTATCACGCAGCGTATTCCAGTCCAGCGTTTCGCAATGCGCCTCAGGGTCGGACAGCAGACTGAAACTTGTCGCCTTGCGCGACCCGTGCTTTGCCGCCGTCTGGCTTAGCAACTCATAGGTCGTCGTCGGCGTATTGCGCGCCTCCCACGCTTTTTCATTTTCGATGGCGTCCCTGTCCGCGACACTTGCAAAAGCCATGCCGTCTCCTCCCTTGTTTGTCTTTACCGCACAGCGATGTACGGCCCCCTCGTGTTGCAGGGTGCGGTTAAACGGAGTCAATCACAAGTCTTACGCTGCGACAAAACGGGCGCTACTCGGCAGCAACACCTTCGGTGAACTGCAAACGGGCAAGCCGCGCATAAAGCCCGCCTTCCGCTACAAGCGCGTCATGCGTGCCTTGGGCGACGATCTTTCCGCCATCGAGCACCACAATGCGGTCGGCCTTTTTGACGGTGGCAAGGCGGTGCGCCACAATCAGCGTGGTCCGCGTCCGCGCCAGTTCCTCGACCGCGCGCTGCACCGCAAATTCGCTTTCAGCGTCCAAAGCACTTGTCGCTTCGTCCAGCAGCAGGATCGGCGCGTCGCGCAGGATGGCGCGGGCAATCGCAATACGCTGTTTCTGCCCACCCGAGAGCATCACGCCACGCTCGCCGACATAGCTGTCAAAGCCGTCCGGAAGCGCAATCAGAAAGTCGTAAGCCGCTGCGGCTTTGGCGGCAGCCTCGACCTCGGCATCGGTGGCTGTGGGCCGGCCAAAACGGATATTTTCGCGCGCAGTATCTGCAAAAATGACAGGATCTTGAGGGACCAGTGCAATGTGTTTGCGGAAATCAGACCTGTCGAGATCGCGCAGGTCCTTGCCGTCGATCCGTACCGCACCTTCCTGCGGATCATAAAACCGCTGAACCAACTGGATGATCGTGCTTTTGCCGGCGCCGGACGGTCCGACAAGCGCGACAGTCTCACCGGGCGTGATCACAAGGTCGATGCCGTCAAGCGCCGAAACTTGCGGGCGTGACGGGTAATGAAACTGCACGCCTTCAAAGCTCAGTGCGCCTTTGACCGGGGCTGTCAGGGCCTGTGGCTCTGTTGGATCTTGGACTGTATCTTCAGCCGTCAAGAGTTCGACCAGCCGTTCGGTCGCGCCGGCGGCCCGCTGCAATTCCCCCCAGACTTCCGATAGGGCGGCAACTGCCCCACCGACCATGATTGTGTAGATCATGAACTGGACAAGTCCGCCTTCCGTGATTTCGCCTGCCACAACGTCCTGTGACCCCATTTGCAAGAACAAAACGATCGCCGCAAACACCATGAAGATCACAATCGCGGTGAGCGCTGCCCGTGTCATAATACGACGTCGGGCCGAGCGGTAGCTTTGCTCTGTGACTTCATCGAACTTCGCGCGGCTCAGGTCCTCGTGGGTAAAGGCCTGCACTGTCTGCGCAGACAGAAGCTGTTCCGATGCATCACCGCTGGATTCAGCAATAAGATCCTGATTTTCTTTGGAAAGGCTTCGCACACGACGCCCGAGAAAAAGGATCGGAAACAGGACTACCGGGATCGGCCAGAGCACCATCACGCTCATTTTTACCGAGGTCAGAAGCATCAGAATGACGCCACCGATAAAGATCAGAATGTTGCGCAAGGCGATGGAAACGGAACTCCCGATCACCGACAGGATCAATGTGGTATCAGTTGTGATGCGGCTTAGAACCTCGCCCGTCATGATCCTTTCATAAAACGCGGGGCTCATGCTGATCATGCGGTTGAAAACAGCCTTCCGGATATCGGCAACGACCCGCTCTCCCAAACGGGTAACAAGGTAGTACCGCAGCGCTGTCCCGAATGCGAGCAGGACCGCGATGGTCAACATCGTCACAAAATGCTGGCCAATCTCGCCACTGGCCAGCCCGAAGGTATCCACCACCTGCCCCGCCGCAATCGGCAGACTGAGAGATACCATCGCCGTGAAGACCAAGGCAAAACCGGCACCCATCATATTGAAACGGTAAGGCCGCATGAAAGGCCAGAGCGCCTTGAGTGCGCTGACACGTTTACCGACAGGCCGGTCCTCGGGTCTGGTTTTTTGAGTATCGGCCATGGGCAGTCCTTTATCTCGTCAGCAGGGACATAGAACTGAACCGCCCGTTTCACAAGGCGACCAATCGCATCAGAGGTGTTTTGGGGAAGTCTGGTCTGGAGCGGGCGACGGGAATCGAACCCGTATCTCTTGCTTGGAAGGCAAG
>CAZTKF010000060.1:0-18156 GCA_964614205.1 uncultured Loktanella sp. | reverse complement strand
TGGCCAACCCGCGCGAAACGCTGCTCGTCGTTGACGGCCTGACCGGTCAGGACGCTGTGAACGTCGCGCAGGAATTCGACGACAAAATCGGCGTGACCGGCGTTGTCCTGACACGGATGGACGGTGACGGACGAGGCGGTGCGGCGCTTTCAATGCGCGCGATCACCGGCAAGCCGATCCGTTTTGTCGGCCTTGGCGAAAAGATGGACGCGATTGAGACGTTCGAGCCGGAACGGATCGCGGGCCGCATCCTTGGTATGGGCGATATCGTGGCGCTGGTCGAAAAGGCGCAGGAAACGATTGAGGCCGAACAGGCCGAACGCATGATGAAGCGCTTCCAGAAGGGCCGTTTCAACATGAACGACCTGAAGATGCAGCTTGAGCAGATGATGAAGATGGGCGGCATGGAAGGCATGATGGGCATGATGCCCGGCGCGCAGAAGATGTCGAAACAGATGGCGGCCGCGGGCATGGATGACGGGATCCTGAAACGCCAGATCGCGCTGATCAACTCGATGACCAAGAAGGAACGGGCGAACCCCGATATTCTTGCCGCATCGCGCAAGAAACGTATCGCCAAAGGCGCTGGTCTCGAAGTTTCGGAGCTGAACAAGTTGCTCAAGCAGCACCGGCAGATGGCCGATATGATGAAGAAGATGGGCAAGGGCGGGATGCTGAAACAGGCCATGAAGGGCATGTTCGGCAAGGGCGGTGGAATGCCCGACGGCATGCCCGATATGAATGATCCCAAGGCGATGGCCGAAGCCGCCAAGGCATTGCAGGGCAAGATGCCTCCAGGCGGTTTGCCCGGTCTTGGCGGTGGGGGCATGCAATTGCCCCCCGGACTTTCCGGTTTCGGGAAAAAGAAATAACCCATGACCCCCGCCCCTACCCTCACAACAGCGCGGCTGACGCTGCGCGGCCCACAGAAACGGGACCTTGCGGCTTTTTCCGCGATGGTCACGAATTCTGTGCGTATGGATGCTGTGGGCGGTCGCGGGACAGCGGATGACGCGTGGCGGGCGTTTATTTCGGGGATCGGGCATTGGCATTGGCACGGCTACGGCTTCTTCATGGTGATCGAACGCGCAACTGGTATTGCCGCAGGGCGTGTCGGCGTCATCAACCACATTGACTGGCCACAGCCCGAACTGGCCTGGCATATGTTCGACGGATTCGAAGGGCGCTCATACGCCTTCGAGGCGGCGTGTGCCGTGCGCGAATGGGCAGGCAGCACCTTGGGGCTCGAACCGCTGATTTCGATGATTGCGCCCGCGAACACACGCTCCATCGCGCTGGCAACACGGCTTGGCGCGGTCGAGGAACGGCGCGACACCATAGACGGTGAAAACGTGATCGTTTTCCGCCATCTGCCCTATAACGATCCGCGTGTGATTGCCCAGGCAGCGGGGGCTATCGCATGACACCCTGGACCCGAACACCTGCCCGAGCGCAACAGCAGATCGCCGCCATCACAACTGCGATCCCCGAAATTGCGACAGAGCGTTTGATCCTGCGCGTGCCACGCATGGATGACTGGGCTGTGCTTGAGCCGATCTACACGACCGAACGCGCAACCCATATCGGTGGGCCAATGTCGCCCGAGGATGCATGGCTCGACTTCAATCAGCTTGTTGCAGGTTGGGTGCTGCGCGGGCATGGAGCGCTGACCATTTGCACCAGGGACACGGGCGATGTGCTGGGGTTGGTCCTGCTCGGCCACGAGTTCGGCGATCCGGAGCCCGAGTTGGGCTGGTTGCTGACCGCAGAAGCTGAAGGACACGGTTATGCCACAGAAGCTGCAGCCGCATTGGTCAAGCTCGGCCACGCAATCTATGGCACTGAATTCGTCAGCTACATCGCTAACGGCAACGCAGCTTCTGTCCGCGTTGCCACCAAACTTGGCGCAAAGCGAGACGGCGCGCATCCGCTGGACGCTTCCGTTGCCATCTACCGTTATTCCGACAAGGGACCGCTCCAATGACTGACACCGCAACCCGTGCTTCCGAGATCCTCAAGGGACATCGCGAAAGCATCGACCGGCTTGACGCCATTCTCGTCTATACTTTGGGCGAGCGGTTCAAGCATACGCAGGCTGTCGGGCGGCTCAAAGCCGAACACGACCTGCCCCCATCCGACCCCGCGCGCGAAGAGCAACAGATCGCGCGGCTCACCGAGCTTGCAAACCAGGCTGATCTTGATCCTGAGTTTGCCAAGAAATTCCTGAGTTTTATCATTCAGGAAGTCATCCAACACCACAAACAACACCAATCGTAGGGTGGGTGAAACCCATCCTCACCACCATCTTTAAGGAGAAACTCTGATGGCTATGAAAATCCGTTTGGCCCGCGGCGGCTCGAAGAAACGTCCATTTTACGCAATCGTGGCTGCCGACAGCCGCATGCCGCGTGACGGCCGCTTTATCGAAAAGCTGGGCACATATAACCCGATGCTGCCAAAAGACAGCGAAGAGCGCGTGAAAATGAACATGGAGCGCGTCAAGTACTGGTTGGGCGAAGGCGCACAGCCAACCGACCGTGTGTCGCGCATGCTGGAAGCCGCAGGCGAGCTGCCCAAGAAAGACCGCAGCAACCCCAAGAAAGGCACGCCCGGCAAAGCGGCTCAGGCACGCGCCGAAGAAAAGGCGGCCAAAGCAGCGGCTGCTGAAGAAGCTGCAAACGCGCCTGCAGAAGAAGCCCCAGCAGAAGAAGCTGCTGCAGAAGAGTAAGCCTCTGATCAATGCCCCGGCCTATGCCGGGGCAACATCCCCTTTCCTTTGGGACGACATCCATGTTCCGCTTGCTGCGCACGGTCATTTTGGTGATGTTTGCTTTCGTGGCGGGCATGATGTTTGAACGTGAAGGCAGCCAAGGCATCTGCGAAGCCGGAGGTGGGCTTTGGATCGAAAACATCTGCGTTGGACCGGAGTTTGATTGATGGGCGATCGTGTCATCGTTGGTGCCATTGGCGGCGCATTTGGCGTTCACGGCGAAGTGCGCCTGAAGTCCTATTGTGCCGAACCGCAGGCCATTGCCGACTACACGCCGCTTTATACTGAAGACGGGCGCCAGTTTGCCCAAGTTATCCTGACCGGGCAGCTCAAGAATGGGTTCACCGCCCGGATGGATGGGGTGGTCACCAAGGAAGACGCCGACGCGCTGCGTAACATGACCCTCTATGCGGCACGCGAGGTGATGCCGTCTTTGCCGGACGACGAATACTACTACGCTGACCTGATTGGGCTGACGGTGGTCGACACCGGCGGTGTCACGTTGGGAGCAGTCCGCAACGTCATGGATCACGGTGCCGGTGATTTACTTGAGATCACTGTGCCGGGCCAGCCTGAAAGCATTCTCTTGCCATTCACAAAAGCTGCTGTTCCAACGGTGGACCTGAGTGCCGGACGTATCGTTGCCGACCCGCCAGATGGTCTGTTTCCTTCCGATGCCTGACAAGACACCAAGATCCGCCGGGCGCATCGCCGTCCGCCCGACACTGAAGCCCCGTGAACTGATCACGGAAACACTCGATATCGCGGGGTCGTGGACGGCGCAGATCATCACGCTTTTCCCGCAGGCATTTCCCGGTGTGCTGGGCGAAAGCCTGACCGGCAAGGCCCTGCAGGACGGGCTGTGGCAATTGCAGACCTTTGACCTGCGCAATTATGGCATCGGCAAACATCGCAATGTCGATGATACACCGGCAGGGGGTGGCGCTGGCATGGTGCTGCGTGCCGACGTACTGGAAAAGGCGATCATGGATGCGCGGGGCCAGACAAAAGGCGTCGCCCCACTTGTCTATCTTTCGCCGCGCGGTCGGCGCTTTGATCAGTCGATGGCACGTGACTGGGCACGGATGGACGGTGTGACCATGCTCTGTGGCCGTTTCGAGGGTGTGGACGAACGTGTCTTGCAGCACTTCGGTATTCAGGAAGTCAGCCTTGGCGATTTCGTGCTGACGGGGGGCGAGATTGCCGCGCAAGCAATGATCGATGCCACGGTTCGCCTGTTACCCGGTGTTCTTGGCAATGCGGAAAGCGCAGTCGAGGAAAGCTTTTCCTCTGGGCTGCTGGAACACCCGCAATACACCAAACCAGCGGAATGGCGGGGGCATGCGATCCCCGAGGTACTGCTATCCGGCAATCACGCCAAAATTGCAGAATGGCGGCGTCAGATGGCAGAACAGATCACCCGTGAAAGACGCCCTGACTTGTGGAAAGAGCAGCACGATAAATAGGGGGCTGGCCTTCACGCCACAGCGTGTTGATCCGGGGTAGAAAGTCATAGAGGGTTTGGTCAGACGAAATGCGGTGATTACCCTTGATCCATCAGGTACATCCGCTTATACGGCGGCATTCCTGGGCAGTTCAGACTGATTCCGGGCGTTGGTTTATGGAACCATCTGGAGCATGAGAGCACCTTCGTTGGTGCAGCCCTCACCAGACAGGCCGGACAACCACAACAAAAGAATGATGATGCATCTCTGGCGGGCAGGCGACTGGACCCGGTAACGACACAGAGCTCTGGGCCACGAAAGAAACATTGCGGAGTACCGCAAGCATTTTAAAGGAGCGTTTCAGATGGACCTGATCGCACAACTCGAAGCGGAGCAAGTTGCCGCACTGGGGAAAGAAATCCCCGATTTCAAGGCGGGTGACACCATCCGCGTCGGTTACAAAGTAACCGAAGGCACACGTAGCCGTGTGCAGAACTACGAAGGCGTGTGCATCGCCCGCAAGAACGGCAAAGGGATTGCCGGTTCTTTCACAGTGCGCAAGATTTCCTTTGGCGAAGGTGTGGAGCGTGTTTTCCCGCTGCACTCAACCAACATTGACAGCATCACCGTGGTTCGCCGTGGTCGCGTGCGTCGCGCCAAGCTGTACTATCTGCGTTCGCGTCGCGGCAAATCCGCACGTATTGCAGAAGTCACAAACTACAAGGCGCCCAAGGGCGCTGAAGCGTAAGGATCACGACCATGAAAAAAGATACGCATCCCGACTACCACATCATCGACGTCAAAATGACCGATGGCACAGTGGTGCAGATGAAATCCACATGGGGCAAGGAAGGCGACACCATGTCGCTTGATATTGATCCATCTGTGCACCCTGCATGGAACGGTGGCTCCACACGTCTGATGGACGCCGGTGGCCGTGTGTCCAAGTTCAAGAACAAATACGCAGGTTTTGGTTTCTAAGACCCGCTTGGGTTTCAACCATCCGACGATTTCAAACGCCGCTCCTGATGGGGCGGCGTCTTCTTTTAGGACTTGCCAAAGCGGTTCACGACAGCAGACACTCTTTGCATCATATCAAGAACAGGATCGGCCATGGATATTCCAGATTTTATCAAATCCTTTCCCGCGTTGGACGTGCCCATCCC
Organism: uncultured Loktanella sp.; assembly: GCA_964614205.1. GTDB lineage: Bacteria > Pseudomonadota > Alphaproteobacteria > Rhodobacterales > Rhodobacteraceae > Yoonia. The sequence goes on along the minus strand of CAZTKF010000060.1, from coordinate 12,775 downwards.
GGACAACATTGTCAGCACTTCAGCGGTCAGATCAGACACAGGGCTGATGGTCTTGTTCGAGTTTCACCAAGACTTTGCCTTGCCCGAACACCACCACAAGGCACAGTGGGGAACGGTGCTTGCCGGTCAAGTCGAATTGACCATCGCAGGTGAGGCCCGGACCTACCTTCCCGGGCAAAGCTATACGATCCCGTCGGGCGTGCCACACGCCGTAAAGGTCACCGCCGGTACGAAAGCGATTGATATTTTTGAAGAGCCTGACCGCTATGCACTGCGCGCCTCATCCGATCATGTCACTGGATGATGCCAAATGAACCATCCGCTTGAGTCATTGATCGACCAGATCGTCCAAAATGCCGAAAAGCGCGGCGACTTTGATAACCTTCCCGGTGCGGGCAAGCCGTTGCCGCGTCTGGATGATCCGCAAAACGCGGTGCTCAACCGGATGATGCAGGAGGCGGACGCCAAGTCGCCCGTTGTCGTGCTGCGTCGCCAGATTCTGGAGGCACAGGAGCGGCTGAAGACCCTGACGGACGAAACCGGACGCATGGCCGAACAGATGCGCCTGTCAGAGCTGCACACCAAACTTGCCATCGAGATGGAAGCCTTCCGCAAGTACGGCTAGGCTGCTGATTTTCCGCGATTGCGACCGCCACCACCGCGCCGCCGCCCAGCAGGTTTGCCCTGACCACCACCGGGTTTTCCGCCAGCACGGGTCCCCGCACCACGATTGCCACCACCGCCGCGACGGCCACCGCCGCCACCGTTGGGCCGCTTTTTCTGGCCAGGCTGGATGTCCCAAGGGCGACCTGAGGCGACAGGAATGCTTTCCTTCATCGCTTTTTCGATGTCCTGCAGTTCGATCATTTCGTCAGGGGCAACCAGCGCCACGGCACTGCCATCAGCGCCAGCGCGGGCCGTCCGGCCGATCCGGTGGACATAGTTTTCCGCCACATTGGGCAGGTCGTAGTTATAGACAAACCGCACGTCAGGAATATCCAGTCCACGCGCCGCCACATCTGTCGCAACAAGCACACGTGTCTTGCCTGCCTTGAACGCGTCCAGCGCTCGCTGTCGCTGCCCCTGTGATTTGTTGCCGTGGATCGAGGCTGCTGCAAAGCCCTTCTTTTCGAGTACTTTGTAAAGCTTTTCGCAGCCGTGTTTGGTGCGTCCAAAGACAATCGCAAGTTCATCGCGGTGCTTGTCGAGCAATTCTATCAGCAGATCGGTTTTTGCGGCTTGCGCCACGAAATGCACCGACTGGTTGATCTTCTTTACCGCCTGCCCCGGAGGGTTGACCTGTACGCGCACGGCGTCGCTGAGATAGGTATTTGCCAGTTCACCCATCAGTTTCGGCATGGTGGCCGAGAACATCATGGTCTGGCGGTCTTTGGCCAGAAGCGGCGCAATCCGGCGCAGGGCGTGGATAAATCCCATGTCGAGCATCTGATCAGCCTCGTCGAGGACCAGATAGATGGTCTCATCCAGCCGCACCGCGCGGCGGTCCAGCAAGTCAATCAAGCGACCGGGTGTCGCGACCAGCAGGTCAACACCGCCAGCCAGACGCTTGGTCTGCGCCACGATCCCGGCCCCGCCCACAACAAGCGCCACCTTGAGATGGCTCCCTTTGGTATAGGCGGTCAGGTTATCGGCGATCTGCTTGGCCAATTCGCGCGTCGGCGCGAGGATCAGACCACGTGCGGTTTTGGGGTTCGGTTTCACACCCGCCTTCAGCAGCGCATGGATCATCGGCAAGCCGAAGGCGGCCGTCTTGCCGCTGCCGGTCTGCGCCAGCCCCATCACGTCGCGGCCATTCATAGCGTGCGGGATCGCTTGGGTCTGGATCGGGGTTGGTTCGGTGATCCCCTGTTCTTTCAGTACGTTTATCAAACGGGGCGCAAGCCCCAGCATGTCAAAATCCATGAATGGATATCCTAATTTCTTGCAGGCCAACGGCCCGCGCATATCATGTGACCCACGGCAATATGCCATGAGCCTGTGCAAGGTTGCGCCAAAATGCTGACAGCCAAGACCGCATTGTCCGGGCGCCGATGTGGCGCGGGACCCCCTGCGTGATGTGGGAACCTGAAGTGTATAATCGACACCTTGCGGATGACCAGAAGTCTCGCTCTGCTCACGCGGCAGCTTGCGTCGGTTGCGGTGGACATGAAGGTTGCAGCACCTTCTGTCAAGGGCTGGTGAAAATACCCTTGCGGGTGTTGCATGTGCTTTCCCTTGGTTCGACCACATCATATAGAGGTCAGAGGCAGGACATGACGGGGAATCGTACAGTGGCGCATATCATCGTGGTCGGCAACGAAAAGGGTGGCGCGGGCAAATCGACCGTTTCCATGCATGTGGCAACAGCCCTTGCGCGGATGGGCCACAGGGTTGGCACGTTAGACCTAGATCTGCGCCAGAGGACGCTGGGGCGCTATATCCTGAACCGTCAGACCTTTCTTCAAAAGAAGGGGCTCGATCTGCCAACGCCTGCGTATCATGAATTGCCCGATATTGACCAAGCCCTGTTGAAACCCGGGGAAAACGCCTTTGACCACCGCCTGTCGATGGCTGTTGCCCGCATGGAAGCAGATGCAGATTTTATCCTGATCGACTGCCCCGGATCGCACACCCGCCTCAGTCAGGTTGCCCACTCTTTGGCGGACACACTGATTACGCCGCTGAACGACAGCTTCATCGACTTTGATCTTCTGGCCCATGTCGACAGCGATGGCGAAGATATCACCGGTCCGTCCGTCTATTCCGAAATGGTGTGGAACGCCCGCCAGTTGCGCGCGCAAGCTGGCCTCAAGCCGATCGACTGGATCGTCGTGCGCAACCGGCTGGGCGCGCAGGCGATGCTCAACAAGCTCAAGATGGAGCGCGCGATTGCGAAGCTGGCCAAGCGCATCGGATTCCGGACGGCACCGGGCTTTAATGAACGGGTCATTTTCCGCGAACTCTTCCCCCGTGGTCTGACTCTGCTGGACCTGCGCGATATCGGGGTGAAAGGGATGAATATCTCGAACGTCGCGGCACGTCAGGAGTTGCGTGAGTTGATCAAAGCTCTGGAACTGCCGGGGGTCGCAGCCGACTTCTGAATACGGCTTTTTCTTTTTGTGATGAAAACTTCATCATATCAGCCTTTCGTTCATAGGATCACCGGCCTAGTCTACCCCGAAAGTAGGAGGGGTATCTTGTGCGTGAACTGATCTCTTTGCAGCGTTACGCGACGTTTGTGCTGGTCACGATCCTGACGGTAGTGTTCTTCATTGCAGGCTTCTGGGCGACATGGGCATTCATCCCGTTCCTCGTCTTTGCAGCGCTCACGGCACTTGGTGTGCACGATGTCAGGCAGACCCGCCATGCGATTGTGCGCAACTATCCGGTGTTGGGCCATATCCGGTTTCTTTTCGAAAAAATCCGCCCCGAAATCCGCCAATACCTGATTGAAGGCGATCAGGAAGAACAACCCTTCAGCCGCGAACAACGGTCTTTGGTCTATCAGCGGGCCAAGGGCGCCGAGGACAAGCGGCCGTTTGGCAGCCATGAACGTGTGTATGAAGCAGGCTATTCATGGCTCACACATTCTGTCCAGCCGACCCATTTCGAAGATACCGATTTTCGGGTCATGATTGGTGGTGATAACTGCAAGCAGCCATACAACGCATCGCTCTACAATATTTCCGCCATGAGCTTTGGTGCACTATCCGCCAATGCGATCTCGGCACTGAACAAAGGTGCGAAGATGGGTGGATTTGCCCACGACACCGGAGAAGGCGGCATCAGCCGCTATCACCGCGACGGCGGCGGCGACCTGATCTATGAGATCGGCTCCGGCTATTTTGGATGCCGGAATGATGACGGCACCTTCAATCCCGAGAAATTCGCCAAACAAGCGGCTGATGATCAAGTCAAGATGATTGAAATCAAGCTGAGCCAAGGGGCCAAGCCCGGCCATGGCGGGATGTTGCCTGCCGCCAAGATCACGCCCGAGATTGCAGAGGCCCGTGATGTGCCGATGGGTGTCGATTGTGTGTCACCCCCAGCGCATAGTGCCTTCACCGGCCCGATGGAACTGATGCAATTCGTTGGCAAGTTGCGCGACCTGTCCGGAGGCAAGCCGATCGGATTCAAGCTCTGCATCGGTCACCGCCGCGAGTTTATGTGCATGGTGAAAGCGATGCTTGAAACGGGGATTATCCCCGATTTCATCGTTGTAGATGGCACCGAAGGAGGCACCGGGGCAGCCCCTCTCGAGTTTGCCAATCACGTCGGCATGCCGATGGTTGAAGGGCTCACCTTCGTTCATAATACGCTACGCGGTGCAGGCATTCGCGATCAGGTCAAGATTGGCGCTGCAGGCAAGGTCGTCAGTGCCTTTGACATCGCCCGCGCGCTGTCGATTGGTGCGGATTGGTGCAATTCGGCGCGCGGATATATGTTCGCTATCGGCTGTATTCAGGCGCAGGCGTGCCATACCAACCACTGTCCTGTCGGCGTAACGACTCAGGATCCCTTGCGTCAGGCCGCACTTGATGTGAACGACAAGAGCAAGCGTGTCGCCCGGTTCCACGCCAATACTTTGCATGCCTTAGGCGAAATGGCGGGCGCTGCCGGTCTGGATGATCCGCGCGGTTTCCTGCCCTACCATTTCATGACCCGCAAGGGCGACGGGCAGATGACCGAAGCGGCAGATGTCTACACATATCTCCGCGAAGGCTTCTTGCTTGACGATGGCGATGACAATCCGGTTTACCGCGAACGCTGGGCACGGGCGAATGCGCACAGCTTCGCCCCACCGGAAGCTGTCAGCTAGGTATCGTCAGGCCGCGGCGGTGTCTTTCCTGCCAAACGCATGAAAAGTGACACGCGCGGGGTCGTTCCTGTTTCTGTTCGCGAACGTGTGCGCAGAACAGGCGTGTTCTCCGATGCCCCGCCGCGGCTTTCACGCAGCACGATGTAAAGACCGCTGGCAATGATGATCCCTGCGCCTATGGCCGTCGCCTGATCAATGGATTCGTCAAAAAACAGAAAGCCAAAAAGCGTCGCCCAGATAATCTGGCTGTACTGCATCGGGGCAATAATTGCCGCCTCACCTGCTTGGTAGGCCGCAATGACAAGGCGGCTGGCGATCCATGCAAAGGCTGCGATGATCCCCAACAAGCCCAAATGCTCCACCGGCATTGGTTCGTAAACAAATGGCAAAGCGCAAGCCATCACTACGAAATTCACCATCATCGGATAAAGCAACATCACAACGGGCCGTTCAACAGACCCGATCTTGCGCACGATGATCGAGGCAAGAGAGCCACCAATGGCTGCCGCAAGCGCAGCAAGGTGGCCTAGCGACAACTCGGTCTGACCGGGACGCAGAACAACGAATACGCCAGCGAGACCAACCAGAACCGCCAGCCATCGGCGCAAGCGCACCGTTTCACCCAAGACCGGAATAGCAAGGACCGTAATCAGCAAAGGGGTCGCAAAAAGGATCGCGTAGGTCTGCGCCAGCGGCAGAACCGAAAACGCATAGAAAGCCGATACCCCGGTAACGACCGCAGCCACCGTGCGCAGCCCCAGCCACCATGGATGCACCGGCACCAAGGTACCGGGCCGCGCGTCGCGCATCAGCATTACCATAGCCAGCGGGAAGCTCAGCAAGACACTGAAGAAAACGATCTGGAAAGGTGAGTAGATACCACCAAGGATCTTCACGATCACGTCATGGGTCGAGAAAACGCCAAAAGCCAACAGCGCCAGCAGTGCACCTTTAGCGTTCCCTGACATCAGAGGCTCGCGTCGAGTGCCGCAAGGATCACATCACCCATTTCAGTCGTGCTGAGCGGAGTGCCACCCTCTGGCCCCATCAGGTCAGCCGTACGCGCGCCATCGGCCAGCACCTTCTCGATCGCGGCTTCAAGCCGGTCGGCCTCGGCCCCTTCGTCGAAGGAATAGCGCAGCGCCATGGCAAAGCTGAGGATACAGGCAATCGGGTTCGCCTTGCCCTGCCCCGCGATATCGGGGGCCGACCCGTGTACGGGTTCATACAATGCCTTGGGACGACCGTTTGCCATGGGCAGGCCAAGCGACGCAGAGGGCAACATGCCAAGCGAACCTGTCAGCATCGCCGCGCAATCAGACAGGATGTCGCCGAAAAGGTTGTCGGTCAGGATCACGTCAAACTGTTTGGGTGCGCGCACCAACTGCATGGCGCCGTTGTCTGCGTACATGTGGCTCAGTGCGACCTCGGGATAGTCTGCGTGGACTTCCGTGACAACATCACGCCAAAGGATACCACTTTCCATGACATTGGCCTTCTCCATCGAGCAGACCTTCTTGTTGCGTTTCATCGCCAGATCAAAGGCAGCACGGGCTGCCCTCTCGATCTCGGCCTCGGTGTAGCGCTGGGTGTTGATGCCCACACGCATGTTGTCTTCAATATGAATCCCGCGTGGCTCACCAAAGTAGACGCCCGAGGTCAGTTCGCGCACGATCATGATGTCGAGGCCTGCAACCACGTCTTTCTTCAGTGACGAGAAATCGGCGAGCGCATCAAAACACTGCGCGGGACGCAGGTTTGCAAAAAGGTCCATTTCCTTGCGCAAGCGCAGTAGACCACGCTCTGGCTTCACGCTGAAATCCAGATTGTCGTACTTGGGTCCGCCAACAGCACCCAGCAGCACCGCGTCGACCTCTTGTGCCTTGGCCATCGTATCGTCATGCAGGGGCACACCATGGACGTCATAAGCGGCGCCGCCGACAAGATCTTCGGAGACGTCAAACGTCAGATCGCGCTTGTCGCCAAACCAACCGATGACCCGCTTCACTTCGTCCATAACTTCGGGGCCGATGCCGTCACCGGCGAGGATCAAAAGGGAAGGGTTTGCCATTGTCGTTGGTCCTTGCATGAATTCGTTGCCAACGCCCTAGCGCGATGGGACGGCAGGTTCAAGATACCAAGGGCTTGAGACCTACTGCCAAAAGCTCCCAAACCCGCCTGATCCGCGGTGTCTGGCGCATGGCCTCATGTGCGGTCAACCAGACAGGAAGAGGCGGAATCAGGATCTCTTGCAACACCTCCGTCACCAGTGGATCGGACTGCCCGATGCACTTTTGCGCAAAGCCTATGCCACAACCGGCGCGGACCAATTCCCAATAGGCAATGTTGTCATCGCAACGTGTCTTAAAGAATTCGCGGTCAACTCTGAATCCGTTGGCGGCAAAGCCTTCGATGATTGCCGTGTTGCTGTCGTAGCCGACGAAGTCATGCTGCTGCAGTTCATCCAATGTGTCGGGAGTGCCCCGGTTCTCAAGATAGCTATGCGCGGCGAATGCACCCAAGGGGATATCGCCGATGTGTTGCGTAACAAGATCAAGCTGGCTTGGCCTGTACATCCGCACAGCGATGTCGGCTTCGCGGTACAAAAGATTGCGGGTGTCATCACTGGGGACCAGTTCAATGGCGATTTGTGGCTCGAGCTTGCGGATTTTGGCGATGATCGGGGGCAGATGCATGGCCGAAATGGCGACACTCGCGGTAATCCTGACGGTACCTTCCAGTCGGACCTGTTGGCCCGCGGCGGTCAAAGTGATCTGACGCACTGCATCGCGCATGGCAACCGCAGGGCCGACCAAATCTGCCCCGGTGCGGGTTAAGGCAAATCCGCGCGGCTGGCGTCGAAAAAGCTCGGCGCCTAATTGGGCCTCGATAGCCTTGATCTGGCGGCCCAGCGTTGGCTGACTGGTGCCAAGCTGCCGTGCCGCAGCTGAGAGACTTCCTGTCTCCGCAACTACGAGGAAACCCTGAACCAGCGACCAGTCGAGCGAAGGAAGAGCTTTATCCATTCATTATTGAATACATGATCTGCAATATCAGGCAATTTATTTCTATTCTTGAATAACACAGACTGGCTCAAACACCACATCGGAGACAACACATGAGTCAGACAGTTCTTGTACTTGGGAGCTCGGGCAAGATCGGCAGTCGCGCCGCCGAGGCATTCTGGAATGCTGGGTGGAACGTCCGGCAGTATGACCGTAAGTCGGGCGATATGATCGCTGCCGCAACGGGTGCCGATGTCATTGTCAACGGGCTAAATCCACCCGCCTATCACGATTGGGAACGGACAATCCCTGCCATCACGTCGCAAGTGATCGCTGCGGCCAAGGCCAGTGGTGCGACAGTGATTATTCCGGGCAACATCTACAATTTCGGGAACCAGCCCGGCGCTCTGGATGAAACCACGCCGCAGATCGCAACCACAAAGAAAGGCCGTGTCCGTATCGCTATGGAGCAAGCCTATCGCGCCTCTGGTGTACAGACCATCGTGCTGCGTGCGGGCAATTTCATTGATCCGGCAGGAAATGGCGACATCATGAGTCTGATGATCATGCGCAACATCAAAAAGGGCATCATCACCGCCGCCGCCGACCCCGAAACGCTACAGGCCTACGCCTATGTCCCCGACTGGGCACGCGCAGCGGTGCAACTGTCCGAACGACGCAAGAACCTTGCATCTTTTGAGGATATTCCTTTCCCTGGCCACGCCTTTACAACAGCGGAGCTACAAAGCTGCATCGCCAAACACACAGGACGCAGCATGAGCATCCGACGCTTTCCGTGGTGGCAGATAACACTTCTAAGCCCGTTTTGGGAGTTGGCGCGCGAATTGCGTGAAATGCGCTATCTCTACGCGATGCCTCATCAGATCGGATCGGAAAAATTCGACAAACTCTTGCCGGACTTCACCCCAACCGCGACAGAGAAGGTCATGTTGGCAGGTCTACCGGCTGATATCGACCCAGACCATCCGGTGCGGACCAGCGACCTGCCCATCGCCGCCAATTAGGCGGCGGTCAGGATCATCTGGCGCGGGCCAGAACACACCTGCATCCGTGACCATCCAATCACGCGAGGGCAAGACATAGCTGACCCGCAGACTGCCGGGCCCATCCCCGGGCCAGTCGGCGGTCTCTTGGCCCGGGAGCGGGTCCTGAAACAGGGGATGTCGTAGAAAGGCGGCCATCGCTTCGACGTATCCAGCGCCAGCTTGCGGGTCCAGATTGGCATTTCCCGCAATCACGAAGCTATCGGGTGCTGGCCCGAAACCGCCATCCAGAACCGTCTGCCACAGTCGCAATTCATCACGGTTGCGCAGGCCGTTCACATCTTCAGGGCCGTCAAAAACAGGCGGCGTTGCAGAAAAGGCCAGAAGCGCAAGCGGGGGGCCGTCCGGCAGCGAGACAGGAACGATCCAATGTCCCGTCGATGAAATCCGCAAACTGTCATGGGCCTCCCGACTGGGGAAAGGCAACCCCCCGACTTCCGGCAATGTCGCACCAGGCAGGTCCTTCCAAAGGGTTGCAGACAGGTCTGTGACCTGCGTTTCCAAGATAGGAAAGCGGGACAAGATTGCCATGCCGCCATCGCCTGCAAAACGCCCGTAGCCATAGGCATCGCGCGCCTCTCCAAGGCGGCCATTGCCATCAAGATCAAGGCCGGTCTGAAGTCCGGCGTTGGGTTTCAGGGCAAAGAGATAAGGGTAAGCCGGTGCAAGCCCGTTCGCAAATTCAGACAGCGCGAGACTGTCGTGGTCAAAATCGAAATCGGTCAGCAAAAGGATGTCAGGGGCAATCAGGGTAATGATCTGCCGTATGGATGCGATCTGCGGGTCGTCCCCGCGCCGAAGATCGCGCAAGAGCAATCCGGGACCCTCGCGGCTCAGCGGAGCAGAGAACGTGGCAACACGAAAGGTGTCGGCCTGTGCGCTACCGGCCAGACAAAATGCGACTAATAGGTAGCACTGTGCGTTGGCCCATTGCGATCGTAGGCTTTTCGACGCTGCACTTCGATCATCTGGGCAACGCGGCTGAGCGCGACACCGCGCATCAGAATAGAGGCTGGCAAGAAAGCCCATGCAGAAACCGTCCAGATCAACGTCTGCGGATTATCCAGATTGATCGGCGTGCCCAGCGCCGCAACCAGTTTGACAACCGCTGGCACCAAGAAGGGAAGCAAGAACCCTAATATAATGTTAACGCGGCCATCCCGCTGTAACCGCTTGACCACGTCACCGCCTGCAGTCGGGTCGAATGTGGGCAGATTGATCCAGACATTGAAGGCCCCCGTGCGCCGTGGCCAGTGGTACAGGCGCAAAAGAATGACGAACCAGATGACCGAGAACACTGAAACCAGATAACTCAACCCAGCCGCATCCCGCAAATGCTGGATCACGACAGGATCAGTGCCATCGGGCATCATAATGACCATCAGACGGACCGGCGAATAGGGAAAGTCGATTGTTCGGCCAATCACGCTCCCACTGTTTTGAAAATAGGCAGAGATCGCAGTCGGCGCTTCGACGCCCCGAAAGATCATGGACAGGCAGAACACCGTCGCAAAAAGCGCCGAGAACCTGACCCTGTTGAACGGCGGGGCGTCCCGAAATTCCACAAGACTGGGACTGTTGGAACTATACTCGACAATGGTAAAAAGTGCACCGAAGATCGCGACCAGAACGATGATCTGGGCATTGTCCGCGCCGGAATTCGGCAGCAACGCATAAGGCATGACGATTAACATCACGACCAAAACGGCTCTGACCAATGCTGCGGGCAATCGAGCTAGCACTGCATTTCATCCTCTACTGAGCCACCATGTGCTTTGCACAGGTCGTTCTGATGGCCCGCACAGTATAACGAACATCTTTATTATTGGGGTAATTTTGAACAAATCCTGCCACTGGCATCAACTGGCGCGGCAATGAAAGACAGGCGATACGCCATTTTGGCCGCAAAGTGATGCCGGAATGTCACCGAACTGCTGCATTTTTGTCATATGCCGCCAGCCCCTGAGGCCTCAATCAAGGGCTGACAGACAATTGGAATGAAAAGAGGCCGCTTCGGCAGGAAGCGACCTCTTTTTTCGTAAGGTTTTCCGGTCTGTTCCTAGACCCAAGGGCGCGCTGCGCTTGCCTCGGCTTCATAGGCGTCAATGGATGCGGCCTTTTCCATGGTCAGGCCGATATCATCAAGACCATTCATCAGGCAGTGTTTCTTGAAAGCATCAACCTCGAAGCTGAAAACCTCGCCGTCTGACGATGTGACAGTCTGTGCTTCAAGATCGACTTCGATACGGGCGTTCGACCCTTTCTCCGCATCTTTCATCAGCACATCCACTTGCTCTTGCGGCAAGGCAATCGGCAGGATGCCGTTCTTGAAGCAATTGTTGTAGAAGATATCGGCATAGCTTGGCGCGATCACGCAAGTGATGCCAAAGTCGGCGATGGCCCAAGGCGCATGCTCGCGCGATGAACCGCAGCCGAAGTTTTCGCCTGCAACAAGGATCTGGGCCTCGCGATACTGTGGTTTGTTCAACACGAAATCCGGGATTTCGTTGCCGTCATTATCATAACGCATCTCGTCAAACAGGTTCACGCCCAATCCGGACCGCTTGATCGTTTTCAGGAACTGCTTTGGGATGATCATATCGGTATCAATATTGACCAGTGGCAGGGGTGCGGCGATGCCGCTTAGTTTCGTAAATTTCTGCATCATTTGTCCTTTCGGGGGCGCTCATCTTTCCCTTTGGGACTTTCTTCGCGCGAAGAAAGCCCGACAAGGCGTGATGGGCGCGCCGCTTACATCAGTTCCCGCACGTCAGTCAGTTTGCCGGTGATGGCCGCAGCCGCGGCCATTGCAGGCGACATCAGGTGCGTGCGACCGCCCCGGCCCTGCCGCCCCTCGAAGTTACGGTTGGATGTGGCCGCGCAACGCTCGCCCGGGGCCAGCTGGTCAGGGTTCATTGCCAAACACATGGAACAGCCTGCCAGACGCCACTCAAAGCCCGCGTCGATGAAAATCTGTGCAAGGCCTTCTTCTTCCGCCTGTGCCCGGACCAGACCAGACCCCGGCACGACCATCGCGCGCAGACCGTCTTTCTTTTTCTTGCCCTTAAGGATCGCCGCGGCAGCACGCAGGTCTTCAATCCGGCCATTCGTACAGGAACCGATGAAAACGGTGTCGATCTCGATTTCGGACAAGGGTGTGCCGGGCTTCAGGTCCATGTAGTCAAGCGAACGCTGTGCCGCGCCGACCTTGCCACCTTCGAAATCTTCCGCTGCGGGAACAGTGGCAGTAATCGGCAACACATCCTCGGGCGAGGTGCCCCACGTCACTACGGGCGCGATATCTTCGCCTTTCAGCGTAATCACCTTGTCAAAATGCGCGCCATCATCCGTGAAAAGCGTTTTCCAGTAAGCGACGGCAGCTTCCCAAGCGGCACCCTTGGGGGCATGAGGCCGCCCCTTGCAGTATTCAAACGTCTTTTCATCAGGGGCAATCAAACCAGCCCGCGCGCCACCCTCGATCGCCATGTTGCAGACCGTCATGCGGCCTTCCATCGACAGATCGCGGATCGCTTCGCCGCAGTATTCAATGACATAGCCAGTGCCACCCGCAGTGCCGGTCGCACCAATCACCGAAAGCGTGATGTCCTTGGCCGTCACACCGGGGCGCAGTTTGCCCGTGATCTCGACCTTCATGTTCTTCGACTTTTTCTGGATCAGCGTTTGCGTGGCCAGCACATGCTCGACCTCGGACGTGCCGATCCCATGTGCCAGCGCACCAAAGGCACCATGGGTCGCCGTGTGGCTGTCACCGCAAACCACCGTCATGCCCGGCAGCGTCCAGCCCTGTTCGGGGCCGACGATGTGCACGATTCCCTGACGGACGTCCGACACGGGGTAGTAGTGAATCCCGAATTCCTTGGCGTTGC
>CAZTKF010000059.1:0-18554 GCA_964614205.1 uncultured Loktanella sp. | reverse complement strand
TTCGGTTCTCCCAGTGGCGGAGGCCGCTGAGTAAGCCGAAAATTCCAAGGTAACGTATTTGGGGGGATCGGTGTTCACCGGTCCCCTTTTTTATTCATAGTTTTGCCACCATGTGCATTTAACAGGTGGCGGGAAACGAAATTGTTTTCGGGGAGGGAAGCAATGCGACACGAGGACATCACAGTTCAGGACACCATCGAGGCAGACCGCTTTGTCCTGCGGCCATGCCGCAAGTCTGATGCGGGTCTGATTGCGATGTATGCCGGTGATGATCGCGTGGCCCGCGGAACGCGCGCTATGCCGCACCCGCTGCCACCCGGCTCTGTTGAGGCGATGATCGAGCGGGCCAGCGCCGCCGAGCGGACAGAGGATGTCTGGGTCATCGACGGGTCCGCCCATGGCCATGCCGAGGCCTTGGGCCTGATCAGCCTTGATCGGATGGACCGCGCCCAGTCCGAGATTTTCTACTGGATCGCGCCTGCGTTCTGGAACACCGGCTTCGCGACCGAGGCCGTGCGCACCCTGATCGCCGCGAACCCGCACCAGTCAGACCGCATCTTCGCCGAGGTCTTTCAGGATAACCCCGGATCTGCCCGCGTGCTGACCAACTGCGGTTTTGACTATCTGGGCGATGCCGAGGCGTTTTCTGTTTCGCGCAAGGCCACAGTGCCCACATGGACCTATACGCTCAAACTGGGGTAGAGATTTCCGTCTTCCCGCAGGCTTCTACGAAAGCGCGGTTTGGGCGCGCGCATCGGCATAGGTCTGCTGGTCTCGCGTCCTTGCGGCACAGCTTGAGAACTGCGCCGCAGTAGTTTATCGCGCTCTTGAACAGCCGCAGAAAGCTTGAACCATGAAATTCCTCGATCTTGCAAAGGTCTATATCCGGTCCGGTGCCGGTGGTGCGGGCTGCATCTCGTTCCGCCGCGAGAAGTTCATGGAATATGGCGGGCCTGATGGCGGCGATGGCGGGAAGGGGGGCGATGTCATCGTCGAAGCCGTCGAAGGGCTGAACACGCTGATCGACTTTCGCTACCAGCAGCATTTCTTTGCAGGAAACGGTCAGCACGGCATGGGCAGCCAACGCACCGGCAAGGATGGTGCGGACAAGGTGTTGCGTGTGCCAGTTGGCACGGAAATCATTGACGAAGACGGCGAAACCCTGATCGCCGATCTGACCGAGGTGGGTCAGAAAGTTGTGATCGCCAAGGGCGGCAATGGTGGCTGGGGGAACCTACGGTTCAAAACGGCAACCAATCAGGCCCCGCGGCGGGCCAATCCGGGGCAGGAGGCGATCGAGCGCACCATATGGCTGCGCCTGAAACTGATCGCAGATGTAGGGCTCCTGGGGATGCCCAATGCCGGCAAATCCACCTTTCTGGCCGCAACATCAAACGCGCGCCCGAAGGTCGCGGATTATCCATTCACCACCCTTGTGCCAAACCTTGGTGTGGTGGGGATCGATGATGTCGAATTCGTCGTGGCTGACATTCCGGGCCTGATAGAGGGTGCCAGCGAAGGCCGCGGTCTGGGTGATATGTTCCTTGGTCATGTGGAGCGTTGCGCCGTACTCTTGCACCTGATCGACGGAACCTCGGGCGATCCAGCCGGTGATCTGACCACAATCATTGGCGAGCTTGAGGCCTATGGCGGCGAACTGGCCGACAAGCCGCGCATCACAGTGCTGAACAAGATCGACACGCTAGATGCCGAGGAAAGCGCATTCCTGCGCGATGAAATCGCGGCGGTGGCGGGCGGCCCTGTGATGCTGATGTCAGGGGTCACCGGCGAGGGCGTTCCCGAAGTGCTGCGCGCATTGCGTGCCGAGATTGACGACAACCGCCTGCGGCACCGCAAAGCGGCGGAGGAACAGACAGGCGAGGCCGCGCCATGGCAACCCTGAGCGACGCCAAACGCCTTGTTATCAAGATCGGCTCTGCCCTGCTGGTGGATAGCCAAACTGGCGCGCTGCGGCAGGACTGGCTGACCTCTCTGGCCAGCGATGTGGCGCGGATCAGGGCACGCGGCACGGATGTGATTATCGTGTCGTCAGGTTCCATTGCACTGGGGCGCGGAATCCTCGGCCTGCCGTTGACATCGCTGGCGCTGGAACAATCGCAAGCCGCCGCCGCCGTTGGACAAATCAGACTGGCGCGGGCCTACGAAGAGGCGCTGACGCCCCATGGCATTGTCACAGGGCAAGTGCTTGTCACGCTGGAAGATTCGCAGGACAGGCGCCGCTATCTCAACAGCCGCGCGACCATGGAAACCATGCTGGGCCTTGGTGTGACCCCGATCGTGAATGAAAACGACACGATTGCGACCGACGAGATCCGCTATGGCGATAACGACCGTCTGGCGGCACAGGTCGCCGTGACGGTCGGCGCGGACCAGTTGATCCTGCTGTCCGACGTCGATGGGCTTTATACTGATAACCCGAAGGTAAAAAACACGGCTCAACACCTTGCGATCGTGGATAAAATCACACCAGAGATCGAGGCGATGGCAGGCGATGCCGGCTCTGGCCTGTCCAAGGGCGGCATGATCACCAAAGTGATGGCCGCGCGGATCGCAACCGAAGCTGGCTGCGCCATGGCCATCGCGTTGGGGACGGGGCTGCACCCTCTGGGCGCGCTGGAAAGCGGGGCGCGCGCCACATGGTTCACCGCGCAGACAGACCCGCAGGTGGCGCGCAAACGCTGGATTTCGGCCATGAAACCGCGTGGCACGGTCACGGTCGATGCAGGGGCGGGAGCCGCGCTCAAACGCGGCAAGAGCCTGCTTCCCGCAGGTGTCACGCAAATCCACGGCAGCTTTGGCCGCGGTGATTTGGTGGCGATCAGGGACGAGGCAGGCGTGCAGATCGGGCAGGGCCTTGCCCGTTATACCAGTGCCGAGGCGCGCCAGATCATGGGGCGGCGGTCGGCTGACATTGTAGACATACTGGGCTATGAAGGTCGCGCTGCATTGGTGCACCGTGATGATATGGTGCTGTAAGAGGGCATGAAATGAAAGATCAGGACGCAATCGGGCCAATGATGGCGCAGATCGGTGCACAGGCGCGTGCGGCATCTACCGTGCTGGCCACGACCGGATCAGAACGCAAATATGCTGCGCTGATCGGTGCTGCGGATGCCATCTGGGAAAACCGGCTCGCGATCATGGACGCAAACGCCGAAGATCAGGTCTATGGCGAGGAAAAGGGCCTGAGCCCCGCGATGATGGACCGCCTGATACTGGATGAACCACGCATCCGCGCCATGGCCGAAGGGCTGCGCAATGTGGCGGCACAACGCGATCCTGTTGGTGAAATCATGAGCGAATGGGACATGCCAAGTGGCCTGCACATCCAGCGCGTGCGCACGCCTTTGGGTGTGATCGGCGTCATTTACGAAAGCCGCCCGAATGTCACCGCTGACGCCGGTGCACTGTGTCTGCAGTCCGGGAACGCCGTGATCTTGCGCGGCGGATCAGAGAGTTTCCATTCTTCAACTGCGATCCATAAGTGCTTGCAAACAGGGCTGAAACAGGCAGGGCTTCCTGCTGAGGCTATCCAGCTTGTACCAACACGCGACCGCGCGGCGGTGTCGGCCATGCTCACCGCAACGGACCATATTGACGTGATCGTGCCACGCGGAGGCAAGGGCCTTGTCGGTTTGGTCCAGCGCGAAGCCCGGGTGCCGGTTTTTGCCCACCTTGAAGGCATCTGTCACATCTACGTCGGCGCCACCGCAGACCCTGCCATGGCGGTCGAGATCGTGCTGAACGCCAAGACGCGCCGTACGGGTATCTGTGGCGCAATGGAATGTCTGCTGATTGACTGGCGTTTCTATACACAACACGGGTCTTTGCTGGTCGATGCCTTGCTGAAGGCCGGTGTCGAAGTGCGCGCCGATGGCGAGTTGGCCAAGGTCAGCGGAACAACCCGCGCGCAACCGGATGATTTCGGCAAGGAATTCCTTGATATGATCTGTGCGGCCAAACTGGTTGATGGTGTTGATGCCGCGATTGACCATATCCGGACATACGGGTCCAACCATACCGATGCGATTATCACAGCAGATGATCAGGCTGCCGCGCATTTCTTCAAGGAACTCGACAGCGCAATCCTAATGCGCAATGCATCGACCCAATTCGCTGATGGCGGTGAATTCGGGATGGGGGCCGAGATCGGTATCGCGACTGGCAAATTACACGCACGCGGACCGGTGGGGGCCGAGCAACTGACCAGCTTCAAGTATCTGGTCACAGGCAACGGAGCTGTCCGGGCCTAAAATCGGGCGACCAGCTGACCATTGCCTTGGGAAAATCGAAGGGTGCGTCCGGCCTCGGCCAACACACCGGGAAGCAGGGCAAATTGCACATGGGATGCTGTGTAGGTAAAGCCGACTTTGGGGGACAAAAGATTGCTCCAAAGGGCCTGATCGACCGCCAGTCGGGGCCCTTCACCGCGCATCACCCACAAGGGGCCATCCTGCGTGATCGAAATGTCACCGCCAAGTGGCAGAGAGGATTCGATCGCCTGAAGCATCAACAACGCACAGCGGACAAGCCGACGCGGCTGGTCGCCATCTATCTTCCAGATGTAGTTGATCCGCCCACCCCGGGCAGTTGCAGCAAGGATCGAGAGCACCTCGGACCGGCCGACGATCTGGTCTTCGCGCGCAGCGCCATATGCGATCCGAAGATACCTGATCCGCGCACTGGCGTTTTCGACACTTTCGCTGATCAGTTCCATTTCCGCGCCAGTATCGCCATCTGTCAAAGCCAGAAGCTCGACTCCGTTGCCGATTGCCCCAATTGGACTGATGAGGTCGTGGCAAATACGCGAACCGACCAATGCCGCAAGATCAGGTTGCATGGTGCAGCCTCCGTTGAGAAAGAGAGTGGATGTCAGATTTAAATGCGATTCTTGAACCCGGGATGCTGGTGCGCCATCCGGACAAACCCGATTGGGGCACAGGGCAGGTGCAGTCCAACATCGGTGGCAAGATTACCGTGAATTTTCGGGAGATGGGCAAGATTGTCATCGACGGGAAACACGTTTCACTCTTGTTGGTTAATGACTAGAATACAACCTAAACGTGTATAACGCAAGCGCACCGGTAGGGTGGCGTCCTATTGGTTGCGCGAAATGGTTGCCAAATGATTAATTTCCTTTGATATGCGGCACAATGACGGCCTTTAATGACAAGAAAACAACGGCTGCTCCGGCTTTCGAGACACGGGTTGCCCGGACCGCCGAGGACCTTCGCGGCGCCCAGCGTTTGCGTTATGACGTATTCGTCGCGGAACTGGGAGGCGACGGGCCGTTGGTCGACCATGCCCGCCAACTGGAGACCGATCAGTTTGATGACCACGCAGATCACATCCTGTTGCTGGATACGGCCCGAGCGGAAGGTGATCAGATCATTGGCGTCTACCGCGTGATGACCGCTGACATGGCCAAGGCGGCGGGCCGGTTCTATTGCGCCGAAGAATATGACCTGACCCCCTTTCACCAAAGTGGAAAACGGTTGCTCGAATTGGGGCGATCATGCCTGCATCCGGCCTATCGCGGCGGCGCGGGAATGGCCCATCTTTGGTCTGCGCTGGCCGCTTATTGCCACGAACGGGGTATTGACGTGCTTTTTGGCGTCGCCTCTTTCCACGGCACCGATGTGGCGGCTTTGTCCGGGGCGCTAAGCCTTCTGCACCAACGGCATCTGGCCCGCGAGGCGTTGCGGGTCAAGGCGATCGGACCGACGGCGCTGTCGATGGATATCGAGGATCCCGAAAAGCTGGATCGTGTCGCGGCAGTGCGGAAAATCCCCGCGCTGATCAAAGCCTACCTGCGTTTGGGCGGCACCGTCGGCGAGGGCGCCTTTGTGGATTACGCCTTTAACACGGTCGATATTTGCGTGATCCTTGAACGCGAGGCAATCAACGGGCTGCAAATGGCAATGCTGAGCAAAGGTGCGATCCGTGGCTGAGACTTGGCAAAGCGAAACCGCTCCCCCCCATGAGAGGCCCGACGCAATGGGCTGGCTGCGAGCGGTCCTGCGGGCGATCCCGCTGATCGTGTTGGTCTTTGGCGGTTTACTGATCCTGCTTCTGGTGCGCCTGATGGAAAGGCCGTTTTGTGGCATGCGCCGCCCAGTGACGCCCTATATCACGCAAATGGTCTGTCGTGTGGCGTTTGTGCTGCTCGGGATCAGATACACCTCCGAGGGCAGGCCGATGCAGGGCGCGGGTGCAGTTGTTGCCAATCATGCCTCTTGGTTGGATATATTCGCGCTGAACGCGCGCAAGCGGATCTATTTTGTATCCAAGTCCGAGGTCGCAGGCTGGCCAGGCATCGGCTGGCTGGCAAAAGCGACCGGGACCGTTTTTATCCGGCGCGACCGCCGCGAACTGCGCGACCAGATTTCCGTCTTTCGTGAACGTCTGGGCGCGGGTCACAAGCTGCTGTTTTTTCCCGAAGGCACATCGACAGACGGGCTTCGGGTGCTGCCATTCAAGCCCGCCCTTTTTGCGGCCTTTTTTGATCCGGCGCTGCGCGACACATTGCAGATGCAGGCCGTCTCGGTTGTCTACCAAGCCCCTGCGGGGGCCGACCCGCGCTTTTATGGATGGTGGGGCGATATGGACTTTGGCCCGCATCTTTTGGCGACACTTGCCGCCAAGCGGCAGGGGGCAGTGCATGTGATCTATCATCCACCCGTCAGGGTGGCGGACTTCAGCGATCGCAAGACGCTGGCCAAAGCGATGGAAGATCAGGTGCGCACGGGCCTAGCCGAGCATCGCGCGGCGTAAATCGCCCAAAGCGGCGGCAGGGTTGTCCGCCGCCCAGATTTCATCTCCGATGCCAAAGAAATCAGTATGCGGCGCAAGCTTGCGGATCAGGTCTGTGTCAAGGGCCCCTTCGGCCACAACAGGCACCTCGATCATCTCTGACCACCATTCGAAAAGCGCCAGTTCGGCGCGGCGTCCATCACCCAGCGGGGTGTCGCCAACCGGACCAAAGCTGATGTAGTCGGCACCCAGTTCACCGGCTGTCATGCCGTCATGGCGCGAGTTGCCGCAATAGCACCCCACGATGGCTTCATCGCCCAATTCTTTGCGCACCTGACGGACCGAGCGCGCGCCATCATTCAGATGCACCCCGTCCAGCCCCAACCGTTCCACCAGTTGGATGTGGCTATCGATCACAAGCGCCACATCGCGGTCATGGGTGATTTCACGCAGCGCGTCGGCGGCCTTTGAAATGCGCCCTTCGTCTGACGATCCAAGGGCCAGACGGACACAGGCAACCTCGGTGCTGTCCAGACAAGCGGCCAGTTGCGCGGGAAAAGTCGACAGGTCGAACTCAGACGGGCTGATCAGATAGATTTGCGGGTGATCCTGGGCGTCCGACATGAGTGTATTCCGGTATTTTCAATTGTCTGCGGGTTTTAGCGGGGAAAAAGCGGAATGGCTATGGGTCTTGATAAGTCTTCCCGGTGGGTTCTTGTCTTGGCAAACGTGGCGGCGTATCAGGCGGCACTCTTGCCAAAAGGAACGCTCATGCCCAGTGCCCACCTTCAGCCTGCGTTTGTCCTGATCCGGCCCCAGATGGGAGAAAACATCGGCGCGGCCGCCCGTGGTATGTGGAATTTCGGTCTGGACCGGATGCGGATCATCGCCCCGCGCGATGGCTGGCCGAACCAAAAGGCAGTGGCAATGGCCAGCGGGGCAGGACGGCTTCTGGATGAGGCGCAGATTTTCGGGACGACCCAGGACGCAATCGCCGATTGCGATTATGTCTATGCAACAACGGCCCGTCCGCGCGGGCTGACCAAACTGGTGCTGACACCTGAGGCCGCGATGCAGGATGCCCGTACGCGGATTGCGCAGGGCCAGAAGGTCGCCGTGATGTTCGGCCCTGAACGTTCGGGCATGGAAAACGACGATATCGCGCGGGCCAATGCGATTATTTCGGTCCCCGTGAACCCCGACTTTCCGTCTCTCAATCTGGCGCAATGTGTTCTGCTGACAGGCTATGAATGGCGCCGTGAGGCGGTCGAGGTGGAAGCCTCCCGCATTGATGCGGCCGGAGACTGGGCCGAGCAGATCGAGATCGAAAAGCTGAGCGACCATTATGAACAGCGACTGCAAGAGGCCGGTTTCTTTTATCCGGAACACAAGGCCGAGAATATGAAGGTCAATTTGCGCAATATGTGGTCACGCATGCCGATGACACGGGCGGACGTCCAGATGCTGCATGGCATGATGCGGCAAATGGTGCGCTGGAAGGAACGCGGATAATTCGCCGCGTCGGTGGATCATGCGCAACCCGACGTGTGGCACCCTGACGCTTGCGGATCACTGATCGGGGTTCTAGTTATCCCACAGACGAACCGGAGACCCAAGATGGCGACCAAGCGTAGTATCTTCGAAGATGTGGGCGACACCCCCAAGCAAGAGGCCAGCCCCGGCGGTATTGACCGCGCAGGGCAGGGTGCACGCGGTGCGATCCGCGTCTGGCTGATGGCGCTTTTTGCGCTGGTGGTCGTGATGATCGTTGTCGGCGGTCTGACGCGCCTGACAGACAGTGGCCTGTCCATCACCGAATGGAAGCCGGTCACGGGGGCAATGCCGCCCATGTCCGAGGCCGCTTGGACCGAAGAGTTTGATAAATACCGCATGATCCCGGAATACCAGTTGCAGAACCGTGGCATGACGTTGGCCGAATTCAAGGTCATCTACTGGTGGGAATGGGGGCACCGTCAGCTGGGCCGTGTCATCGGTTTGGTTTGGGCCGTCGGCTTTGTCGCCTTCGCCGCAACCCGCAAGATTCCCGCAGGCTGGACACCGAAACTGCTTTTCATCGGCGCTTTGGGCGGGCTGCAGGGGTTTATCGGCTGGTGGATGGTATCGTCTGGACTTGAAGAGGGGATGCTGGATGTCGCCTCGTACCGTTTGGCGACCCATCTTGGGCTGGCCTTTGTCATCTTTGGGTTCATCGCATGGTACGTGTACCGGCTTGGCCGCAGTCAGGCGGACCTCTTGCAAGCGCGGCGCAGCGCGGATGTCGGGCTTGCGCGTTTGGCGAGTGTGCTTATCGGCTTTGCATTCCTGCAAATCATTCTGGGCGCGCTGGTTGCAGGGATTGACGCCGGCCGTGCATTCCCCGACTGGCCTCTGATGGCCGGTGGCTTCCTGCCGCCCGAACCGCTGTCGCTGGCCCCGGTCTGGCGCAACTTCTTCGAGGATGCCGGATTGGTCCAGTTCATGCACCGGATGGTCGGCTATGCGCTGTTTGCATTTGCCATTTTTGTCTGGCTCCGCGCCCGCCGGTCGGCCAATGCGCACACACGCTTTGCTTTCAATGCCATTTTGGCCGCGATGCTGTTGCAGGTCGTTATCGGAATTGTCACTGTTATCTATTCGGCACCATGGCAGATCGCGATTGTGCACCAGCTTGTCGCGGTGATCCTGTGGGCGCTGATCCTGCGCGGACGTTTTGTGGCGCAGTATCCTGTCGCACAATCAATCAGAGGGGCTTGAGGCCATGAATGCTTATGCCGAGTTGATGCAGTTCCAGCGCGAAACAGAGGCGCTTGGACAGATCGCAGGGCGTCTGGGGTGGGATCAGGAGACCATGATGCCGCAAGGCGCGACACCCCAGCGCGCGGAAGAGCACGGTGCGATGGCTAATATCCTGCACGCCCGCCGGATTGATCCGCGTGTCGCCGAGTGGCTTGAGAAAGCTCAGGCCGCAGATGATGTGGCTGCGGCCAACTTGCGCCACATCAGACGCGACTATGAACGCACGGCCAAGGTGCCTGCGGCACTGGCCGCCGAACTGGCGAAGACGACCTCTCTGGCGCATCGTGTCTGGGCACAGGCGCGCGCGGATGAAGATGTCGCGTCATTCCTGCCGATGCTGCAGAAGGTGGTTGATCTGCGCCGCGAAGAAGCCGCGGCCATCGCTGGGAACACCGATCCCTACGATGCCTTGCTGGATGACTATGAACCCGGTGCAACGGGTGACAGTCTGGGTGCGATGTTTGCAACCTTGCGCCCGCGTCTGGTGGCCTTGCGGGCCGCCATTCTTGACCGCCCGGCGCCGAAAGCGTTGACAGGCCAGTTTGACGAGGCCGCACAGTTGGCGATTTCGCAAAAGCTGGCGCTGGCCTTTGGCTATCGCGTGGAACATGGCCGCATCGACAAGGCAGTGCATCCTTTCTCGTCCGGCTCCGGTCTTGACGTGCGGATCACGACACGCACCAATCCGGCCGACCCTTTCAACTGCTTTTATTCCACGATCCACGAAGTCGGCCATGCCGCTTATGAGCAGGGCATTGATGACGCGCATCTGCTGACACCACTGGGGCGTGGCGTGTCGATGGGTGTGCACGAAAGCCAGAGCCGCATTTATGAAAACCAACTGGGGCGCAGCCGTGCCTTTACTGGATGGCTGTACGGTCAGATGCGCGACCAGTTTGGCGATTTCGGAATTGCCGATGAGGATGCATTCTTTGCCACGGTGAACCGTCTGCACAACGGATACATCCGCACTGAGGCGGACGAAGTGCAATATAACCTGCATGTCCTGTTGCGGTTTGATCTGGAACGGGCGCTGATGTCGGGCGATCTGGCGATCAATGACCTTGAGGCCGCCTGGAACGACCGGTTCGCTGCGGACTTCGGCTTTGCTGTCGACAAACCGTCAAACGGTGTCTTGCAGGATGTCCATTGGTCCGAAGGGCTCTTCGGGTATTTCCCGACCTACACATTGGGCAACGTCTATGCGGGCTGCCTGCACGTGGCGTTGCGCACCGCTGTGCCCGATCTGGATGCTGATCTGGCGCGCGGTGACACATCGAAAGCAACAGGCTGGCTACGCGAAAACCTGCAACAATACGGCGGGCTGCGCACGCCTGTAGAGACCATTGCACATGCAACCGGCGCGGCACCGAGTGAAGCCCCTTTGCTGGACTATCTGGAAGAGAAATTCAGCGCGATCTACCGGTTGTAGGCGTCGGGGCCTCCGGCGGGGATATTTTTGGGCCAATAATAACGCAGGCTATGACCAGTGCGGGTCGCGCTTCTCAAGAAAGGCGTTTATGCCTTCGTTGGTGTCATCGACAAGCATGTTCTGGACCATCACGTCACCGGCATAGGCGTAGGCGTCCGCGGTTGTCATCTGGGCCTGGGCATAGAAGGCCTGTTTGCCGATCTTGACCGCTGAAGGAAGTTTCTTGGCGATTGTCTGCGCGAGCTCATGGGTCTCGCGGTCCAAGTCCTCCGCCAGCACCGCGCGGTTAATCAGACCGAGGTCCTGTGCCTCGCGTGTGTTGATAAAGCGGCCTGTGGTCAGCATTTCAAAGGCGGCTTTGCGGTGGATATTGCGGGTCAGGGCCACCATCGGCGTTGAGCAGAACAAGCCGATATTCACTCCGTTGACGCCAAAGCGCGTATCATCAGATGCCACGGCCAGATCGCAGGTCGCCACCAGTTGGCAGCCTGCCGCAGTGGCGATCCCGTGCGCCTGTGCGATGACCGGTTGGGGCATGGACTGGATACGCTGCATCATTGCGGCACACCGATCGAACAGGTCCTTGAAATACGCGGCACCGCCATCCTGAGATTGTCGTCCGGCCTGCATTTCCTTCAGGTCGTGACCTGCGCAAAACGCCTTGCCAGCCCCGCGCAGAATGACCGCACGCACCGACCGATCCTCTGCAATTTCGTCAAAAGTCCCGTGCAAGGCCGCCAGCATCGCATCGGACAGCGCGTTCAGCCGCTCGGGTGCATTCATGGTCAGGGTAGCGATATGGTCGCTGTCTTCACGAAGCAGGATTGTCATTTGGCACCTTTTCTGTGTTGCTTGCGCCGGAACCTAGCGCAATATGAGGTAAGATGGAACGCAAGATGGACATCCCCGCTCTTCAGAAATTTCTGGAAGAACAGTTCCCGCAAGTGGCTGGCACTGTCGAGGTAACAGGGCTGACCGAAGACGGGGTGACGGTCAGGCTCGGCGTGGATGACAATCACCTTCGTCCGGGCGGCACCATATCGGGCCCAACCATGTTCATGCTGGCCGATGTCGGGGTGTATCTGGCGATCCTGTCACGGATCGGTCCGGTCGCTTTGGCGGTCACAACCAATTGCAGCATTGATTTCATGCGCAAACCCGCAGCCGGGAAGGACCTGATCTGTACGGTGCGACTGCTCAAGCTTGGCCGTGTTCTGGCGGTCGGTGATGTGCTGATTCACAGCGCGGGGCAGGCGGCACCGGTTGCGCGGGCCACCCTGACCTACTCGATCCCGCCAAAATGATGGGGTATTTTAATACCTAATTTCTAAGATCCTGAAAACATGTCATTTTATAGAGCGATAGGTGCTTGACTGCATTTACGCGCCCTTTATAACGCCCCAATCGCATGACAGGCGGCGCGAACCGCCCCCAACTTTTGGTGACCTATGAAAACCTTTACCGCAACTCCTGCGGATATCGACAAGAAATGGATCCTGATCGACGCTGAGGGCGTTGTTCTGGGCCGTCTTGCTTCGATCATCGCAATGCGCTTGCGCGGCAAGCACAAACCTTCCTTCACGCCGCACATGGATATGGGCGACAACGTGATCGTCATCAACGCCGAGAAGGTCCAGATGACCGGCAAGAAGCGTGACGAGAAATACTACTGGCACACCGGCCACCCCGGCGGGATCAAATCCAAGACCAAGGCCGAAATCCTGGAAGGCGCACACCCCGAGCGTGTCGTCATGAAGGCTGTTCAGCGCATGCTGCCCGGCGGCAAGCTGAGCCGCCAGCAAATGACACACCTGCGTGTCTTTGCAGGTGCAGAGCACGGCATGGAAGCCCAGAAGCCCGAAGTTCTGGACGTCAAGTCCATGAACAAGAAGAACACGAGGACTGCATAATGGCCGATCAAGTAAACTCGCTCGAAGAGCTGGGCCAAGTCGCCGAAGGCGTCGAAGCACCTGCGGCCGCCGTTGAAACGGCTGTCAGCCGCGAACCCGTCCGTGACGAACTGGGCCGCTCCTACGCGACCGGCAAGCGCAAAGATGCGGTTGCCCGCGTCTGGATCAAGCCGGGCTCCGGCAAGGTCACCGTGAACGGCAAGGACATGGACAAATACTTTGCCCGTCCCGTGCTGCAGATGATCCTGCGCCAGCCTTTCCAGGTTGCCGGTGTTGTTGACCAGTTCGACGTCATGGCAACTGTTGCAGGTGGTGGTCTGTCCGGTCAGGCCGGTGCGGTCAAGCACGGTGTGTCCAAGGCACTGCAACTCTACGACCCGAGCCTGCGTGGCGCATTGAAGGCCGCTGGCTTCCTGACACGCGACAGCCGTGTTGTTGAACGTAAGAAATACGGCAAGCGCAAAGCCCGCCGGAGCTTCCAGTTCTCCAAGCGTTAACGCGCGGAAAACCAGAATTAGGAAAGGGCGGTCCAGCGGGCCGCCCTTTGTCTTTGGCGCGGGCAAGTTGGCGACGATGGAAACGAAGGTGAGTGGAAAGACAAATTCTCAAGTCCGCCTTGCGGGACGAAGCGCCATTTCGCTGCGGTGACTACCAAGGCCTGCTTTGCTAGCAATGGGTTCCCCATCGAACGTTCAATCAATCACCATGTTCCGCTCGGCACCGCGAAGCCGGCTGAGTGTGACCGGAGTGACGCCAAGAAAGGATGCTATCAAGTAGTGGCCAAAGAGCCCTTCGTGCCGCGGGAAGTCTTTGCGAAACCATGCAAGGCGGTCTGCGCCGCCAAGTGCGGCAAGGCACCACTCTCGCTCCGCCTTACGGGCCAGTTCTTGTTGCAAAATACCGTTTGCCCATTCGCGAATTGGCTCGGATGCCAACATAAGCTCAGTCAAAGCACGGGTGTCCATGTGTGCAACTAACGCGTCCGCTATCACATCTATTGATACGAGTGAGGTCCCGTTTCTGGTTCTTGCGACATTTGGTGTAACCACGCAAGGACCAGCGTGAAAGCCAACGCAAACGGCGCGACCTTCGGGATCGGTGATTTGGCTGGTGGCGCGTCCATCAAGAATAATGTGCTCCAAAGGGTCTGGTTCACCCTGCGTTGCAATGCGACGCCCCTTTTCGACATATTCAACGCCCCATGCTGCAGCGAACACACGCGCGGTGTCTTTGTCCAAAGCGCTCGGAGAACTGGTGAAAAACGTCAAAAGGTCCAAATCACGAATCCCTTATCAAACGATAATGCCAGCTTTGCTCGCGCTCAGTACGACGGTTCCAACGGTAAGGAGAACAACCAAATGACGATACCACCTAAGCACCACGGGCGGCAAGCGGCCAGCTTCGGTCTCGCAGCCAGCGGAGTCCGTACACATCTGATAAAGGATTTTCCAATGGTTACGCGAAATTCAAAACCTATCAGAAAGAAGATCATGCGAGCCTTTAGGGCCATTCTAGTCATCTCAGGCGGCGCTATCGGGGCGTTGATCCTGGCTGCGTTTGGTTTGTATTTCGCCACGTCCGGGCAATACACGGTGCCCGCCACTGTGATGGATGATGCCTCGCTTCCACAAATTGAAATTAACGGTGTGCGTCTGCACGCAGAGACATACGGCGACCCATCGAACCCGGTGATCATTGTCCTGCACGGAGGTCCGGGCGGAGATTACAGATCACTGCTTGGCGCCAAATCACTGGCGGATACCAATTTCGTCGTCTTTTACGACCAAAGAGGTGCGGGACTGTCCGAAAGAGTTCCGGCGGAAGAATTGACCGTCCCCATGTATATGGCAGAGCTTGACGGAGTAATTGACAGATATTCTCCGGATCGTCCTGTAACCCTGTTGGGGCATTCTTGGGGTGCGATGCTTGCAACGGCCTATTTGGGAGAAGCTCCGGAAAAAGTTGCACGCGCAGTTCTGTTGGAACCGGGCTTTTTCACTGGCAAAGAAATGCAAGATTGGATGGAAGAAGCCACACCATATAGGTCTGGACTCGGTTTTTATAAGAAGGCCGCAATCATTGCCTTTCAGTCTCTTCATGTGTCTGGTCCTGACCCTAGCGCCAGCCAAGACTATATGATGAGCGAAATTGTTCACGAATTCGCCAATCATCCGGAGAACCCGTATCATTGTCCCGGTGAAGAATTCGATGCGGCGGCGTGGCGGTTTGGGGCAACGGCCAGCCAAGCGGCAGGCAAAACCGGAGCCGCCGAAATTGAACTCATTGCCCAAGGTGCAGAGAGTTATCCCGGACCTGTCCTGTTACTCGCTGGTGCGTGCAACGACTGGATTGGCGAGGATGCGCAACGTGTTCACCTAAGCTATTTTCAAAAAGGAGAGCTGATGATTGTACCGAACTCCGGTCACGATATGATCTGGGACAATCCGGACGAAACAATGCCCTTGATACGTGCATTTCTGGGCAAATAGACCAGAGACAGGGGCTGTTCCATGTGGACGGCCCCGTTTCTGCAACATCAACCCAAAGCGGTCGTTGGCCCATGTGGAAGTGTTGGTCGATCTGGGCTCGAAGCTGTCTTTAGCTGCAGTTCGAATGAGCGTCAGCTGAGCGGACAAACCTGACTTGTGGAAATCAGAGGCAGATAATGCAAATACAACCCGCTCCTATCCGTCGCCGTTCTCAAGCCATGTCCGCGCCCGCGTTTCCGGGACCAAATCGGCAAGTCGAGCGTGATATAGTTCGATCTCTTCCTCGGTGAGCTTGCCTTCCCATTTGTTCGAGCTGGCAGAATCAAAGAAACCGGCATCAGATTTCCAGTATCCTGTGCCCGCCACGGGCGCATAGTTCGCGGCCTTGGCCTTCATCGCGCCGAAAGCGGTAGCTTCGGTCACAGCGTCGAGCAATGCGGCGTCTGCGTCAATTTCAGCTGCTTTGGCAAGCCTTTCCACGGTGGCCCGCCCGTCTCGTATCATATCAGAATAGTGAAACAATCTGAAGTCAGGCACTCTGTCCGATAGTACTGTTTTCGCGTAGTGCTCGGTAAATGCCGCGAGCGTGTCCCGGTCGCAATCATTAATGTCTGACGGACCCTTGAGGAATGCCCGTATCGAACGTGGAATGGGTATGAGCATCGGGTGGTCGGCCTCTCGATTTTTGACATTCGCGGCGTGTTTGCGCAGCGAAAAGAAGACGTCGAGTGGATGGCGGTAAACCGCAATGACAATGACGTCCTGCCATACAGGGAAGCCATCGGCAGGCGTGTGCGTCTTGACGACCCGCCGTCCCTTCTGTGTTGAGAGCGCGGTCGCGACGTCGTTGGCCGGAACTCCCAAATCGGCATCGACCCAAGGCGACAGAACGGGAACCCTTTCGGGAAGGTCCGGTCCTCCGTGGACGAGCATGGTAAGGATCGTTTGGGTCCAGATCGTGCCGCATTTTGCCGGCGTGCAGACAAGAATATCACCTTTGCGCGGCGCCCAAGCGTTCCAGCGGTCGGGATCAGTAGTATCGCCACGATAAGTTCGGGATGCAGGTGCGAGGATGGAGGCGTCTGTCGTCATGTTGGTATCGACTCCTACGCTGCAAACTATTGAAAGCTCTGTCTTCATGCCTAGCAATTAAAGTAGCAAAGTGTCCAGTTTGGGTTTAATGCAGACTTTTGGTGCAATCTGCATATAGGTCTGCCATGCGGGACTTAGCGGATTTCTTTCTTAATATTGCTTCCGAAGTACATTTTACATCGGTGCTGCGTTCACTTCGATGGTGTTGAGATCTGGATCAAGCAGATAGAGCTGTGGAAACCCAGCAAGACCATCGCGAATGATCAGTAATCGTTTTTTGTCATTCTCTGGCAGGCCATCGCTAAATCCTGCCGCCTCCAAGCGCTCAATAATTCCGTCAAAATCATCGGTTCGAAATGCGAAGTGAACATCGGCGATATCAGGTGATGCGGTTGTGCGATACGTCCCAGATTCATTGAAGACGAGATGAACTTGGCGATCGTCACAACCAAGCCAGACCCCCGGTATCGAAAATGGTGGACGAGACAGCCGCGTTAAACCGAAGAGATCCTCATAGAAGGCGGCTGACGTCTCAACATCCCTAACCGGATATGACACGTGATGAAGTAGCAGTTTCGTCATGATGGCCTCCCACTGGGCTGACCAACGTACCATAGTCGGCCCAACGAAGAAACCTTGCTGCGCACTCAGCAGAACTTGGGCCCGCATTGGCACGTGGTTCTCTGCGTGACGCATCAACGCCCCATATCCGGGACCAAGCTGTGTTCACTTGATACAGATTGCAGGACCTTTGGTAGCGTTAGGCGACAAGTTTTTTCTGTTTAGCGAAAGGGCTAAGGCCCAGCCAAACTTGCATTGTTGCAGCAACCTGTCTTTCACCCAATAGCTCTATCTTGTCCCGCTCACTCTCAAGTGTGCTTAGTCCCATCCAAATCGCAGTCATCGTTCGCAAGTCAGTGGTCACATATAGATTGATCTCAAATCCCGGATCGGACCAGCAAAGATCAACTTCGCCGTCAGGTTCAATGACCAACCACCAGCGATTTTTTGTTGAAGGTAGATCTGAGTACAAAAACTGAACTGCCGTGCGAATTGGAGGCAGGGGGGACGGATTGAGATTGCGACGCATGTCCCACATCAGCAATGACGGGTCGAGGTTTTTTAACGAAAGCGATGATTCAACCCATTTTTGACCCCACATACCGATGGCCTCGACAACCGGACGAAGGTCTTTTCCAGCTTCTGTCAGGTGGTATTCAAAAATGCCTTTGTCTGTCTTTGATGGCTTGCGTTCCACCACGCCCGCCAGTTCTAGCTCTTTTAAGCGACTGGATAAAAGAGCAGGCGACATCTTTGGGACACCACGTCGTAAGTCATTGAACCTTGTGGTTCCTGCAACAAGTTCGCGCATCAAAACCATGGTCCAGCGCGTGCAAAGCACCTCCGACGCCATGGCGACGGGACAAAATTGCTTGTATCCGGCTTGTGTCATATTCAACCTCCTGTTCCTTCATGGACCATCCTAGGTCTTCGATATCGATCCGCCTAGTTCAGAAACTGAATCTGGCAGTTCAGATACGTAACTGGATCGATTGTCCAAACGTCTCATAGACCTCGATAACAGGCATCGATGTTCGGTGCTGACAATCAGCAGGAGAAAAGCATGAGTGTATTTTTAATCGCAGACATCAAAGTGACAGACGATAGCTGGGTCCCTGACTACGCAACCAATGTCCATAATCTGGTGAAAAAACATGGTGGGAAATACCTGTCTCGCAGCGGAAATATTGAGACACTTGAGGGTGCTGATAAGGACAGCACACTTATCGCTATTCTGGAATTTCCAACGAGGGAGAACTTGAACAGCTTTGCATCAGATCCGGAATATGCACCGTTCGGTAAAGCGCGGCAGGCCGGAAGTATCAGCAATTTTCACGTTATTGACGATACAGATATTGCTGGAGCTATTCCTTACCTTAAGGCTGGCTAAATGCAAAAATATGCTCCAGCTGACCGCAGTTGGGGCATACGTGAGCCCGGTACTTTGGGCTCTCACCGGACATCCGCTGCATGTTGCATCATTGACCGGGTAATACCGGC
>CAZTKF010000058.1:0-18874 GCA_964614205.1 uncultured Loktanella sp. | reverse complement strand
ATTGCGAAGGTGCTGAACTGCTACCCCAAGAAAGGGGCCGTGCTGGTCGGCGCTGATGCCGATCTGGTGGTCTGGGATCCCGAGAAGTCCAAGACGATCACGGCTGGCACGCAACAGTCGGCCATCGACTATAACGTGTTCGAGGGCAAAGAGGTTAAGGGCCTGCCGCGCTTCACCCTGACGCGTGGTCATGTGGCGATCCATGACGGGGAAGTGCGCACGCAGGAAGGCCACGGTAAATTTGTGAAACGCGAAGCAAATACGCCGACGAACAAAGCGTTGAGCACGTGGAAAGAGCTGACAGCACCGCGGCCGGTGGAGCGGACGGGTATTCCGGCGACGGGTGTTTGATGTGGCATTTGAGGTTCCGGATCAGGTCCGGGACTGTGGGGTGATTTGTGGCGACTGAGACGACGATTGATGCGCAGGGGCTGAACCTGACGTTTGAAACCAATGACGGGCCTGTCCATGCGCTCAAGGATGTGAATCTTGAGATTGCGAAGGGCGAATTTGTTTCCTTCATTGGCCCTTCGGGCTGTGGCAAGACGACGTTCCTACGCTGTATCGCGGGGCTGGAGACACCCACGGGTGGCACATTGTCTGTGAATGGGATGAGCCCCGATGAAGCGCGCATGGCGCGGGCCTATGGGTATGTGTTTCAGGCGGCCGGGCTTTATCCCTGGCGCACGATTGGTGGCAATATCAAGCTGCCGCTTGAGATCATGGGGTTCTCCAAGGCGGAACAGGCCGAGCGTGTGACTCGCGTTCTGGAACTGGTCGATCTGGCGGGATTCGAGAAGAAATTTCCGTGGCAGTTGTCCGGCGGGATGCAACAACGCGCCTCGATCGCGCGGGCCTTGGCGTTTGATGCCGATATCCTGCTGATGGACGAACCCTTTGGCGCGTTGGATGAGATTGTGCGCGATCACCTGAACGAGCAGTTATTGCACCTCTGGGCGCGCACCGAGAAAACGATCGGGTTTGTGACCCACTCGATACCCGAGGCTGTCTATCTCTCGACCAAGATCGTGGTCATGTCACCGCGTCCGGGGCGCATTACCGATGTGATCGACAGCCCGCTGCCAAAGGAACGCCCTTTGGATATTCGGGATACGCCAGAGTTTATCGAAATAGCACATAGGGTGCGTGATGGTCTGCGGGCTGGGCATGTGGATGTGTAGGGAATACTTCCGGCGGGAATACATCGGCCAAGATGAAGGAGGGCACCTTTGAAATCCGTGCTGCCCGTTCTGACCGTTGTTGGTGCGATCCTGTTGTTCTGGGTTATCTCTGTCGTGCCGATGAACATGCACCTGACAGCGGATCAGGCACAGCGGCAGGATATTGCTGTGACGCCAGACACCCCTGCCGCACGACAAGAGCTGTCGGGCATCGGATTGGCGCTGCGTAACCCGCAACTGTTTGGTATGACCTATACGCTTGAGCGGCCGCGTCTGCCCTCGCCCCATCAGGTTGCGACAGAGATGTGGGACACGATTGTGTTGAAGAACGTGACCTCGCGCCGGTCGCTTGTCTACCACGGATGGGTGACACTCTCGGCGACTTTGCTAGGTTTCGCGATTGGCACGGGGCTGGGCATCTTGCTGGCTGTGGGCATCGTTTACAACAAGGCGATGGATATGAGCGTGATGCCCTGGGCGATTGCCAGTCAGACGATCCCGATTCTTGCGCTTGCGCCGATGATTATCGTGATGCTGGGGGCTATCGGTATTCAGGGGTTGCTTCCGAAGGCTGTGATCAGCGCCTATCTGAGTTTCTTTCCTGTAGTCGTGGGCATGGTAAAGGGGTTGCGCAGCCCTGATGCGATGCAGCTTGATCTGCTGCGCACCTATCATGCCAGTTCTGCACAGGGTTTCTGGAAGCTACGATTGCCTGCTTCAGTGCCCTATCTTTTTGCTTCGCTCAAGATCGGCATATCGGCGTCTTTGGTCGGTGCGATTGTTGCTGAATTGCCAACAGGCGCGCGCGCCGGTTTTGGTGCGCGAATGCTGGTGGGTGATCAATATGGTCAACCAATGGTGACATGGGCCGCATTGTTTGCCGCAGCAATGACGGCGGCGGCGCTGGTGGGGTTCTTTAGCCTGATCGAGCGCTGGACCTTGCGCCGTATGGGGATGCAGGCGGCATGACGGGTACAGCGATCATCAGTGCCTTGGTGGTGTGGGGTGCGGGCTGGTTCGTGAACAGTCGCCTTGCGCGCAGCCCTGCGGCGCAGAGCCGTCTGGTAAAGCTGCTGGTGCCTGCGATCTTTGGCCTGACGATCCTGATCATGTGGGAGTTGCTGGTGCGGATGCTGGAAATCAGTCCGGTGATCCTGCCGCCGCCGACGATGATCGCCAGCCGCTTTGCAGGAGAGCTGCCGACGCTGTGGGCTGACTTTGAACAGACCATCATCAAGGGGGCCATGACCGGCTACATCATCGGGATGATTGCTGCTTTTGCCGTTGCGATCATGGCGGACCGGTCGGAGTTTCTGACCCGTGGTATTCTGCCCGTCGGCAGCTTTATGGCTGCACTTCCGATTGTCGGAACCGCCCCGATCTTTGTGCGCTGGTTGGGTAGCGATTGGCAGTCAAAGGCGGCGGTTGTTGCGGTGATGGTCTTCTTTCCGATCCTTGTGAATACTGTGGCGGGCCTGCGGGACACCACTGCAATGCAGCGCGACCTGATGCGCACATACGGGGCCGGGTATTGGCCGACGCTTTTCAAGCTGCGCCTGCCCGCGGCCATGCCTTTCATTTTCAACGGTCTTAAGATTGCGACCACTTTGGCGCTGATTGGCGCGATTGTTGCTGAATTTTTCGGCTCTCCCACTGTCGGGATGGGCTTTCGCATCTCGACCTCTGTGGGCCAGCTTGCGCTTGATATGGTCTGGGCCGAGATTGTGGTCGCCGCGCTTGCCGGAAGTGCGTTTTATGGTTTGATGGCATGGATCGAGGGGCGGGTGACTTTTTGGCACCCATCGCAACGCAAATAAACGAGCCCCGCAAAGAGGGCGAAACAACTGACTAGGAGGTCAAAATGAAAAAGTTAATGATGGCGGCAGCGCTCGCTGCGGGGTTTGGCGGGATGGCTCATGCCGATGCCCATGCCAATGATGTGACATTGCAGTTGCAGTGGGTCACGCAGTCCCAGTTCGCGGGATACTATGTGGCTTTGGATCAGGGATACTACGAGGAAGAAGGGCTGAACGTCACGATCCTTCCCGGCGGCCCTGATATCGCCCCCCCACAGGTGCTTGCCGGTGGCGGTGCTGACGTGATGCTGAACTGGATGCCATCGGCGCTTGCCGCCCGTGAAAAGGGTCTGCCAGTGGTAAACATTGCCCAGCCGTTCAAATCCTCGGGTCTGATGCTGACATGCTGGAAAGATACAGGCATTGAAAGCGTCGAAGATTTTCGTGGCAAGACCATCGGCGTCTGGTTCTTTGGCAACGAATACCCGTTCCTGAGTTGGATGAGCCAGGTGGGTATCCCGACAGATGGGGGCGAGGATGGCGTGACCGTTCTCAAGCAGGGTTTCAACGTTGATCCGCTTCTGAACCGCGAAGCCGACTGCATTTCGACCATGACCTACAACGAATACGGACAGGTGCTGGATGCTGGCGTGTCCGAGGATGAACTGATCACTTTCAAGTACGAAGATCAGGGCGTTGCGACGCTTGAAGACGGCATCTATGCGCTGGAAGAAAATCTCGAGGATCCGGTCTTTGTCGACAAGATGGTGCGCTTTGTACGTGCATCCATGAAAGGCTGGAAATGGGCTGAAGAGAACCCCGAAGAAGCGGCCGGTATCGTTTTGGACAACGATGAAACCGGCGCACAGTCAGAAGCTGCGCAAATCCGTATGATGGGCGAGATTGCCAAGCTGACAGCGGGGTCGGATGGGTCGCTTGATCCGGCTGATTTCCAGCGGACAGTCGATACACTGTTGGCGGGCGGGTCCGATCCCGTGATTTCCAAGCAGCCCGAGGGTGCCTGGACCAGCGTGATCACTGACGCTGCGCTGAACTGATCCGGCATATTCAAGAACAAGGCGGGCGTTGTGTGATTGGCGCCCGTTTTCTTTTGTGCTGAAGCTTGGCATCGTTTGTCGGCAGAGATTGATCCGGGGATATGCATGACTGAACAAAGCTTTGACATGATCGTCGTAGGAGCGGGCTTGATGGGCAGTGCTGCGGCACGCCATCTGGCTGAAATGGGGGTCAAGACCGCTCTGGTTGGCCCGGCAGAGCCTGAGGTGAAAGCAGCCCATACCGGCGTGTTCGCCAGCCATTATGATCAGGCACGTATCACGCGCAAGATTGACGCCCGCAAGAACTGGGCGCGGTTTTCGCAGGAGGCGATCAAACGGTATCCTGAGATTGCGCAAAAAGGCGGGCAGGCGTTCTACTCTCCGGTCGGGGCGATCATCGCGGGTCCCGAAATTGGCAAAGGGCGCGATTTTGTTCTGAATGCGCAACGACATGCACTAGCCAACAACGTACCGCATCACCCCCTGCGCGGCGCAGAACTGGCTGCACGGTTTCCGGAGTTTTCGTTTCCCGAAGGGATATTGGCTCTCTACGAAGATAACGATGCCGGATGGATCAATCCGCGCCTGCATGTTCAGGCCGAAATCACTGCGGCCAGCAAGGCGGGTGCCGTGCTTTGCCGTGATACCGTTGTCAGCATTACTGAAAAACCCAACGCAGCGCAGGTTATCTGCGCAAGTGGAGCCGTCCTGACAGGTGGTAAGGTTATCGTGGCGTGTGGCGCTTTTTCCAAGGCCGAAGGGCTTTTGCCCGACCCCATTCCAATGAAGGTATTTGCTCGGACCATTGCATTTTTCGAGCTGGACGAAGCGGAAGTTGCTCGGTTGTCCAAGATGCCATCGGTGATCTATATGCCCCCCAACCGATCAGAGGACCCCTATATCCTGCCGCCGGTCCGTTATCCGGACGGCAAGTACTATATTAAGATCGGGGGCGATGCCGTGGACCGCGAATTGGCATCAACCGCTGAAATGATCGATTGGTTTCGCAGTGGCGGTGATCCGGTCGCGGGTGCTGCGATTGCAGACATTCTGACCGGACTGATGCCGGGGCTGAAATATCGCTCTGTATCCTTTGACAGTTGTGCGACGTCCTTTTCGCCTAATGGCAATCCGTTTATCTACCCCCAAACCGACCACATCATCGCATTGACTGCCGGCAATGGGGCCGCTGCGAAATGCGCGGACGAACTTGGACGTCTTGGCGCTTTGGTCGCGACTGGCGGGACAATTCCGGCAGATATTTATGAAGGGTCGTTCGCGCCCTGATCCAACCCGTTCAAATTGCGATAGGTCGGGATGATATCGCCCGCTTTTTCGGTGGCGTCATAGACCCCGCGCGCAATCGCGCGGCTGAGACAAACGGCACCGGCGGCCGCGATTTCGCGAAACTGTGTCTGATCGACAGGAGTGCCTTCGCCGGTGCTTGCGCCAAAGACCAGATCCCCGTCCAGCGGCGTATGAGAGGGTACGATCGCCCGCGCCATGCCGTCATGTGCCGTTACGGCAAGGCGGTGGCACTGCGTTTTGGTCAGCGGCGCATCGGTTGCAACAATTGCGATGGTGGTATTGGAGCCTGCGGTCGCATGTAGCATCATCGCCTGTTCTTTGCGGCTGGGAGCGGTGCTGACGTGTCCCGCGGCGGGATCGGGGCCGATGCCTCCGAACTCTCCGTCAATCTCGAACGGGGCGGCCCAGAAATGCATGTCACCGGGTGTGGTCACGCTGCCCAATGCGTTGACAACGACCAGTGCGCCAACGGTGGTCCCGTCCGGCAGAACCAGTGAGGCTGAACCAAGGCCACCCTTTTGCATGGCGGCCATCGCACCGGTGCCAGCGCCTGACGTGCCTGTTGCAAAGTCTTCTGACGCGTTTTCAAGTGCGGCCCGCCCCAACGCACGGTAGGGGTTTTCATCCCAGTCTTTTGTGCCACCATTGATCAGATCAAAGACAATCGCACCGGGCACAATCGGAATGCGGATATCCCCGATGGCAAACCCCCGATCCATCTTGCGCAGGCCGTCCATGACACCTGAACACGCATCGAGCCCGAAAGCAGAGCCGCCGGACAAGACCAGCGCATCAACCTGCCCTACTGTCTTGTCAGGGGCGAGCAGATCGGTTTCCTTGGTTCCCGGTGCGCCACCCATCACATGGACACTGGCTGTGAACGGCTTGTCGCTGACAAGCACCGTCGTCCCTGTCTTGATGTGATCGTCCTGCGCATTGCCGACCCTCAGGCCGGCGACAT
Source organism: uncultured Loktanella sp. (assembly GCA_964614205.1). GTDB lineage: Bacteria > Pseudomonadota > Alphaproteobacteria > Rhodobacterales > Rhodobacteraceae > Yoonia. The sequence continues at coordinate 12,570 of CAZTKF010000058.1, read as the reverse complement.
CGGTTATCAGGTTCCGTGGTCCTCTAGATGCAGCGGCCACCGTCCACCTCCAATGCGACGCCGGTGATCATGCTGGCCTCGTCCGAGCAGAGAAAACAGGCGGCGTTGCCCATATCCTCGGGTTGGGAAAATCGGCCGAGCGGGATGGTGGACAGGAACTTGGCCCGCACTTCCGGCGTGTCTTCGCCCATGAAGGATTTCAAAAGAGGCGTGTCGCCTGCGACCGGGTTGATCGCGTTCACGCGGATGCCTTCGGGCGCAAGCTCAACCGCCATTGCTTTGGTGGCGGTAATCATCCATCCCTTGGAGGCGTTATACCAATTCAGTCGTGGACGGGGCGAGACACCTGCGGTCGAGGCCACATTCAGAATTGCCCCGGTGCCGCGTTCCTTGAAATGCGGAACAAAGGCGCGGGCGGTCAGGTAGACAGATTTCATGTTAACCCGATAGACACGGTCAAAATCGTCTTCTGTGATCTGCTCCAACGGACCGGGAAGATGAGTGATACCGGCGTTGTTGACCAGAATGTCGAGCGGCCCTTTTGACAGGACCGTTTGGGCAAGATTGAACACCGAACTTGCGTCTGATACGTCACAGTCAACCGCGATGCCGCCAATTTCGTCGGCGATCGCGGAAGCACCCTCAAGATTGATATCAATAACGAAAACCTGCGCGCCTTCCGCAGCAAATTTGCGCGCGATACCTGCCCCGAAGCCCGAGCCTCCGCCCGTGACGATTGCTGTCTTGTCTGCCAGTCGCATTCTTTCCCCCTACGTTATCATCAGCGTAGCAATCTCTTTGTCAGATCGCCATGCCCAGTTAGGGCAGTTGTGGTGCCGCCGCAATCAGCGCCTTGGTGTAAGGATGCTGCGGCATTGTGAAGACAGCCTCTGTTTCACCCTGTTCGACGATTCTCCCCGCTTGCATCACCATCACGCGGTCCGTCACAGTGCGCACAACTGACAGGTCATGGCTGATAAACAGATAGGCCAGAGGCCGTTTTCGGCAGAGGTCCGCGATCAGATCAAGCACTTGGGCGCGGACCGAGACATCCAAGGCCGAAACAGCCTCGTCAAAGATGATGAGTTCCGGTTCGATGATCAACGCGCGCGCGATGGCAATGCGTTGCCGCTGTCCCCCTGAAAATTCGTGGATGTATTTGCTGGCGTCATCAGGTGAAAGACCAACGTCCGTCAGAGCCTTGATGATGGCATCCGTCCGTGCCTTGCCAGTGGGAGGGCGGTCCAGCAGGTAGAACGGTTCAGTGATCAGCCGGTCGACGCGGTGCCGCGGGTTGAAGCTGCTGTAGGGGTCCTGAAACACGACCTGCATCTTGCGCCGGACCGCCAGATTTGGGTGCCTGCCGGTATAGACAGGCTCTCCGTCAAGCGTGATCTGGCCGCCTTGCACGTCCTCCAGCCCCAAAATCGCGCGTGTCAGTGTTGATTTTCCGCATCCGCTTTCGCCTACCAGCCCGACACGTTCACCTTGATCGATCTGGAAACTGATGTCGTGTAACGCGCGGAACATCGGGCGCGGGCCCAAGAGCCTTTGGCGTGCAGCGGGATAGTCGCGGATGACATTCCGCACCTTCAACATCGGCGCCGCTTGCGCTGTTTCGGGCAGCGATACCGCGTGGCGTGATGCCTCGAACAGAGCTTTGGTGTAGGGGTGCTGCATATGGGCCAGAAGATGCGCGGTGGCACCCGATTCAACCACCTGTCCTTTTTGCATGACGACGATTTGGTCGGCGATATCGGCGACAACTGCCAGATCATGAGTGATGATCAGAAGCCCCATGTCGAATTCGCGCACAAGGTCGCGCAGCAGATCAAGGATGCGGGCCTGTGTCGTGACATCCAGTGCGGTTGTCGGCTCGTCCGCGATGAGCAGCTTGGGGCGCAGCGCGATGGCCATTGCGATAACAACACGCTGGCGTTGGCCGCCTGACAGTTCGTGCGGATACCGAGAAGGCGCGACCTTCAACCCGACCTTTTCGAGCATGACGGCAGCGCGCTTGCGGGCCTCGGCACTGTTTGTCTTTTCATGAATCAGGATCGTTTCGGCAACCTGATCGCCGATGGTCTGCACCGGATTGAGCGCGGTCATCGGTTCCTGAAAAACCATGCCCATCGTGTTGCCCCGCATCCTGCACAGGTCAGGTTCGGATGTTTGCAGAATGTCAGTGCGTTCCAGCATGATCGCACCTTTGGGCCTTGCACCTCGCGGCAGCAGCCCCATCACAGCAAGCGCTGTCATGGATTTGCCAGAGCCACTTTCACCGGTAATCGCCACGATTTCGCCCGACTGGATAGTCAAATTGACGTCATGCAGAATTGGTGTCTTACCGATGGTCAGTGACAGGTCCTTGATTGCAAGCAGGCTCATGTCCGCACCACGCGGATGCGGGGGTCAAGCCAGTCGCGCAAACCGTCCCCCATCAGGTTTAGCCCCAGCACCATCAGCAGAATAGCGAACCCCGGCACGAGGGCAGTATGCGGCGCAATGCTGACCAGTGTCTGGGCATCCGCCAGCATCCGTCCCCAGCTGGCGGTGGGGGGCTGTGCGCCCAGGCCGATATAGGAAAGGGCAGCTTCGGCAAGAATGCCGAGGCTGAACTGGATCGTGCCTTGGACTATCATCAGGTTGGTGATGTTGGGCAGAATGTGTTCGACCGAGATACGCGTTGCTGATTTCCCGCAGACTCTGGCCGCAAGGATGAAATCCCGCTCCCACAGCGGCAAAGCCGCGCCGCGCGTCAGGCGCGCAAAGACCGGTATGTTAAAGATACCGATGGCGATGATGGCGTTGACGGCAGAGGCGCCGAAGACAGCTGTGATCAGGATGGCGATAACCAGCGAGGGGAAGGCGAAGACAAGGTCGTTGCCACGCATGATGAATTCGTCGAGCAGTGAACCGTGCCGTGCCGCCGCGAGTAATCCCAACGGGATGCCGAGCGCCATCCCGATACCCACCGCGAGCAGGGCAACGGCAATCGAGGTGCGCGCGCCCATCATGACCATCGACAGGATATCGCGGCCGAAATGATCGGTGCCCAGCAGGTTGGTGGCATTGGGGGATTGCAGCTTGTTGGGAATATCAAGGGACGTGATGTCCGCAGGCGTCCAGATGAAAGACACCGCCGCGAGAGCGACAAAGAGCAGCGTGAGCGCCGAGCCAATGATCAGATTACGGCTCATGCTTTGGTCCTCAGCCTTGGGTCAACGGCGGCATAGGCCAGATCGACAAGGAAGTTCACCATGATCACCGTAAAGACCAGCAGCATGACCACGCTTTCGACGACGATCAGGTCGCGGGCGCTGATAGACTGAAAAATCAGGCGGCCAAGGCCGGGCAGGAAGAAGACCTGTTCAATGATGATCCCGCCTGCGAGCAGGAACGAGAATTGCAGGCCAATGATCGTCAGCACTGGAATCAGCGCATTGCGGACCGCATGTTTCCAAAGCGCCTCGCGGGCTGAAAGGCCCTTGGCGCGCGCGGTGCGGATGAAATCTTCGCCCAGCATGTCCAACAAGGACGACCGCATCACGCGCGCGAGGATTGCCGCTTGCGGCAGGGCAAGCGCGATGGCGGGCAGGGTGAGGGATTTGAGCGCCTGCAAGGGGTCGGACCAGCCCGGAAAGCCCCCCGCACTGAACCAGCGCAGGTTGATTGCAAAGATCAGGACAAGGATCATCGCAAACCAGAAATTGGGGATCGCGACACCCAGTTGTGTGGCTCCCATGATTACCACGTCACCGGCACCACCACGTCGGCTGGCCGCATAGATGCCAGCGGGAAAAGCGATGAGCGTGGACAGCGCAAGCGCATAGACGGCAAGGGGTAGTGAGACCCATATCCGGTCACTGATGAGCGCTGATACCGGCGTCTTGTAGGTCCAGGACTGACCGAAATCACCCCGCAACATCCCCGTGACCCATTCCAGATAGCGCGTGACCAAGGGCTGATCGAGGCCCATTTCAATCCGCAGTGCAGCGATCGTGTCAGGCCGCGCATTCACACCCAGCATAAAGGCAGCCGGATCGCCGGGAATGACTTCGATGACCGCAAAAATCACGATTGATGCGACGATCAGGCTGATCACCAGCGACGTCAGGCGGCCAAAGACGTAGCGGATCATAGGGTCAATGCAGAAGGTGCGGTCGCTGACCGCGGGTGCAGGTAGCCCCCCCGCCCGCATGGGCGGGCTGGGATAGGCGGGCGGTTCCGCCCGGCAGTGTCTAGTTTGACCAAGAGACCCCAGTCAGATCAACAGCGGCTGTCGGCTGGTTGACCCAGAGTCCCTCGATCCCCGATTTGGCGACCGTCGCAACAGCAAGTTCGAAAAGATAGCCGTTCACATAGTCTTCGGAAATGATGGTCTGCGCCTGCCCCAGCAGGTCGCTGCGCGCTGCGGGGTCTGTTGTTGCATTCAGCGTTTCCATCAGTGCCTGAAAATCGGGATTATCGTATTGGAAGTAGTAGTCAGGGTTTGCATAGATCCCAATGTCCATCGGCTCGGTATGGCTGACGATGGACAGGCCAAAGTCCTTGTTCGTAAACACCTCTTCGATCCACTGCGCCCATTCCAGATTGGTGATCTCTGTTTCGATCCCCACGTTACGCAACTGGCTTGCGATAATCTCGCCCCCGCGCCGTGCGTAGGAGGGTGGCGGCAGCTTCAATGTAGTGGTGAAACCATCGGGGTAACCGGCCTCGGCAAGTAGCTCACGGGCAAGATCCGGGTCGTGCTGCGAGTTGGCGAGCAGATCGACATAGTCCGGATTATGTGGCGCGAAATGGGTCCCAATGGGTGTGCCAAGGCCAAACATGGCACCGTCGATGATGGCCTGTCGGTCAATAGCATGGGCGATGGCCTTACGTACGCGGACATCATCCAGCGGCGGCATCTTGTTGTTGGTCGAAAGGATCGTTTCACCTTCTGTATTTCCGACAAGAACCTGGAAACGCGGGTCAGCCTCGAACTGTGGCAGGTTTTCAGGTGCAGGGAAGCCGATAAATGCATCCACATCCTCGGCCATGACGGCCGCAAAGGCGGCAGTCGGATCCGCAATGAAACGGAATGTCGCGCGTTCCAGCGCAGGGGCCGGACCCCAGTAATCAGGGTTGCGAGTCAGTTCGAGCCGGTCGCCTTGCACCCAGTCGGTAAAGGTGAACGGGCCGGTGCCGATCGGTTTCGATGCGATGTTTTCGATACTTTCGGGTGCGACAATGACAGCATCGCCCCATGCCATATTGAACAGAAAGTTGCCGTTGGGCTGGTCCAGTGTCACCTGCACCGTCAGCGGATCAACCACGGTGACATCTGTAATTCCGGCAAAGAGTGCCTTTTGTGCATTTGTGCTGTCTTCGGCGCGGGCGCGATCGAGGCTGAATTTCACGTCCTCGGCGTCCAGTGCAGTGCCGTCGTGAAAGGTCACGCCGGCGGCAAGGTTGAAGGTGTAGACCAGACCGTCATCAGAGATATCCCAGCTTTGCGCGAGGCCGCGAATAATTGCACCATCTGCATCAAACCGGGTAAGACCCTCAAACACATTGGCATAAAGAACGCTGTCAATGGCCTGCGCGGCACCGCCCGTGGGATCAAGGTTCGGGGGCTCTAGCTGAATGGCAACCGTGATGCTGTCTTGTGCCAAAGCGCCGCCTGCGCAAAGAACAACTGCTGTTGATGCGGCAAGTTTCCTGAAAATATGCATGTTTTTCCCCCAGTGGTTCTCGCCACTGTTGTCGCAACGTGCCGTCAAATCAAGCCCTTCGCGCTGGAAAGGATGCGCAGGTGCTGCTATTGCGCAGCCAGATTGGAAGGAACCGATTGCCGATGAGTCTGTGCGATACCGCCTGACACCTGTGCCCGGATGCGTCCGGTGCTAGAACATGCTTTAGCTGATGAGGCCCATTCGAGATGATCGCACCGATAGAACGTAGTCTGGCAGGCTTGCGGCAGCTCACGGCGCAGTGGCGCGCTGCTGGCAAGACCATCGGCGTGGTCCCGACAATGGGGGCACTGCATCAAGGGCATCTTTCGCTGGCGCGGGCGGCGCGCGCCAAATGTGACCGTGTCATTGTGACGATCTTTGTGAACCCCAAACAGTTCAATGATCCCGCCGATCTGAAGAACTACCCCCGCACTGAAGATGAAGATGCGCGCAAGCTGGAATCGATTGGTGTTGATCTGATCTATGCGCCGCAGCCTGACCAGATTTATCCAGAGGGTTTCGCAACCACTGTTTCGGTGTCTGGCTTGACAGACATGCTCTGCGGTGAATCCCGCCCGGGCCATTTTGATGGCGTGGCGACCGTTGTCTCGAAATTATTCGCACAAACCAGTGCCGATTACGCATTCTTCGGGGAAAAAGACTATCAGCAGCTCCAGATCGTACGCCGGATGGCGCGTGATCTGGATATTCCGATCGAGGTCATAGGCTGCCCGACGATCCGCGAAGAGGACGGTTTGGCAATGTCATCGCGCAACTTGTTGCTGTCGGACAGGTCGCGCATTCATGCACCTGTAATGGCAGAGGTCATGTACGATGTGCGTGACAGGCTGCGTGCGGGCGCGCGCATGTCAGAGATTTTGCCGGGCGCCAAAGCGCGGATCATTGCGGCCGGTTTCAATGATGTCGATTATCTGGAACTGCGGGACAGTGGTGATTTGTCATCGCTTGATGCGGCCAAGCCCGATGCACGCCTGTTCGCTGCCGCTTGGCTGGCGGGTGTGCGTCTGATCGACAATATCGCAGTGTAGTCTGGAATTTCGGGAAGTCGGTCAAGGGCAGGTCTTCGGTTTTTCACCTACACCGCCCTTGCCCTTTTGTGATTTGCGAAGCAGGGGGTGCCCCCGCTTCGCAATGCGTCAGTCAGAACCGGAGAATGCCGGTTCGTCTGGCTCAGTCTTTTTTCTTGTGTGGCGCCCACAGACGTTTGTTGGTCAGATAGAGCAACACAGACAGAACTGTCAGGAACAGCACGCCGGTCAGTCCGGCCTCTTTGCGGGCAACCAGCTTTGGTTCGGCCGTCCACATCAGGAAGGCTGCGACATCTTGTGCAACTTCTTCCAGTTCTGTCGAGTGGCCGTCCGCGTACTCGACGTCATCGCCGTAGAGCGGTGGTGCCATGGCGATCCAGCTGCCGGGCACCATGTGGTGACCGTGATCGTCGATGCAGCTTTCAGGGAAACCACCGGCAGCAAATGCCACGTTGTAATAGCCGTCCATTGGCTCGCCTTCCAGCGCGCACTCGGGCTCTTCATGGTAGCCGGTCAGCAAGGACGCAATGTATTCCGCGCCGCCCATGCCCTTGACGAACTGGTTGATGCCGGTGCCGTAAGGACCGTGGAAACCAGCACGCGCCTTTGCCATCAGGCTGAGGTCGGGTGCGTTGGACAGGCTGGACGCCGGAAAGTGGTCAGCCGGTGTAGCAGGGCGGAAGTCGCCCTCGCCGTCGAACAAGGACTGATCGAAGACCTCGTAGAACTCGGCATAGGCCCGCATCTGATCCTCTGGCAGGCCAGGGCCGCCTTCGTCGTGCAGGTTGCGGAAGGCGACAAGTTCAAGGCCGTGGCAGGCGGAACAGATTTCAGTATAGACCTGAAGGCCACGCTGAAGCTGCATCTGGTCGTAGCTGCCGAATGGACCTTCGAAGGAGAATGCGAAATCCTCGATCTCGGTTTCGATTTCTGCGCCCATCACCTGCCCTGCTGTCAGGGCAAGCGCTGTTGCTGCGGTGAGTGTGATTTTACGGAACATAGTCATTGGTCCTCTCTCACTCGGCCGGCGACGCAACGGGCTTGGTGCCGTCGGTCTTTGGCGCGTAGTGCGCGTTGAAGTCATCTTCGATGGTTGCCGGTGGTGTGTTTGGCTTCTCGATCACGCCAAGCAATGGCAGGATGACGAGGAAGTAAGCAAACCAGTAGGTGGCACCGATCAAGGCGATGTAGGGATAGATACCCTCTGCCGGGCGGGCACCAACCCACATCAGCAGCATGAAGTTCACGGCGAACAGCCAGAACCACCACTTGAACATCGGACGGTAACGGCCCGAGCGGACAGAAGAGGTATCAAGCCACGGTGCCAGCGCCATCACAACGATCGCACCGAACATCGCGATCACACCAAAGAACTTGGCATCGACGATCCCGAAGGTGATCCAGTTCACAGCGATAACCAGCCAGACCTCTTGGTCGAACGCACGCAGGATCGCGTAGAACGGTAGGAAGTACCATTCAGGAACGATGTGCGATGGTGTGACCAGCGGGTTCGCAGGGATGTAGTTGTCAGGGTGACCCAGATAGTTTGGCATAAAGCCGACAATCGCCATGAACACGGCCAGAATCACGGCCAGCGCAAACAGGTCCTTGATCACGAAGTATGGCCAGAATGGCAGCGTGTCTTTGGCTGCGTCTTCTTTCGATGTGCGACGCACCTCAACACCCGTCGGGTTGTTGTTGCCAGTCGTGTGGAACGCCCAGACGTGCACGATTGTCAGGCCCAGCAGGATGAAGGGCAGCAGGTAGTGCAGCGAGAAGAAGCGGTTCAGCGCAGGCTGGCCGATTGATCCGTTTGGCGTGCCGAGCAGCCAGACCTGTACCGATTCACCGATGAAGGGGATCGCACCGAAGAGGCCAGTGATAACAGCCGTGCCGTGGAACGACATCTGGCCCCATGGCAGCACGTAACCCATAAAGGCCGTGCCCATCATCAGCACATACATCAGCATGCCGACGATCCATGTCACTTCGCGCGGTGACTTGTATGAACCGTAGTAGAGCGACCGGAAGATATGCGCATAAACTGCAACAAAGAACAGCGAAGCGCCGTTCATGTGGAAATAGCGGATCATATGGCCGCCATTCACGTTGCGCATGATATGCTCAACCGAGGTGAACGCCATATCAACATGCGGCACATAGTGCATCACCAGGACAATCCCGGTCACGATTTGCAGCACAAGAGTGAAAACAAGGACGATACCCCAGATCCACATCCAGTTCAGGTTCTTGGGTGTGGGGATCATCAGTGTGTCATACAGCAAACCAACGATGGGCAGGCGCGTGTGAAGCCACTTTTCGCCGCCGGTCTTTGGTTCGTAATGGTCGTGGGGAATTCCGCCCATGGCTTTCTCTCCTTAACCGAGTTGAATAGTTGTTTCGTCCACGAAGGACGCGACAGGAACGGGCAGGTTGCGCGGCGCTGGGCCTTTGCGGATCCGGCCGGATGTATCGTAGTGAGAACCGTGGCACGGGCAGAACCAGCCGCCAAAATCACCTGATTCACCCAAAGGCACGCAGCCAAGGTGCGTACACACACCCATCTGAACAAGCCATGTACCGTCTTCGCTCAACGCGCGGTTTTCATCCGTGGCGGGTCCGCCGGCCGGAAGGTTGGCATTTTCATGATTGCGATCAGGAAGGTCATTCACATCCACGGCGCGCGCTTCTGCGATCTCTTCTTCGGTCCGGGACCGGATAAAGACCGGCTTGCCTTGCCAAAGCACTGTAATCTGTGTGCCGGGATCAACTGCGCTGATATCAACGCGGATCGAGGCGAGCGCCAGAACGTCGGCGGAAGGGTTCATCTGGTTTACCAGTGGCCAGACTGCGGCACCCGTTGCTACAACACCCGCTCCGGCGGTTGCGTAGTAAAGAAAGTCGCGGCGTGTGCCCTGGTGATCATCTGCATGTGACACGGGATGCATCTCCGATTCTTTTGATGGGCGTATATGCCCGCACGAAAAAATAGACCGATGCCAACACCGATCAATTTTGCCGCTGTTTAACTATCAAACCTTTCAAGGTCCAGCGGACAATCGCGCGCGGGGCCACTTGCCGCATCTGTATGGTGTCGATGCCCAACACTTCTCTTGCTGCGTGACAAAGAATCGACCCCGCCACAGGCTGCCTGCAAATCCGGTTACTTGCGGTCGGGGTGACAGGAATCCGCTTATTCAATGCGGTAGTCGGCGGATTTTTTCCTTAAATGACGAATAGTTGTGTCGGGCATGCCACAATCGCAGTTCTGTGACAGAGAGGTGATTAATGTTTTGTTGTCAGCTTTGCGTCACAGGTTTACCCACATGAATTGTCACTCACTTTTGGAATTTCTGAAATGAAACGCGTCTTTGCGCTCTGCCTCAGCATGATGATTGCTCCTGTCTCCGCGTCGGCGGAGGTGCAACTCAGCTTTTATGGTGGCGTACAGTCTGCGCCGGCATCAGATATTTCGATTCGTGGTGACGCGATCATTCCGGATGATGATTTTTCCCAAGACTGGGTCGGCCGCTCTTTTGAAGCGCCGCCTTACTACGGAATTCGCGCAACGCGTTGGAAATCCCCTACTTTTGGCTATGGTTTGGATTTCGCCCACAACAAAGTCTATCCAGATGGTGACCTGCCCGCAGGCTATCAGGTGCTGGAATTTACAGATGGTCTGAACACGCTCACCATTAACGCCTATCGCCGGTGGAATGAAGCGATTGGTGATGTGACCCCCTATGTCGGCGGTGGCATCGGAATTGCCTTGCCGCATGTCGAAGTGACCAATGGGGCCTCTGAAACACTAGGCTATCAGCTGACCGGCCCTGCCGCGACCTGGGTCGCTGGTGCGTCTTTGCCGATCAACGATAGCTGGTCTGTATTTGGTGAGTATAAAGGCACGTTTTCATCCAATACCGCTGATCTTGAAAGCGGTGGCACTTTGGAAACAGACGTCATCACCAACGCAGTCAACTTTGGTGTCAGTTTCAATTTCTAGGCCACGCTAGTCCGGCTTGGTGGCGATCATGCTGTCGCGGGCAGAGAATTGCGCATGCCAGTTGGCAAGCGCCTCATTGCCGTTCCGCCAGCCCCGCGCATCATGCCGCAAGTCGACATATGAAAGTGCGCATGCCACACCAATTTGCCCGATGTTGAGCGGCCCCGTCAGGTGGCTCATCCAGCGGCTGTTGATCGCGGCGATCCCGCGGGCAGCTTTGGCCCACTGTGCCTCGATCCACTCTGACGATTGTTTGTCTGGCGGGCGTAGGCGTGCTTCGTATGACATAGAAACGGTTGCATCCATGATCGCATCTGCGGTCGCTTCCAGTGTCAGGATTTCCCATATCCGGCTCTGGGGATAAAGGTTCGCACCTGCCATATCGTCCAGAAAGCGCGTAATCACGCGGCTATCATAGATCCCCGGGCCATCGGCGCGGATCAGGGCGGGAATTTTGCCCATAGGGTTGGCGGCAACGACTTCTGGCGCCGAGTTCATCGGCGTGGTTGAAACGTTCACTTCTTCCACTGTATCCATCAGGTTCGCCTCACGGATCAACACGCGGACTTTGCGCACAAATGGTGAAGCAGGCGAAATGAGAAGCTGCATGGCCGACGGTCCCTATTTGGCTTTACGGAAACAAGACCCGATCCTGTGCGCTTTGCCAAGGCGGATATTTCGTCATCACGCCGCGAAACCGATCTGAGCCAAGAAAATCGTCCAGCCATTTTCTGAGTGATCCCAACCCCTGTGCATCAAACCAAACGCGATCTGTGTTTGCGAATTGCCGCACAAAGGGCAGAATCGCCATATCTGCCAATGTGCGCTTTGGCCCCATCAAGTAAGGCGCGGTGTTCAGTCGATCATTCCACTCGCGCAGAAAAACCATCGCCTTGGCGCGTTCCTCGGCCTCGTCGCGGTCAGGAAATCGCACGGCATATTTTGTATGATCGAGGGCGCGCTTGAATGGGCCATCGCAAGCGTCGATCAGCGCATGGCCTTCTTGCGGCATGTCCAACCAGCCTTCGGGGTCATTGCGGCCCAGCGCCCAAAGCATCACATCACGACTTTCCTCGATGATCTTGTCGCCATCCTGCAATACAGGAACGGTGCCTTTGGGCGAGGCTGCAAGAAATGGTGCCGGTTTATCCCTGAGCAGGATTTCCCTTAGCTGCACTTGCTGGCCGCTGGACTGGATCGCAAGCCGGGCGCGCATGGCGTAAGGGCAACGGCGGAACGTCCAGAGAATGGGAAGTGTCGTCATCCCCGCACCCTATGCAGTCAGTTGGTGACCTGCAAATCCGGTGATTTGCGCCTGAACAATCTGGCTTTCGGGCTGGTCTTTGCTGAACAGGACCTCGGTAAACTGCTCTGTCCGGCCCATGCGCGTGTTTTCCATCAGGACCCGATGGGTCTTGCCTGCCTGTGCCTTAAGATGGCGGTCCACCTGCTGTGATCCGGCTTTGCGCAAGGCCGCCGCACGTTCCTTGATCAGCTTGCCATTCACTTGCGGCATTCTGGCGGCAGGTGTGCCGGGGCGCGGGGAATAGGGAAAGACATGCAGCCATGTCAGATCGCATGCCTCGACCAAAGCAAGCGAGTTGGCAAACATTTCATCCGTTTCTGTCGGAAAGCCGGCGATGATATCTGCGCCATAGGTCATGTCGGGGCGCAGCTTGCGCGCCTCTTGGCAAAAGGCAATTGCATCGTCGCGCAGGTGGCGGCGTTTCATCCGCTTCAGGATCATGTCGTCGCCATGTTGCAGAGACAGATGCAAGTGTGGCATCAGGCGCGGCTCTGT
>CAZTKF010000057.1:0-18980 GCA_964614205.1 uncultured Loktanella sp. | reverse complement strand
GCCGGGAGCAGTCGTTGACCGCGCACATGACCAAAGTCTGCTATGCGGGACAAGACGCCAGTTCGCGACCTCCTTTCGAACGTCTGCAATCTCCATTTGTCGAATGCTTGCAGTCACCAACTCCCACACTTCTTTGCCTTCTTGTTGCCCAGAGCGCGTTACCTGCAAATCTTCCAGTCGAAGCAATCTCAGGGCGTTATAAGGGCGAAATTTGGCGTCGTGATCTTTCACTCAAGTTTCAGACGATCGTCCAGGCCTGTTTTATGGATGATCGTTGCATTGCTTCAATGGTTCGTTGCACTTCCAATGCTTCGCGGAAATCAGGGCCGCACTCTTCCCCATTCACATGCGCCGAAATGAGCTGCGCGACCTCGATTACCTTGAGATCGTTGAAGCCAAGGTGATGACCCGGGGCCGGACAAAACTGACCGTAGGGCGGGTGATTTGGGCCTGCTTCAATGCGGGTGAAACCAGCCGTTGGGCCGCTGCCCTGGGTCAAAAGCAACTCGTTCATCCGTTCCTGACTGAAGGCAATTGCACCTTTTGTGCCGGTCACTTCGAATGACAGGTCCATGGTGCGACCGGTTGCCGCCCAATTTGCCTCGATGCTGCCGACGACACCTGATTTAAAGCGCAGGAGTGCATGGGTCATATCGTCCACGACGACGGGCGCGCGCTCAGTGCTTCCGGCTTTGATGGGCCGTGTCTTGTGGATCGTTTGACTTACCGCATTTGTTTCTACAACCGGGCCAAGCAGATAGCGCGCCATCGATACGATGTGGCTTCCGATATCGGCCACAGCGCCCCCGCCTTCGGGGGCCGTGCGGAAAGAATGTGGCGCCTCAGGGTCGCACATATAGTTTTCGGCATGGCGCCCGCGAAAGCCTGTGATCTCGCCCAATTCGCCTGCAGAGATCAGATCTTGGGCGAGCCGGATCATTGGATTGCGCTGGAAGTTGAAGCCGACCATCGTGACAACACCTGCCGCCTCGGCGGCTTCGGTCATTCTGAGGGCGGAATCTGCCGTCGTTGAAAGCGGCTTTTCGCAATAAACAGTCTTGCCAGAAGCAATCGCGGCCAGTGCCATATCCTCGTGAAAAATATTCGGCGCGGTGATTGCTATTATATCGACCTTGGGATCATCTACGAGCGACTTCCAGTCTGATGTGGCACGGGCAAAGCCAAGTGCCTCTGCCCCTGCTGCTGCAATCTCATCCGTGGCATCCGCCAGCATCTCGCAGCGGGGCAGCGCGGGCAGATCAAACAGACCGGCGACTGCATTGAATGCATTGGCGTGGCACCGGCCCATAAAGCCCGAACCGATCAGCCCGATACCAACCTCAGGCTTGCTCATTGCCGTGCCGCGGATTTGAGGTTGTCGAGCCAAACCGCCGCAATGATCACGACCCCGATCAGCACTTGTTGCCAGAAGGACGAGATTCCGAGGATGTTTAGACCGTTGGTGATCATTGCCATGATCAGGGCGCCAACCAGCGCCGTCAACACAAGGCCGCGTCCGCCGGTGAAGCTTATCCCGCCGATGATGACCGCAGCAATTGCCTGCAACTCGATCCCTTGTGCAACACTGGGCGGTGTCGCGGCGAGACGTCCCACCATAACAACGGCGGCCAGTGCGGCGAGGAAACCACTGATCGTGTAGACCTTCACCTTTTCACGGTCCACCTTAATACCTTGTAGTCGGGCCACGCGCTCTTCGCCGCCGATAGCGTATATGTGCTGACCGAAGACGCGGTAGTGCATGACGATATGCACCACCAGATAGGTCACGATGACAAAGTAGATCGGGATAGGCAGGCCAAGGAATTTGCTGTTTCCGATGGTCAGAAAGAGCGGCTCTAGGATCTGGTAGGAAACACCACCGGTAATCACCAACGCCATCCCTCGAGCGATACCAAGCATGCCCAGCGTCACGATAAATGGTGCAATGCGACCACGAGTGATGATGATACCATTGATGAAGCCACAGAGCGTGCCCATGGCCAGACCGCAGAAAGTTGCGATCAGTGGATCCACATCCGCTTGCACCAGCCAACCGATCGTTACCGCCGAAAGCGCCAGCACAGATCCGACCGAAAGGTCGATCCCACCGGTGATAATGACCATGGACTGCCCGGCTGCTAGAATTGCGACAATCGAAACTTGCTTGAGCAGGTTGTTGATGTTGCCTGAAGTCAGGAAATAGGGTGATGCCATTGTAAGAGCCACTGCCAGCACAAAGGCCACGACAACTATCCATGTGAGTGGATAGGACCTAACTTTTTCTAACATCGTCATGCCGATACTTCCTTTTGGACAGGTGTGCCGGAAATAATCATCGACACGATTTCATCTTGGGTGAAGTCCTTGGTCTTCGCGGTCATGACATTCTTCCCACCATGGAAGATGACGATCCGGTCTGTGAAATTGTAAACGTCATGTATATCATGGCTGATCCACAGAATTCCGATCCCGTGTTCCTTGAGGTCCTGAATCAGGTCGACAACCTTTTGAGACTCTTCCATTCCCAATGCGGCGGTTGGTTCATCCATGATGATGATCTTGGCGTCAAAGTGGACCGCTCTCGAGATCGATATCGATTGGCGTTGCCCGCCGGACATCATTTCCACATCAGTCTCTAAAGACTTTATCCGGATGTTGAGTTTGCTCAGCGCTTCTGCCGCCTCTCGCCTCATTGCGCGCTTGCGCAAGAAGCCCCATTTGTGCAACTCGCGCCCCATGAACAGATTGGATGGCGCATCAAGATTCCCACAGAGCGCAAGCTCTTGGTAAATTGTCTCGATGCCGTAGCTCCGGGCATCATTTGGATCGCGGATTTCGGCCAAGTCGCCGTTGATCAGGATGTCACCGCTGTTGGCCGTCTGGGCTCCTGCAAGAATTTTCATCAGCGTCGACTTGCCCGCGCCATTGTGGCCCAAGACGCCGACAACTTCTCCGGGATAAAGGTCAAGGCAAGCATCACTGAGAGCTTGCAGGCCGCCGAAATGCTTGCTGATATTGCGCATTTCGACCAGTGGAACTGGATTGGTCATATCGTCGCCTCGTTCAAAGCAGAATAAGGAGAACCGGGTGCATGCACCCGGTTCATGTGTAAAACGGATTGCGATTAGTCCAGTTCGATACCACGCCTTGCGAGATATTCGTCGGTCACGTCCGCAGGTTCAAGGATCGAAGATGGAACGACAATCCACTCGTCCAATTCTGCTCCTTCGGTCACAAACCTGTAGGCCGCCATCACAGCTTCATAACCCACCTGATCGGTGTTGCCGTCGATAGTAGCGTTCAGGCCACCACCGGCACGCATCGACGCCAAAGCGGACGGGATGGCATCGTCACCCACCACGATGATGTCCTCCGAGCGGCCCGCGCCCTGCACGGCTTGCACTGCTCCCATAGCCATCAGGTCATTTGTGCCAAGAATGGCGTCAACCTCCGGGTTGGATTGAAGTATATCTTCGGCGGCTTTCAAACCCTTTTCCTGATCCCAGTCCGCAGCAATCGAGGCCACGACTTCGATGTCTGGGTAGCTGTTGAAGACCCGCATCATACCGTTGAGACGCAACTCGGCGGTGGAGCTGCCGCGGAAACCTTCCAGAATAGCGACTTCGCCTGCACCGCCAATCTGTTCGACAACCCACTCTGCCATTTCGGCAAAGGATTCTTCCTCATCCAAACCGACGAAGGTCTCAACCCTGCCGGGACCATCATCAACGCGGGTATCAGCGGTGATGACCGGAATACCGAGGCTGTTGGCTTCCATGACTTTGGGGATCAGCGCAGTACCGTTCATGGGAACTAGCACGATTGCATCGGGGCTCTTGACAAGCTCGGTTTCAACAACCGCGATCTGCCCTTCGATGTCGCCATTGGTCGCGGCGGACACAAAGTTCATCTCGATCCCCAGCTCTTCGGCGGCGCGTTTTGCACCTTCGCCCATGCGCCAGTAATACGGATTCGTCATGTCTTTGACGATGAAGGACAGGCTGAAATCTTGTGCAGCTGCCGGCATCGCCAATGTGGTTGTCAATGTGACGGCCGCCAGCGCGCCGCCAAAAATGGACGATATTTTCATTGCTATCTCTCCTCCCAGAGTTCTCCAGAGCCAGTTCTCCTCCCGGCCCGTTGATGTCGCCTGCGCTTTAGGGCGCAATTGCTTTTTGTCGTGGTGCGATCGTGCAAGAGCGTCACTCAGGGTTCGACTGGTAAGATATCCAAAATGAGTCTTTCACCCATTTTGGTACCACGGCGCTGCATCAGTATCGACCGTTGGCCCTCATCAGGCGGTCCGCCCTGTCTTGTGCCTTTGTCAAAGCCTCGGACATAGAGAGTTCGCCTTGCAACATCTGGAACACATTCTCTCCTAAAATGCTGACTATACAGCTAAATTCTGGGATGGGAGGACGCGGCCAAGTCTGCAACTCTCCGCGACGTTCCATCGCATCGATTTGCCCGATCAGCGGATTGATTGCCTGGACTTCCGGGTCGGCGTTGGTCGAAAACCTTGGGCTCGTGATATTTCCATTCTGCACGTACCATTTCATCATTTCCGGGCGTGTCAGGTATTCCATCACCTTCCACGATCGCCGCTGCCTGTCCTGCGAAAGCCCAGACGGCATCGCCAGAGAAAACCCGCCAATGGGCGAAATCGGTCCACGGCCGCACCCTGTAGGATGGACAGTATAGGTCGTGTTGCCTTTGGCCGGAGACGCGTCGTCGTTGTCGATCAACCCTGCTCGGATGCTCCATCCATATGTCATCGCGGCCTGCCCGCGGGCAAAAGTCTTAATACGCCGATCCCAATTGCAGCGCAGACTGTCAGGGTGAGCATATTGCAATAGTTCAAGCAGATATTCAGCAGCTTGACGGCCGGCATCACTTTGGATCATGGGCCTGAATTGTTCTCCTTCTATCGACAAAACATCGAAATCCGGCCCGAGTGGCGCGAGATTGATGATGGGCTGACCAAAATCTGCCATGGTTTGCAGAAATGAATGCGCGACGGGGGTACCGCGACCGAAATTCATGACGATGCCTGACAGCTTAAAGGCAGACCGATGCAACATACGCGCAGCAAAAAGCACATCGTCAGTCGTCTTTGGAATGCTAAGCCCAGCCTCATCAAACAGGTCTTGGCGGCAGAAAAGAAGTTCGGCCGTTGGCTGTATCGGAAGGCCATATTGCATGCCACGCCAAGAGGATCCCTTATAGGGCCCACTATGAAAATCAGACGGGTTGTAACGATCTGTCTGCATGAAGGTGTTGAGGGGTGTGATCACGCCTTCCTCAGCCAATTGACCAACCCAAGGCAAATCGATCGCGACCAAATCATAACTCGAGCTAGTCCGGCCCGCATTGTCCATGATTTCCTGATGCAGATCATCCAGCGCCAAATTGACGATTTCAACGTTGGTGCCGCACATTTCATCAAGATTGGATGAAAAGTCGCTCAGCGTCTTGAAGGTCGGGTCGGCAGGGCTGAGAATTCGCACCTTGTGATCGTAGCCAACCCCAACGCGCATTGCGTTGGGATACGGCAAAATCCGTGAGGCCATGTAGTAGCCACCGAAGTAGAAATCATCGATTGATCCGCCATCTGTCGTAAACCCGAAGGTCGTGCCAACCGTCGCCTTGAGCTGCAATGCAAAGCTTTCAACCTCTTCAATCATCTTGCGCGACGGGTGCAAAGAGAATGATTTGCCCGTTTTGGACCTAGGGCGCTTGATCAGGAATCCCTCTTCGATCAATTCGCCAAGACGACGCATCGCTGTGCCATAGGGGACATCTGCCGCGCTGGCTGCAGAAGTCATCGTAAGCAACTTGCCTTCAAGGTGGCGGCGCATCGCATAGGAAATGATGTTCCAACGCGGATCAACAGTGGCAAGATCGGTCCGCATTTCAGAAAGTTGACGTGTCGAATCGACAAACGTCAAAATGCGCAGCAACTCCTCCCGTGTCATGGCCTCACTCCCATTCTTCAGCTAGTCTATCGGCAATTTCAGCCTCTGCGACGGCATAAATATCCAAATCTGATTTTTCGACGGTTTCGCGGTCTCTTACCATGCGACAGGCTTTCCTCAATCGATGGGAGGATCGCGGAATGGCGGACAAGGAGTACGACATTATTGTTGTGGGCGCAGGGTCCGCCGGGTGTGCTGTTGCGGGTAGGTTGGCAGAAGCCGGCATGACAGTTTTGCTCCTGGAAGCAGGCGGCAGGGATCGCAATCCGTTTATCCATATTCCTCTTGGCTATTCGATGCTCTACGCCAACAAATCGGTGAACTGGTGCTATGAAAGCGAACCGGAGCCGCACCTGAACGACCGTCGCCTGTTCCAGCCACGCGGCAAGGTGCTGGGGGGTACTGGCGCGATCAATGGCATGATCTACATGCGCGGTCAGCCAGAGGATTTTGACGGCTGGCGGGACGCGGGCTGTATCGGTTGGGGGTGGGACGATGTCTTGCCTTATTTTAAATCCTGCGAAGATCAGGAACGCGGTGCCGATGATTATCACGGGGTAGGCGGGCCTGTCGCTGTCTCTGATATCCGAGAAAAACATACCCTTGGAGAGGCGTTTCATGACGCCTCTGCCACGCTTGGCTTGCCGCGCAATAATGATTTCAATGGCCCGCAGCAGGAGGGGACCGGATATGTACAGACGACGACCAAGAACGGCCGGCGCTGGAGTACGGCTGCAGGGTACCTGCGGGGGGCTGCAAAGCACAATATCAACCTTCGGCTAAATGCGATGGTCGAGCGCGTTATCATTAACGCAAAGAGGGCGACAGGCATTGTCTGGTCAGACAAATCTGGGACACACAAAGCCACGGCCCGGCGGGAAATTATCCTATCTGGCGGCACGTTCAATTCGCCACAATTGTTGCAATTGTCCGGGATCGGCCCTGCTGCGTTCTTACAAAAGCAAGGAATTGCCGTGCAGCACGATCTGCCCGGGGTAGGCGAGAATCTGCAGGACCACTTCGGCATTGGTGCAGAGTATCGTTCCAAGGGCGCGAACACCGTCAATGACCTTTACAACAGCAAGATCAAAGGTGGGCTTCAGCTGTTGCGCTATGCGCTGTTCCGAACAGGTCCATTTGCCGACAATGGCAACTACTCAAATAGTTTCATTCGGTCAGGGCCGGACATCGACCGACCTGACATGATGGTTACCTTCATGGCGTGGTGTACAAATGAACAGTTGAAGCCGCACCCGTTTCCGGGGTTCACAATTCTTGCTGAACATATGCGTCCCAACTCGCGCGGATCGGTCAAAATCAAAGGACCACGGCCGACGGATCAACCGGCCATACAATTCAATTTTTTCGCAGATGAAGCGGATCAGCAGGCGGCCATCGCTGGGCTGAAATTTGGTCGCAAGATTGCAGAAACGGCACCAATGTCCGGCCACGTTGAATACGAGATTTCCCCTGGAAAGGATGTGCGAAGCGACGATGATCTGATCGCCTACTGCCGTCAGTCCGGCTTGTCTTTGCTGCATCCCGTTGGCACCTGCGCCATGGGAACAGGCCCGGAGGCTGTCGTTGATCCACGCCTGCGTGTGCAAGGCATCAAAGGGCTACGTGTTGTCGATGCCTCTATCATGCCGCGCATTGTAACGGGGAACACCAATGCTGCCTCGATCATGATCGGCGAAAAGGGTGCGGCAATCATTCTGGAGGATCACGCATGACCAAACTCGGCATAGCCCTCATGGGCACAGGGCGCATGGCGCATGTCTATGGCCCCAAGATCAACGCCCACCCGGGTCTGACGCTCGAAGTCGTCTTCAATCCGCGCCTGGCAGGAGCGCAAGAAATCGCGCAGGTCTACGGCGGGCGTCCGATGGATGATCTGAACGGCATGCTGGCCGACCCAAAGGTCGATGCCGTCATCATCGCGACACCCACAAATACCCATGTTGAATACATCATCGCTGCCGCCAAGGCGGGCAAGCCAATCTATTGCGAAAAACCGCTGGACCAGACATTAGAACGAGTAGATCACTGCCTGACCGTGCTTGGGGCCCATCCCGTTCCTTTCATGCTTGGCTTCAACCGTCGCTTTGATTCTGACAACAGCGCACTGCGGCAGGCGGTTGCAGAGGGTGAAATCGGTCGGCTGAACATGCTGATGAGCACAAGCCGCGAACCTACTCCACCGCCTATAGATTATGTCCGCGCCTCGGGGGGGTACTTCGTTGACGCAACAATCCATGATATCGACCTGATGTGCTGGATCGCCGGCGAACGGCCAACCGAAGTTTTTGCGCACGGTAGCTGCGTGTTCAACTCGGAAATCGGCGCAGATGGCGATTTTGATCTCACCATGACGCAACTCAAGATGCCATCGGGGGCCATTGTCCACATCAACAACAGTCGCCAGTGTGCTTATGGATTTGATCAGAGAATAGAGGCCTTTGGTACCGAAGGCCTTGTGCAGACACAAAACCACCGGGATGATCCGCTGGTGCGCTGGTCGGCAACGCAGACGGAAGCGCGCAAACCGCTGAAGCATTTCTTTCTCGAACGCTATGATGTGTCGTTTTATCACGCGTTGGATGAATTTCACGCTGCAATTATTCAAGGGCGTGCGCCATCGGCCAATCAAGATGACGGTCGAGCGGCACTGGCAATCGCGCTGGCTTGCGCGGCCTCAGCCAAAAGCGGCAGATCAATCTGTCCTGACTACTGATCTGTTCTTGGGATTGCCCTTTCATGGTTCTATGCTGCTCCTTTGATAGCAAATGACCCAGCCCCTGATGCGGGCCGTTCAAGTGTAGAATCCGTTCCTGTTTCTTTCTGTTGGTATGGTTGCGGTCTGGGCCTGCTGAGCGGAGCCCTTGCGAAGCTCAAGCGAGGCGGGCCGAGTGGCGCGGTTGAGATTGGCGTAGACGGCCGGTGCCTGCCCGCCAAGCGATGTGTGCGGTCGTTGCGTGTTGTAATCGATCCTCCAGTTCTCGATGATCTTCCGTGCTTCGGCGAGATTGCCGAAGATGTGTTCGTTCAAGCATTCATCTCGCAGTCGGCCATTGAAGCTTTCCACGAATGCGTTTTGCATTGGCTTACCTAGCGCGATGTAATGCCAACCAACACCGGTGTCCTGGCACCATCTGAGTATGGCGTGCGAGGTCATTTCTGTACGATTGTCACCGACAATCATGTCTGGCTGACCACGCCTGCAGATCAAGTCATCCAGTTCGCGCGTCACCCTCGCCCCGGACAAAGAACGATCCACGACAGTTGCTAGTGCCTCCCGCGTGCAGTCATCCACGATGCACAGCACGTTGAAACGCTGACCATCTGCAGAGGCATCCGACACAACGTCGAGCGACCAACGCTGATTGGCTCGATCCGGCACCAAAATAGGCCTGCGCGTGCCCAAAGCCCGTTTGCGTGACCACCCACGGTGCACCGCCAGCCCTTCCTCACGATTGAGCCTGAACAGCTTCTTGTGGTTCGCCCAATAAACCTTCCCTAGCCAGCAAGATGCCCAAACGGCGATACCCGAACCGACACGTTCATTCGCCAGCTCTCGCAGCTGTTTGCGCAAAGCATCATCGCGCTAGTCTTCCTTCTGATACTAGAAGACTGACCTATGCAGATCGGCCAATTCACACACCTGACTTTCGGACAAGCCGTGCAGTTCCATCCATGGCGCACGGCTCGCCACTTCACATCGGGCGTCAGTAGTTTTTTTCGCGAGATCCTTAAGCGCTGCATTGTCCAGCATCGCATCCGCCAACATGCGCTTCAGCTTTTTGTTCTCGTCTTCCAGAGCCCGAGACTCCTTGGCATCAGACACGTTTATGCCGCCAAACTTGGCTTTGTATTTGTAGAAGGTTGCGTCGCTGATGCCGTATCTGCGACAAACTTCCTGAGCTCTTACGCCAGCTTCGCTTTCCTTGATCATCCCAATGATCTGTTCATCTGAAAATCTGCGTTTCATGGTCCATCCTTTGCTTGGACGGATTACTAACACCTCAGTGGACTGATTTAAGGGGGCTGGGTCAGGTCGAACGGTACTCTGCACCTATGCTGGACAAGCGCCCGGCCACTGCACAGTCAGCCGGTCCTGCACCGATGACGATGTAGCATTAGTCGGGTTGTGATATCGAATCCTCCCTGTGAATCAGCGACTGCCGGAAGGCGGCAAACCCTTGAGTGAACAAAGTGTCGGATTTGGACAGAATTCTGGTCGCTGTTTTTGACGTGGAATTCCAGTTTGGACATGCGGCTTGGATCGAGAGAGAGGACCATTGAATGAGTAAGCTGGAAATCGGGATCGGACTTGTGGGA
The DNA here is from genome assembly GCA_964614205.1 of uncultured Loktanella sp. Classification (GTDB taxonomy): domain Bacteria; phylum Pseudomonadota; class Alphaproteobacteria; order Rhodobacterales; family Rhodobacteraceae; genus Yoonia. The sequence goes on along the minus strand of CAZTKF010000057.1, from coordinate 8,667 downwards.
TCGGGGTTCATGGGGCGCTGCCATGCTAATGCGTTTCGTGCAGTTTCGGGATTATTTGATTTGCCGGTCGAGCCGCGGCTGAACGTGCTCGCCGATGCGAGCGAGGAACTGGCGGCCAGGGCCGCACTAGACCTTGGCTTTGCGCGCAGCACGGGACATTGGCAGGTGCTGATCGCTGATGACGCCGTTGATATTGTCGCCATCACCGCGCCCAACGTGCTTCACGCGCCGATCGCGCATGCGGCCATTGCCGCGGGCAAAACCGTCTATTGCGAAAAGCCACTTTCGACCACTGCAGCACTGGCGCTTGAGATGACCGAAGCAGCCGAGCAGGCGGGGGTGGTCACGCTGGTCGGATTCAACTTCCTGCGCAACCCAATGATCAAGCTCGCACGCGATATCATTGCATCGGGCGAGATCGGCGAGGTCATCGGCTTTCGCGGCCGGCATGCGGAAAACTACATGGCCGACCCGGACGTGCCACATTCCTTCCGCACTGATCCGCGCGGCGGTGGCGCGCTTGCCGATATTGGCAGCCATATCATATCGATGGCGCGCACCCTTCTTGGGCCAATGGCCGAGGTACAGGCCGATTGCCGGACCGTCCACGCTATGCGCCCTACTGCTTCTGGCGCATCCGAGCGCAGCCCGGTCGAGGTCGATGACATGACCCATGCGCTGATCCGGTTTGAAAGCGGGGTGAACGGCAGCATCGAGGCGAACTGGGCCGCGACAGCGCGTACCATGGACCTGTCTTGGGAGATCACTGGAACCAAGGGGGCGCTGGCTTTCAGCCAGGAACGGATGAACGAGTTGCAGCACTGGTCCGGCGTGCCGGGTCGCAGCGGCTATACTCGGATCGAGGCTGGACCAGCGCATCCACCGTATGGCGCCTTTTGCCCGGCCCCCGGTCATCATCTGGGGTTTAACGACCTGAAGGTAATTGAAGTGGCCGAATTGCTGGCCGCGCATGCCGGCGACAAAGACTGTGGCCCGGATTTCCGTGAAGCCTATGAAGTGCAGCGCACGGTCGAGGCAATGCAGACTTCGCATGTCGAACGGCAATGGGTAAGTCTCTGATCCTATAGACCCATAGCCCGCTCGCAGCGCGCCTGAGCGTCGCGCAAGGCGGCGGCCGGTTTCTTGTTGCGCAACAGCATCGTGTGGATTTCCTCGCCCAGAATGCGTACCAGCGTGTTGAATTGCGGCACTGCGGGGCGCGCCCAGGTTTGAAGCTGACCAGAGCGGGCCATCTGATCCACGGTGGCAATGACCGGGCGACCATGCGCCACGACCGGGTCGTTACACACGCTGAAACGTGAACTCACCAGGCTACCATTTTCGATATAGAGTTTTGTGGCCGCTGCCGACGTAAGGGTGCGTGCAGCCTTGGTCACGTCACCAATCCGTGCTGGTTTGAGGTTTGCGGGCACGCAGATATTCCAGCCGCCCAGCGGCGCACTGCGCGGGATGCCCGGCGCCGTAGGATGCGGTAGATATCCGGTGCGCCCGTAGGCTGGCGAATTCGGCTGGTTCTCGATCATCGGCAGGATCTGAGTGTAGCAATAGGCCATTGCGGCTTGCCCATCGGCATAGCATCGCGCGCGCTCATACCAAGACATCTGCAGCACGTTGGGAGGCGACCAGGAAAGCAGCTCAACGAGAAACGCCGCCGCTTCCAGCGCCTGATCACTGTTGAGCATCGGGATGAGTTCTTCGCCGATAAGTTGCTGGCCGCGGAACCCGTTGCCCTGCCGGGATAGGTTCAGCACCGGCTGGCCAAAGTCCGCCATCAGCATCATGAAACTTGTACCCACCGGCGTGCCGCGCGCGCCATTCCAGCAAATACCGCTCAGCCGGCGCGCCGACCCGTGCAGCCGGTGGGCACACTCCATAACCTCGCTGAGGCGCTTCGGTGGCTCAAGCCCATTTTGTTCAAATATATCAGTGCGATAGAGGAAAAGCTCTGGCGTAGTCTGGACCGGTATACCATAGAGCGTGTCGTCCCTTTGCGCGGTGGAAAGCGCCTCTGGATGGAAATCCAGCAGGTCGCGCGCCTCCCCCCCCTCTAGCACCTGTACGGGGCGAATGGCATCGGCTTGGATCATTTCCTCCATCCAGCAGACATCGCAGGTGACCAGGTCATATCGCGATTGCGCGCGCCCGGCATTGTCGAGGATTTCCTCATGCAGTCGATCAATGCTGAGTGCGCGCACCTCAATCTCTGCACCGAAATGCATCTCGAACTGGCGTTTGAGTTTCTGCATCGCCATGAAACCCGCATCCGCATGCAAGAGGATTCGCAGGCCACCGGGCAGATTGAGTTTGCTGGGCATGACTGGCAGCGGGGCAACCGCGGCGGTGGCTAAATAGGAGGCACCAAAGAAATAATCCGTGTCCTCAGACAGTCCAAACGCGCCACCCAGCAGCGACTTTACACGACGCAGATAATTCACCCACGCGTCTATCATTTGCCGCGTTGGATGCAGTGAATACGTCTTGCCGCTGCGGGTGCGTGGGCGTTTTGCTATGAGGCCGTTCTCCACCATCTCCTCGATCAGACGATGAGCTGTGCCACGAGCCAGGCCTGAGCCGTCAATCAATGATGAAGGGGTCTCCAGTCGCCCGTGTAGGTGCGAGCGCATGAGCTGGACCATGATCGGCATCTCACGCGCAGGCATTCCCAGCAACAGGGTGTCTTTGGTTTCGGTCATGAACCGGCTGACGAATTCCAGAAACCGCTCCAACTCGTGTGCCGACATTTCGTTGAAGAAATTCCCCAGCTCGGCCGGATGTGGTTTTTCGTATTCCAGTTCCGTCATTTCCAAATCATTGTCCGCAGGTATCGATGTTCTCATACATACGATAATGCAGTCGCGCCGGTCTGGCGCCGGGTAAAAATTCCAAATTGGACAAACCCAACGTTGAGACCGGACGCCCTAAGAACAACACTGCCAAAAATTGCAGTCGCAAGGAGGATTTTATGCTGCGTTTCGGAATCATTGGAACCGGTCGCATCGGAGACATGCATGCTCGACTGGTCGCATTGCAGCCCGATGCCTCTGTGACTTGGTGCTTTGATGTATTTGAAGACAGCGCCAAGGCCACCGCGGCCGCTGTCGGTGCCCGGCCCACCAGCAATCTTGATGCCTTGCTAGGTGCGGAAGATGTCGATGCCGTGCTGATCGCATCGCCAACGAATACGCATGTCGAGATGATCCTCCGCTCGGCAGAGGCGGGCAAACCGATCTTGTGCGAGAAGCCGATCGACGTGGATGTCAACAAGGTTGAAGAGTGCAAGGAGAAACTCAAGGCCTTCGATGTGCCGTTGCAACTGGGCTTTAATCGGCGGTTCGACCCTAGCCATGCTGGAGTGCAGCAGGCAGTGGCGCGTGGCGAGGTGGGCGACCTGGAGCTTCTTGTGATCACTAGCCGCGATCCCGGCCCGCCCCCGCCGCGCCCAATCTTAGAGGCCTGCGGTGGGCTTTTCCGCGACACGACGATCCATGACATGGATATGGCGCGTTTCGTCATGGGCGAAGACCCGGTGGAGGTCTTTGCCATGGCCGCCAACCGGGTGGACCCGATTTTTGCCGAGCTAAATGATGTGGATACCGCCATGATCGTGATGCGCGGCGCGTCTGGCGCCCTGTGCCATATCAACAACTCGCGTCGCACCAATTATGGCTATGACCAGCGCGTGGAGGCCTTCGGCGCCGAGGGCATGGTGCGTTCAAACAATCACCGCCCCTCTGAAGTCTCGCGCTATGGCGCTGGCGGCACGGCAACGCGCGACGAGCTGCTCTATTTCTTTATCGAACGCTACCGCGCGGCCTATGAGGCGGAAATTCGCGACTTCATCGACCAAATAACAGCTGGAAAGCCCCCCAATGTGACGTTCGAAGACGGTCGGCGCGCACTCCTGCTCTCGGAAGCGGCTCTCAAATCTTATCAAACGAACAAGCCAGTGGAGGTGGATTGCTCATGACCGACTATGAAAGCCCCTATGGCAATGCCGCCTATCGCGCGGCCTCTGACACTGATGTGCCGCTGAATCGGCAATTCGAGGGTAAGGTGGCGGTGGTCACGGGCTCCACCCAGGGCCTCGGGCTGACTTCGGTGAAGCTGATGCTGCGGCGCGGGCTCAAGGGCGCGCTGATCTTGGGCCGCAAAGCGGCTGAGGGAAAGGCCGCCGCAGAAGCCTTGAGCACGTCGGAACAGCGCGTGGTTTACCAGCAGGCCGACCTGACCAATCTGGAAGATTGCCAATCAGTGCATGACCGCGCGATCGAGGAGTTCGGCACCTATGATATCCTGGTGAACTCTGCCGGCATCACCGACCGAGGCGGCATTCTGGACGGCGATGCGGCACTCTGGGAGCGGACATTTGCGATCAATGCGCGGGCGCCTTTCTTCCTGATGCAGAACGCCGCCAATCACTGGCGCGATGCGGGCAGGCCCGGCACCATAGTCAACGTGGCTACTGTGACAGCCCATGGGGGCGTACCGTTCCTGACAGTTTATGCTGCCTCCAAGGCGGCATTGGTGGCTACGACGAAGAACGCGGCCTTTTCACTTATGCGCGACGGTATCCGCGTCAACGCCCTTGCCATCGGATGGATGGACACCCCCGCCGAGGACATCACGCAGAAAACGTATCACGACATGCCCGATGGCTGGCAGAAAGATGCCGGAGCGAAATTGCCTGCTGGTCGGTTGCTCAACATGAATGAGGTGGCGCGCTGGATCGCTCATCTGGCCAGCGACGAGTCCGGCATCATGACCGGGTCGATCCTCGATTTCGATCAGGGGGTGATCGGCTGTTACGAGGCGACCCCACTGCCCGAGAAGCTGCCCTGACGAGGCACCCGCTTGTTCCAGATTGGACAGAACGCAAGGCGACGCACCAGGGTCGACAGACTAATGTTCTTGTAGCGATACCATTATGGAACCACTTCGCGGATTGCCGTCAACGTGGCGGTAAAAAACAGGCCTGACACGAGAAAGGTCAGCCATTTCCAAGGGAGGAGTCAAAATGACTTTCACGATGAAAATCAGGGGAACCAGCACCCTCGCAGCCATCGCGCTGACCGGGTTCGCAACGGCACCGGCGGTTGCGCAGGATGGGGCAAGCATCTTCTTTATGCTGCCCAACTCTACCACTATCCGCTTCGAACGTCGCGATGCACCGCTTTACGTTGCGGCTATGGAAAAGCGGATGCCGGGCGCCGCGGTTACCGTACAGAACGGTGAGGGCGACCCGGAGCGACAACAGCGGCTGGTTGAGGACGCGCTGGCGCAGGGCGCCGACCTGATTGTCTATACCTCGTCCGACGCAAACCTCGCCGCCGGAGCACTCAAGGCCGCCGAAGAGGCCGGCGTGCCTGTCCTGCTTTACGAACATGACGCGGTTGGCGGCAAGGCCGAGGCCCATGTTCTGTTCAATGCCCGCGCCGTCGGCCAAGCTCAAGGGGCCCGCGCCGCCGAGCTGATTGAGGCCATGCCCGAGGGAACTGTCCGCATCGCTCGCGTAAAGGGAAACCAGGGCGAATACGGCACCACGCAATACGAGCTTGGTCAGAATGAATACCTTGACCCGCTGATTGAATCCGGCCGTGTTCAGGTGGTTTGCGAGGACTTCACCCCGAACTGGGACCCAGTGCAGGCGCAGGCCTTCGCTGAGAACTGCCTCACGCGCACTGGCGGCAATGTGGATATGTTCCTTGGCATGAATGACGGCACCACCGGTGGCTCTGTCGCGGCGCTCATCAGCCAAGGATATCAGAAGGGTGAAGTAGTTGTGACGGGCGGCCAGGACGCCACCATCGAGGCCGTCCAGTTCGTCGTGCAGGGCTGGCAGGACAACACTATCTTCAAAGACCTGCGAGTAATGGCTGAAGCCGCAGCGGATCTATCGGTCAACATCCTGAAGGGCGAAGACCTGTCCGGTGACTGGATCAATGACAGTGTCAACAACGAGTTCATGGACGTCCCCGCTGCCTTCCTGCCCGTTGATAACGTGACCCTAGATAACGTCTCGACCGTGGTCGAAGCGGGTCTCTATACGTGGGATCAGGTCTGCGCAGGTGCCGAAGACACCCAGATCTGCCAAGACAACATGTGACGAGCACATCTATGCAAAGCGAGTGTCGGTAGTAATGACTGCCGACACTCACCCAAACCAGGGGCGAAAACAGATGACCGAACCCATCCTCCGCTTGCGCGGCATTACAAAGCACTTCGGCGGCGTCAAGGCGCTGACCAATGTCTCGCTTGATCTCGAACCGGGCAAGGTCGTGGCCCTTGTCGGTGACAACGGTGCCGGCAAATCAACCCTGGTCAAGGTGATGGCGGGCGCACATCGCCCCGATAGCGGCGAATACCTGTTTGAAGGGCGCAGTATCGAAGGGGCAACCCCGGCCAGCGTGGCGGAGATGGGCGTGCAGACGGTCTATCAGGACCTTGCCCTGTGCAACAATCTCGACGCGGTTCAGAACCTCTTTCTGGGGCGCGAACTGACCGGCCCATGGTGGACCGGGTTTCGCGTGACCCGCGCCTCGGCCGAGAAGAAGGCGAAGGACGTGCTCAGGCGTATGCGGCTCGACTCGATTTCGCTCAGTCGCAATGTGGGGGCCATGTCCGGAGGTCAGCGTCAAAACATCGCCATCGCCCGTTCAATCCTGTGGGAGCCGAAGGTTGTCCTGCTTGACGAACCCACCGCTGCGCTGAGCCACTCGGCAGCGGAACAGGTGGGCAATCTGGTGCGGGAATTGGCTTCACACGGGTTGGCGGTTCTGGTGATCAGCCATGACATTCATCACTTCGTTCTGGATAATACCGACCGGATCGAAGTGCTGCGGCTGGGGCGCAACGCGGGCAGTTTTGATTCCAAGGACGTGACAGGCGAACAGATCGTCAACGTAATGGTCGGCGGCGATGAATCCGTCAACATGGCCGGATAACACAGGCAAACCGATGACAGATACAACAGAAACACCCAAGTCGATCGCACCTACGAGACGTGGCCTCACCGAGCGGCTGGGAAATGAACTGCGCTTTGTTCCGGTGGCGCTGGGACTGGTCGTGCTATTTCTCTTTTTTGCCACACAATCGGATGTCTTCCTGACCAGCCGTAATCTCAACAATTTAATGATCCAGTCCACCGTGACGGGGATCATCGCTCTTGGATTGGTCTTCGTCCTGCTCACCGGCGAAATCGATCTGTCTGTGGCCGCAACCTCCGGCGTCGCAGCGGTGTTCATGGCCAAGATGGTCGTGGATGTCGGGCTTCCGATCCCCCTCGCCATCCTCCTGGGCGTGGGGATCGGCCTGCTCATTGGGGCCGCATCCGCGCGATGGGTCACCTTGATCGGCGTACCGTCTTTCGTGGTCACTCTGGGCGTCGGGCTTGTGCTCAACGGGGTGCAATTGCTGCTCCTGCCCAATACCGGCCGCTACAATCTGCTCAATACTGGGGTCGAGAGATTGGCCGCGACTTATGTGTCAGGGCTTGGCGCTTGGGTGCTGGTCCTGATCGCGATCGCGGTTTTCGCCCTGATCCGGCTAACAACCTTCCGTTCACGGCAGAGGGCAGGCCTGCCTGCCTCGTTTGCCGGTGGCGTGCTTGGTCCCGTGGCAACTGTCGGCGCAGTTCTGATCGTCTTGCTCATGTTCCTTGAAAACCAGCGTGGCCTGCCGATGCCGGTGATCCTGTTCATCGGTTTGCTAGGTGTCATGTCCTATATTGCTCATGAAACCCAGTTTGGCACCTATCTCTATGCCATCGGCGACAATGCTGAGGCCGCACGCCGCGCCGGCATCAAGGTAGATCGGATCAAGATCATCGCCTTTGCGATTGCCGGAGGCATGGCGGCCTTTGGCGGCATTCTGTCAGCCTCTCGCATTCTCGGCGTATCGGTCTCTTCTGGCGGCGGGGTCGGCGGTGGCGCGTTGCTCCTTGAAAGCATCGCTGCCGCCGTCATTGGTGGGGTCAGTCTTTTTGGAGGGCGCGGTATGGTGATCGGCGCACTCTTCGGTGCGCTTATCATTGGCACCGTATCCAATGGTCTCAATTTGATGGGCGTGGCCAACGAGGCGCGGCTGATCGTGACAGGCTTGTTGTTGGTACTGGCGGTTTCGATTGACCGCGGCATTGAGAAACTAGCTGGTCCGGCCGGATGAACAAAGGACATGTTCAAACTGATGTTCCCATTTGCAACCGTCTATTGGAGCTATGGCCTTCAAACACGCGTGGTAAGATTGCTTATGTCGTCTGGAGCTTTGTAAATTGATGCCCAGGCATGTCACGATGATACCTAGGCGAGGTTACAAAGATTGCTCACACAGGCGAGCGTCCCGCCCTGTTCCAGCAACTGCTATCGAAATTCTTATTCTCTCTAATGGTGCGTAGCGCCTGTTGAAGAGCGCTCCTAGCTGACTTGCAACGGTGGAGATATTTGGCGGGTTGCCAGTTCGCTAGATTGTCTGCCTTCGTCATTGGCGCATATACGCTATCAGGCTTTAAGCCGTATGGGCCCGCAACTTCAAGAGCGTTGGCTGGAAGCCCAAATGGGAGATGCTAGGTTGTTAGGACCCTTCCCCAAGAGGCCTTGGCGCACCCGTTTGTGGGGAACTCCGGGACAGAGTTTCCGTTGGTCGGACCGGTTT